>JAJTYZ010000112.1 GCA_021463515.1 Chthoniobacterales bacterium | reverse complement strand
ATAGAAGGCACAAGCTACCGCATGAAAGACCGCATCGAATCCGAATAAAATAACTCCTTCCTCACTTTATCCACCCCCCTATTTTCCGCATCCGCTTTTCAAACCGTCCAAATCATCCGCCATACGCACCGCCGCTCGCAAGGCCCTAGGCGGTGAATTTAAGCGAATGCTTTTTTTGGGGGGGATCGTTAGGATTTCCTGCTCCCTATCCTGAAAACCCTGTTCATCCTGTCTATCATGTTCCCATGAGAAAAGTAAAAGGCTTGACGTGCCTGTGGGTATCGTATTCAATGCCTGCATGAATGAGAGGCAATCTGTACAATATACCATTCGCGATGTACCTTCGGAAGTGGATATACGCCTGCGGGAGACGGCGGCGCTTGAGGGGGTAAGCCTCAATCAAGCGACACTCGGTGCCCTTGCACGCGGACTAGGCGTGGATGGCACGCCGGTGCGCTATCGTTCGCTCGGCAGCATCGTCCGCCATGTTCCCAAGGCAGATATCAAGGCGTGGCGGGCCGCGCTGCGGGCTCAGGACAGGGTGAATAAGGATGATTGGCGATGAGACTTCTCATAGACTCGAATCGCTTCATAGATTTCTGCGCGGGCGATCCTACTGTGGTTGACACCTTCGAGCAGGCGACGCTCCTTGTGATTCCCTTTGTCGTATTGGCGGAAATCCGCGCGGGTTCCGTGGCCTTAAAGCGCGGGGATGTGCAGGTTCGCGTCCTCAACGAACTGCTGCAACAACCCGGAGTGAGGGCCGCCCACAGCACGGACACGACGACCTACCACTACGCGGTGATTTACGGACGCCTGCGTAAAGCCGGCACGCCGATTCCCACAAACGACATCTGGATTGCTGCCCTTGCCATAGAGCACTCGCTGCTCCTCTATTCGCGCGATGCCCATTTCGACCGCATACCGAGCATCCCGCGGCTGGGATGACATTCGCGAAGACATTGGGGGGGGGGCAACCCTTTCCCTTTTCCGCATCGGACGCAGAGTCTTCGCGCTTGTCTTCGATGCTCCCCGTCGAGGGCTTTGGCGTGAGAGTTTTCCCGATCCATGTGCCGTGCGAGGGCGCACAGCACGGCGCCCGAGGCGGGTGTGGTACCCTCCGGAAAGCTGAGAGCATCGAAATTTTCTCAACCTCCCCTTATCTCAGTGTGCCATTCGGAGCACCAGATCGGAGACTCCGACACCCGCTGGTGCTGCCAGTGCCACTTGGAGCCAAGCATGTAGATATGTTTCTTCCTGCTTTTTATTCCCGTTAATTCGTGTTCCTTGGCGGTTTCTTACGATTTGAACATACAATCTCAATAACTTCTCACCTTCCAAGCAGACGCTTGCGGTACGCTGTGGGGGATTGGCCTATAGTTTTGTGAAAGGCTCGGCTAAAGGCAAAAAGGGTGTCGTAGCCGCAATGGGAGGCAATTTCTCCAATGCGCAAGGTATCCGCTAACAGCAGCTCGCAGGCATAGCGCATTTTGACATGCCGCACATGACGCCCAATAGAGGTTCCGGTGGCTTGATGAAACTTGCCACGAAGGGAGCTGACGGACTCCCCAAGCCAATGCGCGAGATTCCGCATGGTGAAGTTGGTGGCGCGGTGGTCAAAAATGAGACTGTTAACGCGGGTCAGCCAAACATCAGCATATCCTTCCTGCCCCGGACGCCTTGGACGCTTCGTTCGCCGACGAATTAGGTTTTCTAGAATAAGCGTTAGATGCAGAGGCGCATCGCTTTTTTTTCGCGTGTTCAACCATGCGGCGACGAGGTTTTGCAGATGGTAGGCGTCGGTTTCTTCCAACAACAAGGCTCCGCGTCCACGCATGGACGCAAGACGTTTTTCCGGCGGATGCTCAAAGGTGATGAACAGCCATGCCAAATCGGCAGCGAGCGGTTGAAGGTAATAGTGCGATTGGAATGGAAGGATGAGAATTCCTTGTCCGGCTTTGATGGCAAAAACATGGGCATCAATACCGACTTTCCCTTCTCCACGCAGGGCGATGATGAGCACATGGCGGTGATGCCGCGAAAACTCTTCTCTTCCGTGCATGAGGGATTTCGATTTTTCACGAAGGAAGAGCAGCAAATGCCGAGGTTGCAAGGGTGCCACTCCATCCATGCCGTCATAGCTCCGAGGAGGTGGAAGCTGACGCACTATGGGGAGCAAAGTTAGAAGATTGGGAGATTTTAAGGTTGTCATAATTGTTAAATTATTTGGCAAATTGACTATACCTTAACACGAATACTCCATGCTACGTTGTCACGCTATGAAAAGCGTCGAGACTCCCGTAGGAATTGGAATCATTGGCAGTGGCAATCGCATGCGTGGCGTGGTGCAGAATTTAAAAAAAGCCGCTGGAGATAAGATTGAAATTCGGGCGGTGTATGATCCGAGTACTTTGGCGGTCGAGGAGACGCAGAGGCTCTTTGGAAAATCCGTGATAGCTTGCGGTTCCGAAGAAGAATTACTCACGCACCCCGCGATTTCATGGGTATTTATTGGCTCGATGAACAATCAGCATAAGCGTCATATTCTTGGTGCGTTGGCGGCAGACAAGCATGTTTTTGCGGAAAAACCGCTAGCAACAACGCTAGAGGATTGTTTGGCGATTCGTGATGCGGTGGCGGCTTCCGACCGTACATTTGCGCTGGGATTGGTGCTGCGGTATTCGCGGTTTTATCAGAAAATCCGCGAAGTGGTGGATTCCGGCGTTCTCGGGAAATTAATTTCATTCGAGTTTAATGAAACGCTTGGGTTTAACCACGGCGGCTATATTTTCGGAAATTGGCGGAAGTCATGGGAGCTCTCCGGTGGACATGTGTTGGAGAAATGCTGCCACGATATTGACCTCGCCAATTGGTTCATTGGCTCCCTGCCTGTTCGCGCTGCGAGCTTTGGTGGGCAGGATGTTTTTACGCGGGAAAATGCAAAATTGGCGGAAGACATTGGCCCTAATGCTGAGGGGCTTCCGGCATATCGCGGATGGATAACGCCTGTTATTGAGGTGACGGACCCATTTTCCGGAGACGCCGACATTTTCGACAATCAGGTGGCGATTTTGGAATACGCCAACGGCGTGCGTGCAACGTTTCATACGAATTGCAACGCGGGAATTCCCGAGCGGCGGATGCTTTTTGTGGGTGCAAGAGCAGCATTACGCGGAGATTTGGTAGCAGGGAAACTTGAGCTAGGGCGTATAGGATGGGATTCCTCCATGGAAACTCTTATTGATGATCCTACGGATGGGCACGGGGGAGGGGATAAGATTATGGGTGAAAAGCTCAGCCGCACACTGCTCGAAGGTGAGCCGCCTTATGCGTCGGTGAAGGAAGGTCTTTACTCCGCCATCACTGCTTTTGCCATAGACCAATCGGTGCGTGAAAATCGTATTGTGGACGTTCGTCCTCTGTGGAATAGGGCAGGAATCATGTAGCAGCGGCACGCTGCTATCGCTTTAAGGCCAATTTTAGAGTTGTGGCAAGCTCAGGGGGCACAGGCGTCTCGCCCGTGATCGTAAAAGTAATCACTCCCCAAAAAATTCCTCTTCAGGTGCCACAGTTATTGACGGAATGCCTTCAATATGTCACCTGAACCCAGCCCGTTTGGGCAGGGCTGGGATAGCTTCGCGTCGTTGGCACTTGAAAAGTGCAGGGCACGTTCTAATACCGATAATGCTCGGCCTTGTAAGGGCCGTCCACAGGGATACCGAGGTAGTCGGATTGTTCCTTGGTGAGCTTGGTGAGCTTGACGCCGATTTTATCGAGATGGAGACGCGCGACTTCTTCGTCCAGTTTCTTTGGAAGCACATAGACGGCGGGTTTATAGACATCTTTGTTTTTCCAAAGATCGAGTGCAGCGAGGGTTTGATTGCTGAAGCTATTGCTCATGACAAAGCTCGGATGTCCCGTAGCACAGCCGAGATTGACGAGACGGCCTTCGGCTAAAAGGAAGACTTCTTTGCCGTCGGGGAAGATGTATTTGTCGAGCTGAGGCTTGATGTTGACTTTCTTGACGCCAGGAAGGTTGTTGAGTTTGTCCACCTGAATCTCGTTATCGAAATGGCCAATGTTGGCGATCACGGCCTGATCTTTCATCTTGGAAATATGATCCGCCGTGATCACGTCTTTATTGCCGGTCGTGGTGATGTAAATATCGCCGCGCCCGAGTGTGTCTTCGAGCGTGGTGACTTCAAAACCTTCCATCGCGGCTTGCAGTGCGTTGATGGGATCAATCTCCGTGATAATAACGCGTGCGCCTTGACCACGCAGGGATTGTGCTGAGCCTTTGCCGACATCGCCATAACCGCAAACGACGGCGACTTTGCCGGAGATCATGACATCGAGGGCGCGGTTGAGGCCGTCCACCAATGAGTGGCGACAACCATAGAGATTGTCGAATTTTGATTTGGTGACGGAGTCATTGACGTTAAACGCCGGGATGAGGAGCTTGCCAATTTCCTGAAGTTTGTAGAGGCGGTGGACGCCTGTGGTTGTTTCTTCCGACACGCCGCGCCATTGCTGGACAAGCTCGTGAAAAATGAAGGGATTCTCTTCGTGGATTTTTTTGAGAAGGTCCTTGATGACCTTTTCTTCGTGGCTGCCGCTGGGTGTGTTCACCCAATCGTCGCCGTCTTCCATTTCGTAGCCCTTGTGGAGAAAAAGGGTCACATCTCCGCCGTCGTCCACGACGAGTTGAGGTCCGAGGCCTTCGGGGTTAACGATGGCCTTCCATGTGCAGTCCCAATATTCTTCGAGTGTCTCGCCTTTCCATGCGAAAACCGGAACGCCGGTGGCAGCGATGGCGGCGGCGGCTTGGTCTTGCGTGGAGAAGATATTGCAGCTGGCCCAACGAACTTTGGCACCGAGTGCGACAAGCGTTTCGATAAGCACGGCTGTCTGAATAGTCATGTGCAACGACCCAGTGACACGAACACCGGCGAGAGGTTTGTCCTTGGCGTATTTCTCGCGAATGGCCATAAGGCCCGGCATTTCCTTTTCGGCGATTTCAATTTCTTTGCGCCCCCAATCGGCGAGAGAAAGGTCTTTGACTTTGAAATCGGTTGTTTTAGCGGTGGCAGTTGTCGTGCTCATGATGTGTTGACTTTCTAGGTTGTTCGATAAGGACTGCGCTTAGAGTCCTGCCTTTTTTCTCAAGGTGGCGGCTTTGCTTGTGTCCTCCCATGGAGCAAAGGCGAGGCCCGACTTGTAGCCGAAGTGGCCATAGTTGGTTGTCTTGCCGTAGATGGGGCGAAGGAGATCGAGTTGTTTGACGATGTCCGCAGGCTTAAAGCTGAATGTCTCTAATACCGCCCGCTCGAGTTTTTTCTCGTCCACTTTGTTAGTTCCGAAGGTATCCACCGTGACTGAAACCGGATTGGGATGCCCAATCGCGTAGGCAAATTGAATTTCGGCACGATCGGCGAGGCCGGCGGCGACGATGTTTTTGGCAACCCAACGACCCATGTAGGCGGCACTGCGATCCACCTTGCTGGGATCTTTACCGCTAAATGCTCCTCCACCATGACGTCCCATGCCACCGTAGCTATCTACGATGATTTTGCGTCCGGTCAGGCCCGCGTCTCCTTGCGGTCCGCCGATGACGAAATTGCCGGTGGGATTGACGAGAAATTCCGTTTTTTTGGTAAGAAGTTTCGCGGGCAGAGATTTTTTAATGAGGTTTTCGATGATGAATTTTTCAATGGTTGCGTGGCTGACATTCGCCGCGTGTTGCGTGGAAACCACGACTGCGGTGATTTCACGTGGCTTGCCATCCACATAACGAACGGACACCTGTGATTTCGCGTCGGGGCGAAGCCATGCGGCTTTGCCGGCTTTGCGAATCTTGGTGAGATCGCGTCCGAGGCGATGGGCAAACATGACCGGTGCAGGCATAAGCTCCGCCGTGTCATTACACGCAAATCCGAACATCAGACCTTGATCGCCCGCGCCTTGCTCGGCAGTTTTTTTGCCTTTGGCTTTGGAGGCATTGACGCCTTGGGCGATGTCCTGACTTTGCTGGGTGATGGCCTTGGTGATGAAAACTTTATCGGCGTGAAAAATATCATCGTCATTCACATAGCCAATGCCACGAATTGCCTCGCGAACGATGGATTCGAAATTGAGTTTGGCATCGGTGGTGATTTCACCGGCGAGGACGACAATGTTGCTCTTGACCAATGTTTCGCAAGCCACACGGCTGCGTTTATCCTGCGCGAGGCACGCGTCAAGAACGGCGTCGGAAATGGTGTCGCATACTTTGTCAGGATGGCCTTCGCCAACCGACTCGGATGAAAAAATGAAGTCTGAAATCATGGGATTTGAATGGTTGATGGAGCGAAACCGCAGGATAGCGTCTGACGTTTCCGCGTGACCTATCAACGTATCATGATATTTTGATGAGTCCACGAAAAAATGACGTCTCTTGTTAAAATTTTGAAATTGCTTTCCGACGCGACGCGGCTACGGATTTTGCGATTAATTGGGCGTGAGGAATTGACGGTGGCGGAGCTGCAGCAAATTTTTCGGATGGGGCAATCGCGGATTAGTGCGCATTTGGCGCAGTTGAAGGCAGAAGGGCTGGTATCCGATCGTCGAGCGGGGCGGAACATTTACTATGCACGTGGACGCCGCGTTCCTGCGGCGGTCGCGGAGCTTATTGAGAGCGGCGGGGATGAGATGGCAGAGGCTGCGGAGGATGATGCGGCTTTGAAGTTAGTGCTGCGCAAACGTCGTGATAAGGCAGGAGAGTATTTCAATCGCCTTGCGGGAAAATTTGGCCGCACGTATGTTCCTGGGCGTTCTTGGCGGGCCTTGGCGCATGGGTTATTGCGGTTGTTGCCGCCGATGGTCATCGCCGATCTTGGGGCGGGTGAGGGAACGCTTTCGCAGCTTCTCGCGGGGCGAGCGAAGAAAATTATCGCGGTGGATAATTCTCCGGCGATGGTGGATTTTGGAATGAGATTGGCGGAAGAAAATGGGATCGAGAATCTCGAATACCGACTTGGAGAAATTGAAGACCCACCGATTAAGGCTGCGAGTGTGGATTTGGTGCTTTTCAGCCAAGCCTTGCATCATGCGGCTAGCCCGGGAAAAGCACTCTCTGCGGCGCGGCGGATTCTCAAGCAGGGAGGACGCCTTCTCATTCTCGATTTACTGAGTCATTCTTTTGAACAGGCCCGCACGCAATATGCGCATGTGTGGCTGGGATTTTCGGAAGTGGAATTGTGGCAGCTTCTCGAAAAGACGGGATTTAAGGATGCTGAAGTTTCCGTGGTTAGCCGCGAGATTAAGGCACCTCATTTTCAGACAGTTTTAGCAATAGCTCGCAAATAGGAGTCAGCTCTGCGACGGAATTAATTTTTGAGGCAAATAATTCTCGCTTGACAAAATGGCCCTCGTGCCATACTTGGTATGGCAATGAAAATGACAATGCACATGGACGAGGCTTTGCTTGCGAGAGTGATGAAAGCTTACGGCTTTGAGACCAAAACCGAGGCGGTCGAAATGGCCCTTCGGGAAATGGATCGGCGTAGCCGTTTGAAGACCTTCCTCAACGAGGGACTCGGATTCAGTTCCGAAGAATTAAAAAATGCCGTTGATCCCGATTATGACTTGATGGGATTACGCGTCGCGGAAACTTCCGAAAAACATGGTAAACGCCGCGCTGGTTGACAGTAATGTCTTTATAGACTTGTTACGACAGGGGTGCGATCCTACCTGGGAGTTGCGTGCATGGGCGCATGACATGGATTTGGTGACGTGCGGGATGATTCGCCTCGAAGTGCTGCGCGGCATCAAACAGCCTACTGTCCGCGAAAGGGTGTCCGCATTTATGGACGTCATGTGCTGTGTACCGACGGACAACCGGCTGTGGTCGGAAGCCGCAGATTTGGCGTGGCGACTGGACCGACGCAGCATTGTGCTTCCGGCTCAGGATATTTTGATCGCTGCGTGTGCGCTGCGTTTCGGCGCCGCCGTGCTGACGGCAGATGCGCATTTCCGAAAAATTCCTGATCTTGTGGTGCTGTCGCTTAGTTAGAGCCTATCAAGAATCTTTAAAGTTCAAGTTTAGAGCGTGTCATGCACCGTGTAACGGGACGCCACCAATATCGCGCCCTTGGTGCTTAAAAAGTGCAGGACACGTTCTAGGAGTGTCCAGGGGAGATCAGGAACGCTCAGGGAAGCTCAGGGGGCACGGGCGTCTCGCCCGTGATCGTAAAAGTCACTGCTCTTCAAAAAATTTCTCTTCAGGTGCCACAGTCCCCTCGGTTGTGATAGTCCGCACTCTCACGAACGAATCTTCGTTTTTGCGCACGAAGTTTCCCGCAGGGGTGTGGTACCCAAAGGCAATTTTCGGAAAAGCCGACATCCCTATTTTCCTCCAAGTAAAAGGCCGTCTTATTTAACCCTGAGCTACCGAGAACTCTATACGGAGCCTTAAGATAGTTTTCACAGATTCTCCGCCGTTGTTTCAAAGGGGATGAGCGGCGCGTCGCGCCAAAGGGATTCCAGATCGTAGAAGTTTCGTTTTTCCGGATGGAAAATGTGAATAAGGACGCCATGGAAATCGAGAACCACCCATTGACTGGCAGGAAAGCCGTCGGTGTTGGCATGAATCCCTAAGCTCTCACGTAGTTTTTCGCGAATTTCGGAGGCAATGGCTTTGAGGTGCGGCTCGCTATTTCCCGAACAGATGACAAAAAAATCGGCAAAGCTGGAAATGTTGCGCAGATCGAGAATGCGGATGTCGTCGGCTTTTTTGTCGGAGGCTGCGTTTGCGGCAGCGAGGGCAATGATTTCGGAATCGGGTGTCACGTTGTACGATAAAGGCTGTGAGTGGCGATGTAATCGCACACAGCGTCCGGCGTCAAATACCGGATGCTTCGGCCTTGGGAAATTCGAGTGCGAATATCGGTGGCAGAAATATCTACGAGATGCCGGATGATGCGCCATTCTTCGGGAATCAAACTACCCACGCGATCCAACACGATGATCGAAGCGAGGCGCCGTATTACATGGGGTTGATGCCATTCCGTTTCAAAAGTGGCGGCATTATCGGCGCCGATGAGGAGAAATAATTCATCTTGGGGAAATTGTGCTTTCCATTGCTGAAGGGTGTTTACGGTATAGCTCGGCGCAGGGCGCATTAATTCTATATCCGACACCTCAAACATTGGCTCTGCCGCTATGGCGAGTTGCGTCATGGTGAAGCGGCCCGCAGGGGAGGTGGTTTTGGTTTTGCTTTTGTGCGGAGATGTCTTGGCGGGAATAAAAACCACGCGATCCAATGCGAGTTCT
This sequence comes from Chthoniobacterales bacterium, assembly GCA_021463515.1. GTDB lineage: Bacteria > Verrucomicrobiota > Verrucomicrobiia > Chthoniobacterales > JACTMZ01 > JACTMZ01. The sequence goes on along the minus strand of JAJTYZ010000112.1, from coordinate 109,581 downwards.
TCGGCAGCGGTGCGAGCGAGGATGAGGTGCCCATGATGAATGGGGTCAAAGGTTCCTCCAAAAATTCCGGTGCGCATGATGTGAAAAAAATCTAACGTGCCCTTTGCGTTCGAGAACCGGGAGGCGTTCCCGAGCCGCTGACCAAGGGTAGCCCTTCTAAATGTCGCCGCAGGAGATCGAGTGCTGCAGTCACGGCGCGTTGCTTAAATGTCAGGCGATCACCGGGAAAAAAATGAGGATTCACGATCGTGGGGACCCCTTTCACGGCGAGTCCAATGTAAATCGTACCTACGGGTTTGGAGTCGGTGCCACCATTTGGTCCCGCGATGCCTGTAGTGGAAAGTGCCAACGCACTTCCCGCAGCTAGCCGTGCCCCTTCCGCCATTGCTGTAGCGACAGGCTCGCTGACAGCACCATATTTTTCCAGCAATTCGGCGGGAACATGGAGGAAAGCCTGTTTGGCCGAGTTCGCGTAAGTTGTAAGGCCCGCGAGAAAAACTTCGGAGGCTCCCGGCACATCGGTGATGCGGCTGGCGAGAGCACCGCCTGTGCATGACTCCGCAATAGCCAATGTTGCATGATTTTTTTTGAGAAGATTCACTACGGTTTGCTCGAGTGTTTCGCCACGGGAATAAATCCATTCTCCCACCGAGGCCCGGATGAGAGGTTCCACTTCATCAAGGGCAGCCTTGGGCCCCATGAGGCGAAAATCAACTTCGGAGGGGCGGGCGCAATAGCCCACATTGATATCGCCACGAGCTTCGATTTGGAAACCAATCTGATTTTCCAGCAAGCTTTCACCTAGGCCGGTGCAACGGTAAATGCGGCAATCACGGTCTTCCTTCGGCGGAAGAGACGTCTGCAAAATCGGTGACACCGCCGCTTCAAACATCGGATACAATTCACGTGGTGGCCCGGGGAGCAGAAAAAGATGGCCGCTATGATAGGATTCGAGGAGTGGCGGTGGGAAATACAGTCCCGGAGCGGTTCCGCAAGCATTGGCGAGAACGTGGGCGCCCTGTGGCACCATGGCCTGACGCCGATTGTTTGCGGTGAGCAGTAAATGGCGATGGGCGAAAATATCTTGGATGGTTTTTAACACGTCCTCATCCAGCTGCAGCGGGAGATTTAAAAGTTCTGCCGTGGCCTCGCGGGAAATGTCATCCGTCGTTGGCCCCAGCCCCCCCGTGCAAAAGACAATATCCGCACGTTGGAGAGCCTCTGCGAGGGCGTTGCGAATCTCCGGGCCATCTGGAACGCACACTTGCCTTGTGATGGTTACGCCGAGGGGAGCGAGCTGACCGGCGAGCCAGGTGAGGTGGGTGTTTTGAACGAGTCCGAGGAGCAGCTCGGAGCCGGTATTGATGACTTCGGCTTGAATCATGTGTTGCCGCAGAGGATATGACTCCAGCGTTTGAGTCGTTGGTAAAGCACTTGGTTACCACAACGATGGTAGGCATAGAGAAGATTGGCGAGGGTGCGGGTGAGAATTTGCCGTTGGGTGGCGACATGGAGATGCCACGCTTCGAGTTGTTTGTTTTGACGTCGTAGAATTTCCGCACAATCCCGTTGTGTCATCACGCGGCCACCATGGAATGGATCGAAAAGGACAGCGCCGTGCCGTGCGAGAAAATGCCCGGGTAAATTGACGCCGCCAATCGAAATACCGGCGCGGCGACCGATGAACATGTAGAGCAGCACAAGGGTAATGGGAACACCTTTGCGGGAATCGAGTACGCAGGGAAGCAAGGAATTTTCCTCATGGTAATAGTCCTCGGTATTTCCCGTGAATGTGAGCTCGTTTGCGAGGAAATCCGTCATAATTTCCACATGCGATTTTTCGTGGGATGATCGGCGCAAGCGGCGTTCTAGCTCGGCACCCCAAATGTCCAGACGCTGACAGCAGGAGACAGTATCTAATCCACGGAGCAACGATGTACTTAGCAACCAGCAGGCTTCTTCGAGATCGGATTGTTCGTCAAAGGTTGCACAAAGTGCCTCAAATTGTGTGACCGCTTCATTTTGTATCACCGCGTGCAAAACATCGCGGGCGTGGAGTGCTGCCGCAGGATTGTCGCAATTCGCGAGGTCGCGCAAATCAGCGAGCTGTTCGGACCCTACTTGTGCCAATTGCACTTTGACCAGATGGACGGTTGACTCGTCATCGTCAGCAAGCAGTCGCACAAGTGCTTCCTTTTGTGGGTGCATGGGTTTGCAGGCAATTAAGCAGTTTGGTTCATGAGATAGCAAGTCACCGCAGGGTTCCCGCTTGTCTTGCGGCACGAGGTCGGCGATGTTCCGAGGATGAAAAAAACAGGGTGTGCCTTGTTAGTCGTGTTTCTCGCGCTGTGTGCCAGCATGTTTGTTAACTTCATTCTTGTGGCCGCTCTCGGCGTTGGTGAAGCGGAAAGTGCCACGATCAATAAAATCCCGCCCCTCGAGCAAATCGTGATTGAGGAAGGTGCGAAGGATGCGGGCAAAATTGCGGTGATTCCCGTGCGGGGAGTGATTCACGCCAACGATGAAAGCGAGTGGGGAACTTCGATGGTGGACGATATTACCAAAGCTTTGCGAACTGCTGCGGAGGATGAAAATATCAAAGCGGTCGTGCTTGCCGTGGACTCACCGGGTGGAGAAGTGACGGCCTCGGATATTTTGTGGCATGAAATTAAAAAGGTCAGTGCCGTAAAGCCCGTTGTTTCTGCGATGTCCTCCATGGGTGCTTCGGGTGCCTATTATCTTTCCTGCGGGGCAAATTGGATTGTCGCCAACGATACGACATTCACGGGAAGCATCGGCGTGATTATTCAGACGCTCAACTACGAGGGGCTTTTTCAGAAAGTCGGCCTCGATGCTGTGGTATTTAAGAGCGGGAAATTTAAGGACATGCTAAGTGGTTCGCGCCCGATGACGCCGGAAGAAAAGGCTTATGTCGAAGGTATGGTGCAGCAAACTTATGGGCGTTTTTTGGATATTGTGGCCAATGCCAGAAATCTTTCGGCGGGCGATCTGCGGGAAGGGCTGGCAGATGGTCGTGTTTTAACAGGACGAGATGCCAAGGAAGCCGGGTTGGTGGATCAGATTGGCTATATGGAAGATGCCTTCGACAAAGCGCGTGAGTTGGCTAAAACGCCGGAGGCCGGAGTGATTCGCTATGAGCCGCAAATGAGTTTTCGACGTATTCTTCGCTGGCTTGGGATGGGTGCAAAATCGCAAGTGGAATTGAATCTCGGAGTTACGCCTTCCTTTCGGATGCAGCCGGGGCGCGCGTACCTCTTGCCGGAATTTTACGCGTGGTAAATACGGGATTTGCATGGGTTGAAGTGCTTTTGATCGCCGTTTTTACGGCGGTAGGGTTGCGATTTTACCTTCCGGTGGCGCGTACCATTTTGGTGCGAAATGCAGGTCTGGTAAACACGGCGTGGGTGGCGCGTTTGGATCTGGCGATGGCACTTGTGCTGATGGCGTGGTTTGCCATGCAGGGGCGAAGTTCTTTGGCGGACACCGAACCTCCGACGATGGAGTTTCGCCATATTGTCCTTGGCGTAGTTCTCTATGGCTCCATTGTTCTCTTACTTCTCGGACTAATTATTTACCGCAACTTTTCGCTCAAGCAGGTATTTGGCTGGAGAGCGATTTCCTTTCCGCGCGCTTTGGGTCGAGGTCTCCTTTATATCGCTGCGGCCTATCCGCTGTTGGTTCTTGTGCAAGGCATGGTGCATGGAGCTGCGGGAAATGAGGGGACACCGCAGGATGTGGTTCGGTTTTTGGTCGAGGCAAAATCTCCGCGTGATCGCGTGGGTGTATTGACGATGGCAATTGTCATTGCACCGTTTGCCGAAGAGTTCATTTTTCGCGGTTATTTGTATGCGGTGATGAAAAAATACATCGGTGCATTTTTGGCATTAACCTTCACCAGTTTGCTCTTTGCCCTTATTCACGGTCATGCGTTTTCTATTCCCGCACTTTTCACTTTAGCATTTTGTCTCGGGCTCGCCTACGAGCGTACAGGATCATTAGTGGTGCCGATGCTTATGCACGCGATTTTCAATGCCTTCCAAGTGGGGCTTATTCTTTTTGTGCTGTGAACCGACGCCTAATAACCGATGAAGATGCGCTTGTGGAGCGGATTCAGCACCTCGTGCGTCAACCCGCATCGCGTTGCGTTCCGGCGGGGATTGGAGATGATTGTGCGGCGGTGCGAGGCCCGTCGGAAACGTCTTTGTTTTTGCTCAAAACCGATGTGGTGGTTGAGGGGCGTCATTTTCGCGAGGCCGACGTGCCGCAAGCTGTTGGTTGGAAGGCGGTGTGCCGTGCGGTGAGTGACATCGCGGCGTGTGGGGGGCGTCCAAAGCACGCCTTGATCACCTGCGTGCTGCGTCCGAAACAAACAGGAGTTTGGCTCACGCAGATGTACCGAGGAATTGAAAAGGCGGCACGAACATTTGGATTTCATGTGGTGGGGGGCGAGATGGCGCGTACGGAGGGGCCGATGGTTATCAATGTGGCGATGACGGGCGAAGTTGATGAAAAGCATTTTGTGCGTCGCTGCGGAGGACGTTCCGGGGATGTGCTTTTTGTCACGGGAGTTCTCGGTGGTTCGTTGGCGTCGGGATGGCATTTGCGTTTTCAACCACGCGTGGAGGAGGCAGTGTGGTTGGTGAGGCATTTTCACATTCACGCCATGATGGATTTGAGCGATGGCTTGGCAGCCGATTTGCCGCGTCTTGCTAAGGCAAGTGATGTGGGTTTTACATTGGACACGTCCTTCTTACCACGTCGCCGTGGGGTTACGCCGGAGCAGGCGTTGGGGGATGGGGAGGATTTTGAATTGCTCTTTGCGGTGGGTCGCGTGGATGCGGATCGCTTGGAGATCGAGTGGCGTAAGAATTTTCCAAAATTGCGCCTGACGCGAATTGGCACTTTAGCGCGAAAAGGTATTCGTGAGGGACTTGGCGCGGTACGGGGCTATGATCATTTCAAGGTATGAAAATACGCGCTTTCATTTTCGACATTGGCAATGTGCTTTTGCGGCTCGACTACACGCGAGCGCAACGCCTTCTTCGCGAGGCGAAGGCACCGCCTCCAAAACAACCGGATCTGGCTCAGCTTGCGCAGGATTACGAGCGGGGTTTGGTGGAGAGTGATGAATTTTTATCCGCTCTGTCCGGCGTTTATGGTCATGTGGTGGATCGAGAAACTTTGTGCATGGCATGGCAGGATATGTTTGAACCGAATGCGCCGATGTGGGAGGTGGTGTCCGTTTTGCATTCGCATTTCCCGCTCTATCTGCTCTCAAACACAAACGCTTTGCACCACGATTTTATCGTTAGGAATTATGAGATTTTTCAGAAATTTTCCGATGGCGTGTATTCCTACCGGGTACATCTCATGAAGCCGGAGCCGGAGATTTATCATCGGGCCATTCAACAGTTCGGCGTGCGTGCGGAGGAGACATGTTACATTGATGATTTGGAAGCCAATGTGGAAGGGGCGCGGGCAGCGAGGTTACAGTCTCTGCATTACATGGACGAGGCCCACGGAGATTTTGTCGAGACGCTGCGAGAACTTGGCGTTGCAATGCCATTGACTTGAATTTTTGCGGACTTACTTTTTACAGGGTGAATGTGACTTACGCGCAACTGGAAGAAATTTACGATCGTCCTTTTTTTGAGCTTATTGAGGAATCGCATCGGGTTCATAAAAAGCATTGGCCTGGGAGTGAGGTACAGCTGTGTACGCTGCTGAACATTAAGACGGGTGCTTGCAGTGAAGATTGCGGTTATTGTTCTCAAAGTGCGCATCACAATACGGGCCTAAAGCCCGAGCCTTTGATGCCCGTAGAAGAAATTCTTCCTCATGCGCAGGCTGCCCGTGACAATGGGGCAACGCGGTTTTGCATGGGCGCGGCATGGAAAGGGGTGCGCGAGGGTGATCGGCGGTTTGATTCCGTTCTCGAAAGCATTCGTGAGGTGAGCAAGCTGGGCATGGAGGTGTGTGTGACTTTGGGGCATCTCAACGATTCGGAGGCCAAAAAACTAAAAGAGGCCGGTGTTACCGCGTATAATCACAACATTGACACGTCGCCGGAATACTATCCGCAAGTTATCAGCACCCATACCTTCGATGACCGTCTCGCTACTATCGGTGCCGTTCAACGAGCAGGCATGTCGGTTTGTTGCGGTGGAATTATCGGCATGGGCGAAACGCGGCGCGACCGGCTGCGTATGTTGGAAGTGTTGGCCAATTTGAATCCGCCTCCCGAAAGCGTGCCGATCAATTGTCTCGTTCCCGTTGCGGGAACGCCCCTCGAATCGCGGGCCGAACCAGTGAAAATTTTTGAACTTGTGCGCCTCATTGCCACCGCACGCATTGTTCTCCCGCTTTCCAAAGTCCGCCTCTCCGCAGGCCGCACGTCCCTCACGCAGGAAGGGCAAGCCCTTTGCTTTTTCGCCGGGGCGAACTCCTTCTTTTACGGTGATAAACTTCTCACGACGCCGAATCCGGGTGAAAACGAGGATATGGAACTGCTCGCCGCGCTCGATCTTCAGCCGCTTGAGCCGTATTCTCCGGCGTCTGTCCCTGTGAGTTAACATGAAACTTACTTACTACGGTCATTCCTGTTTCGAAGTTGAAGTCGCGGGAACACATTTGTTGTTTGACCCCTTCATCACCCCGAATCCGAAGGCTGCCACTCTTGATATCGGAAAAATTCCTGCGGATTATATTCTCATTTCTCACGGGCATTTTGATCATGTGGCCGATGCTGTCGAGATTGCGAAGCGTACGGGCGCAACGGTGATTGCCAATTTTGAAATTGCGGATTGGTTCAACAATCAGGGTGTTGAAAAAACGCATCCGATGAATCTTGGTGGAAGCCGCGCTTTTCCTTTTGGCCGCGTCAAAATGACAAATGCCATTCATTCCAGCGTGTTGCCTGATGGCACTTACGGCGGGAATCCGGGAGGATTTCTCATCGAGACGACGGAGGGAAATTTTTACTATTCCGGCGATACGGCACTCACCGCAGATATGAAGTTCATTGCGGAGGAAGCGGCCCTCAAGTTTGCGGTTCTGTGCATCGGCGACAATTTTACCATGGGCCCTGCGGATGCCGCACGTGCGGCGAATCTTTTGGAAACACCACAGGTCATTGGCGTTCACTACGACACGTTCCCGCCCATCGAAATCAACCATGCGGATGCCGCACGCGAGTTTTCTGATCGTGCGGCCCTTTTGCACTTGATGGAAATTGGGGCGTCGAAGGAATTTTAATTTTTCGGTGTTCGATCCATCACTCTTCGAGAATACCGACAGCGGTCAATCCACCCCGATGCGCTCGGAAAACCTCGCGGCTGACCGGATAAGTTGCCAAGCGGTTCTTTTCGATAAGTTGCACCGTAGCTTCGGCAGGAATACCACCGGCAAGACGCGGGAAGAGCGCGAGGGTGCTGCGGTCGGGAATAACGACATAAAATCCGGCGCCGAGCAGGGGCTCGAAATGTTCGTAAAAGGCGGGAGCAAGAGCGAGACTCGGAAGGAACGGGCCGTTTTCGTCGGTGATGATAATGCTTTCAATGACGCGATTTTTATCGCGATGAATCTCCATTTTCGCAGACGCAACCCAGCCGTCTCCGAATTTTTCTGCGCTCGTTCGAGCACGTTGAAACGCTTCATTTTCCTTCGCAAATTCCAAGGCTCCATAACCTGCTTCACGAGCGACAACCAACACCGCCGTTTTGGAGCCTCGGAGGGGCTTGTGCAAAGGCGGACGTTGAAACGCCGGAACAATCGTGAGGCGCCATGCGTCATCCGTGGTTTGCGCTCCGACCACGAAATTCAACATCAAAAAAATCACAAAAGCACGCTTGCCGTAGCGGTGGGGTGTGGTAGCGGTCATGGGCAATGATTACGTACCTTGAAGGCATTCTCCGTGAGATTCTCCCCACGCAAGTGGTGATTGAAGTGCATGGTGTAGGCTACGAAGTTTTCATTCCGCTCTCCAGCTATGATCGTCTGCCGCCGCCCGGTCAGTCGGTTCGCTTGCTTACGCATTTGCAAGTTCGCGAAGACGCACATCTATTGTATGGATTTGCCTCCAGCGAGGAAAGGGACTTGTTTCGCCTGTTGGTAAATCGTGTCAGCGGTGTTGGTCCCAAGTTAGCTCTTGCGGTGTTAAGTGGCATGGATGTGGTGCGTTTTAAGGCCGCCGTTGTGGAGTCGGATATTGCGTCCATTTCTAAAATTAGTGGCCTCGGGAAGAAAACGGCGGAGCGAATTGTTCTCGAACTTAAAGATAAACTCGGCGTCGCCGCTGCATGGGAAGCTGCCAGTGCATCCAAAGCACCGACGGAAGAAGCGCGGGTGTCGAATGATGCGGTGTTGGCACTCATTGCGCTGGGTTACAAACAGGTTAATGCGGCTAAGGCGGTTCGTGAGGTGGCGCAGAGACAGACATCGCTTGGCACGGAAGAACTCGTGCGCGAAGCACTCAAATTGTTGCTGTGAACACCACCGATTCTCCAGAAGCACGCGTCGCCCGAGCGGTGCGCGTTCGTACGGCGCTTCCCGAAGGCGGACTATTTGCCGGAAAGGAATGGCGTGTGGCCGCCGAGCCTTTTGTTCTCGATGCGGCACTTGCGGAGGAGTTGGAAAAACTTGGTTATCGCCTACGCAAATTTCTCGAAGCGGCGAATCTTCTTTATCGCCTCAGTGTCTCCGGAAAACGCCCTGCGTGGATAGCGGAGCTTCTTGATTGTGGTAAGCCGGAATCATTGATTTCCATAGCGCGAGCCAAAGCTTTAGCAGGAGAAATTCCACACATTTTGCGCCCGGATGTGATTCTCACCGAGGGTGGATTTACCATCGCGGAACTCGATAGCGTGCCCGGTGGCATCGGCCTTACATCGTGGCTCAATGAGGTCTATGCTGCGGAGGGATTCGATGTGTTGGGAGGGAAAGGGATGGATGAAGGATTTGCTGCCGTGGTTCAAGGCCATGGTGACATCGTGATTTCCAAAGAGGCCGCAGGCTACCGCCCGGAAATGGAATGGATGGCGGCACGTATTGGTGCGCGAGTCGTGGATGCGGAGGTATTGCCGCCGGATTTGCGATCGAGCACGTACCGATTTTTTGAACTATTCGATTTACCAAATATCCCGGGCGTGGATATTTTGCTTCGTGAGGTAGCCGAAGGAAAACGTCAGATGACACCACCGCCTAAACCGTGGCTGGAGGAAAAATTGCTCTTTGCATTGTTTTGGCTGCGTCCGTTAGCCGACTTTTGGCAGCGTGAATTGGGCGATCGCAATTTGTTGGCATTACGAAAAGTCATTCCACGAACTTGGCTCATGGACCCCCAGCCTTTGCCGCCGACGGGGGTTTATCCCGGATTGGAAATTCACGACTGGGAGGAGCTCAAAAAATTTAGTCAACGTGAGCGCGAGTTGGTTTTAAAAATCAGCGGGTTTTCCGAACTCGCCTGGGGCTCACGCAGCGTGCGGGTGGGGCAAGATATGCCGCAGGAAGATTGGAAACGGGCGATTGACGAAGCCTTGGCAGATTGGAAACGACGCCCATGGATTTTGCAAAAGTTTCACCATCCACGCATGGTTGGCATGGATTATGAAGAGGGTGGCCTGATGGTATCCATGCGAGGGCGCGTACGGTTGTGTCCGTATTATTTTTGCGGGGTGCGCGAAACAAAGTTGGGTGGTGTGTTGGCAACGGTGTGCCCTGCCGATAAAAAATTACTCCACGGGATGAGAGATGCTGTTTTAGTGCCGGCGATATCAAGAGAGGTGTAGGCGCGTTTTGTCGCGGAGGGGACGGACAGGACTGACACGACGGATAGGGCAGATTTAGTACAACTCGCTTCGTGGCATCTTTGTATATTTTGGCAAGATGCAGGTCTAGGTTGGTGAGAGGGAAGTAGTCCCATCTGTCGTGTCTGTCCTGTCATTTTAAGTCGCAGGTTACTACTTTTGATTGGCAGACGCTGCAATTGCCGGTAAGGTACTCAGTTTATGAGTCAGCATAGCAGTCTCAAAGGTCAAGGGGCGATCAAGGCGAAGCGCAATGTTCTTAAGCGTTTCGAGCGGGTCGAGGTTTTAAAAAGGCGCGGGCAGTTTAAGGACGGTCAACGTGTGATTGGGCTTCCGAAAACTAAGCCTGACGAATGAGATTTACTTCCGCTTAGAGCGGAACTTTTTAGCAGGCGGCAACAGCCGCCTGTTTTGTTATTATCAAACCTATGCGACTCAACCGCTATTAGGCACTGTGTGGCTTAGGGTCGCGTCGCGCCTGCGAGCAAATCATTCTGAACGGCGATGTACGCCTCAATGGACGCTCGGTGGAAGACTTGGCAACAGTTGTTCAGCCGAACGATTCTGTACGTGTACGTGGGCGTGAAGTGCGGCCCGCAGCAGCACGATTAATTATTTTTCACAAACCGGCGGGATGTCTGAGCTCTCGGGCATCGCAAGGCGGAAAGCCGACGATTTATGATTTTCTTCCGCAGGAAGTGGCGACGCTTGCCCACGTGGGAAGGTTGGATGCGGAAAGTGAAGGGCTTTTGTTGCTGACGAATGATGGTAATCTAACGCAGGAACTCACGCATCCTTCGTGGCATGTGGAAAAAGAATACGAGGTGATCATTGACCGCCCGTTTGATCACGCGCACACCGCAAAATTATTAAAGGGAATTTATTTGGAAGAGGGGCGTGCTAAAGCGGTACACGTACATGTTGAAGCTCCCAACAAACTGCGTGTCGTTCTCACCCAGGGAATCAATCGGCAAATCCGCCGTATGTTTGCGGCACTCGGGTACAAAGTAAAGCGCCTCACGCGTCTGCGGCTCGGCACCTTGCGCCTCGGACGTCTTCCACGAGGTGCATGGCGCGTGCTGACGGCGCGTGAAGTGGAATCCTTACGTGGCAATCGCCGGAGAAAGCCGTTGCGCCCGGCACGACGTAGAGATTAGATCAATTCCTTTTCCTGCGTGAGCAAACGTTGAAAAGCTTCGCGTTCTTCCGTAAGGATAGTCGTTCCTTCGCTTAATGTCGGCATAATGTAGCGGCCAGGGACAGCCATGCCTTTTTGCCGAATGCGGGTAATTGCCATGGTTGCCGCCACTTTGCCGATTTCCTGCATCGGCTGTTTCATGGTAACCAGATTTCCGCAGGAAAGGCGGATAGGTTTTAATCCCGTGCCGCCGACGACACTGACCTCGCTGGGAATGGAACGCCCGGCGTCCAATAGAGCCTGCGCCGCACCTTCGGCGAGATAGTCTCCAAATCCATAGACAGCGTCTACGCGGCTGCCTTCGGGGGTGGTCAAAAATTTCTTTAATAAGTCGTAGCCTGTCTTCTGCGTGGTTTCGGCGGAGACATTGCCAAGCAGATTCAGGTGAACTTCCGAATACGAGGCGACGGCCAAGGAAAATGCCGCATAAGTTTGCGCTGCGGAGACCGAGTCGTTGACGGATGATGCGTTGAGCAGTGCGATATGTTTGCGCCCCGTTTCACACCATGCCAGTGCCAGTTGGTAGCAGAAGGCAAAATAGTCGTTGGAGACGAAATTCGCCGTGGCTTGAAACCCCGAGGGATTTATATGAATTACGGGAATGTTTTTTTGGGCGCATAGGCGGTCCACTTCGTGTGAGTGACCACCATCCGGAAAAGCAATCATCGCGTCCACCTGATCCAATGCAGCAAGCGTTTCTTCGGATGTGGTCTCCAAATTTCGTACATGCCCTAAAGCGGTGAGTGTCATGTTTTCTTTAAGTGCCTTTGCTGCTGCCCCTAGAAAAATCGTTCCACCCCAGCCTTCGATGATGGTTTTAGGCATATTGATGCCGAGGCAATTGTGCCGTGCTGTTTTTACCGTTGATTTTCCTGGCACCAAAAACGTCCCGCGCCCCGCCACCATCGTAAGTCGCCCTTCGTCCGACAATTCCTTAAACACCGTGCGCACGGTGGACGCACTGATTTCAAGATGTTTGGAAAACTCTTTAATGGTCGGCAGTCGGATCGGTTCCGTGGCACCACCGCTTAAAAACTCCGATTCCAAGTAAGCCCGTACCGTCTCCGCAGGGCGTTTGGCAGCGGTTAGACGAGCCATAGCTTTTTGCATCCAGTTGTGAGTTGGTGATAGATCATAGGAAATTTATAGTGGAAAGTTGGAGGAAAGTCGAAGAAAGATGATGATAAAAGGACGAGAGGTGATGGGTGAAAGTCGAAAGTCAAAAGTCGAAAGTTACGTGCTGGGGTGTGGAGAGGTAGAACGAGTTTTCCAACTCGTCTTTCTCTCACGAAGACACGAAGGCACGAAGAGTAGGAGGAGATGTGTCCTCTCGCCTGTAAAATGCCGAAAGGAATTTAAGCTCTCCACCAAATGACTAAAAACTGGTTGATGACCGCGAAAATACCACACCCTCTCTTCATGTTCTTCGAAGGCAAGTTCAGGGGTTATCAACGTGCTGTTGCTTGGAAATATCGGAAGTTGAATCTGCGGCATGTCTCCTTATCTCCCAATATTCCCAGCCTTTGAATCCGGCTTATTAGTTTTCTCGAGGTGTCCCTTTTTCCTGCATGAGGTCAGGATGTCTGAGCCTGCGGGCAAATAGCTTCGCACAGAAATCACTCCCTCGAAGTTGCTCGCATCCTCCCACCTACTAAACGAACGCAACCGGTGGCCCTACTTGACGAACGGTTTCTCCCATTTCCCAACCCGGCGAGACCAGGAGAGACACAGGCATGACAGGTACGCCAAGTTCATTGCGCAGAAGCATGCCGCTCAAGTATTCAACGGCCAAAGCTCCAGCGACCTCCTGACGCCCCTCCGAATGGGCAAACTGCAGGCCATTTTGCAAGTAGGCGTAGGACAGTGCATAGCCAATGTCTTTGGGAATGCGCATTTTCATTTTATTCAGAAATGCAATCGGTGCCGTCGTGGAACCCATAAGTGCATCGGGCTTGTGTCGGGCAAACCATGCGCAGAATGTCGCTTCATCAATGTCCTTAGCAGCGAGAATGGGAATGCGAGGCAAAGCCTTGGGAAGTCGGCGTTGGAGTGCGAGGTAAGCTCCGCTGTAACGATTCTCAGAACGCATGTCCTGCTCTCCTTGGATTACTAAGCCGATACGCCGGTAACCGAGTGTGCAAAGCTCGTGCATGATTCGTGCGCTGGCCTGAAATTGATCGGTAATCACGGTGTGAAAGCGCGGCGATCGAAGAGAAAAGCCAAGCTGTACGCTCGCAAAGTGCTTCCAATCTAAATTCATAGTTGTATGTGCCGTCGGCTGCGGCCCGATAAGCAACCCCTGAATCCCGCGTGCCGAAAGAATGTTGGAAATGCGTTCTGGATTGAGACCCGGTTCTTTGAGCCAAAACTCTTCGACTTTGAAGCCGAGTTCCTTGCCTCGCTGATGAGCACCGCAAAAAAGATTGCGATGCAGTGGGATGGTTTGAACGATAGATGGCATCTCAAAATTATTGAGATAGGCGATTGTGCCAAGAAAGGAGGAGCCTGCTCGACGATGCCGGTAAGCCACAAGTGCCTGCAGCGCCGGATCGGGTTGGTAACCCATTTTCGTGGCAAGTGTCAAAATACGCTGGCGAGTGCTCGAAGAAACCCGCGGAGACTCACGCAGCGCAAGCGATACTGTCATAACGCTCACCTTGGCCTTGGCCGCAATATCGCGCATGGAAATCCGTTGGGGCATGGTAGAAAATCAGTCCGGCTTCGCATGGGTGCCATGGCCATTTGCCGTGGTTAATTGACTGGCACGCGAGTTTTAATCCAAAGGAGGTACTCCTTACTTGTCAAGCTCCAACCACAATCTAGCTTCAGGGTCGCCCCGTAATCTCCCACGATGGAATGGACACGAAGGAGTCAATAAAAGAACGGGATTCATACTTTCGAAGGGAAAAATTAGAGTTGGCGTGCTTGCCTGAGACGGTGTGTTAATTTTGAATTATGCCCAAAGGAAAGGAACTTTTTTGTCGTGAGGATGCGCTGTGGGAAAGGGGCGGCCTGCGATTGAATCCGCGCATGGCATCTACGTGGCGGGAGCGCATTTTGGCGACGGCGTTTCCGGAACTTGCGGGCCATGTTTGGCTCGCATCCTCGGGGACGGGCGGAAGTATAAAAATTATCGCTCTCTCAAAATCTGCTCTTGAGGCTTCGGCAGCGGCGGTGAATGGGCATCTTGAGGCGACAGCGGAGGATGTTTGGCTCAATCCTTTGCCGCTTTTTCATGTGGGAGGACTTGGAATTGTGGTTCGAGCGGCTGTTGTCGGAGCGCGGTGGGAGGCTCAAAGTTTCTGGGATGCAGCAGAGTTTGTACGGTTGGTGACAAACCATAAAGCCACGCTCACATCGCTTGTTCCAACTCAGGTGCATGATCTTGTGCGAGGTTCTTTTCTTGCACCGCCTTCTTTGCGGGCCGTGGTGGTGGGTGGGGGAGCTCTGGAGAAATCATTGCAGGCGCAGGCCGCAAAACTTGGCTGGCCTTTGTTGCCAAGCTATGGACTTACCGAGGCGGCTTCGCAGGTGGCAACTGCTCGGATTAACGGGGACACTTCCCCTTGGCTGCCGCTTCTCCCGCATATCGAAGTACGTCTTGATGCGGCTAAAATCATGTCATTGCGTGGGCCATCCTTGCTTACGGGATGGATGCTCTTTGAGGGTGAAGATGCCGTGCGCTGGGAAAACCCGAAGGTGGACGGTTGGTTACAAACTCAGGATCGGTGTGAGTTGCAGGGAGGAATGTTGAGGATGATGGGGCGGACGGATGATTTGGTGAAGGTTCGTGGGGAACTTGTGGATGTGGGCGCTTTGGAGCGTGCTTTGCAAGCACAGGTGCCCACCGGCCTCGTGCGGGTGGATGTAAAATGCGATGCCCGTAATGGGGCAACGCTGCACGTCGTTGCAGAACATCTTGAGGCTCTCCACGAGGCGCAAGAAGCGTTTTCCGTTTTTCCTCCTTACGCTCGCCCAACGTCGTTTCGACGTGGCCGTATTCCTTTGAATTCACTTGGAAAAAAAATCCGCTTTACCGGCTGAATCGCGCCATCTGTTCCCGCAATTAAAAGGCAGATTTCTCCACGCGGCGACTTTTCTTGGGCTCGCGTACTTAATTCTTTAGCCGTGCCGCGCCAATATTCCTCAAACTTTTTGCTCAACTCGCGTGCGACACAAACAGAGCGATCGGGAGCTAATTCGGCGAGGATAGCGAGGGATTTGGCGATGCGATGCGGGGATTCAAAAAAGAGACTTGTTTCGTGGCGAGCAAGAGCAGCTTTAAGCGCGGTGTAGCGACGCCCGGATTTTACGGGAAGAAATCCTCCAAAATAAAATTCATGCAAAGGCAATCCTGACCCCACCAAAGCCGGAAGTAGGGCGGAGGGACCGGGAAGCACCGTAAGGGCAAGTCCGCGCTCAATGCAGAGGTGTACGGTGCGGTAGCCCGGATCGGAAATGCCGGGCATTCCCGCATCGGTTAGCAAAGCAATGTTTTCTCCTGCGGCTAAGCGAGCGATAATTTCCTCGGCACGCGCCGCTTCGTTATGTTCATGAAGACTAAGTAAGGGACGATGGATGCCGTGATGCTTGAGCAGAATGCCGGCGTGACGCGTGTCCTCCACCGCCACGGCATCCGCTTCACGTAAGGTACGTAAGGCCCGCAGGGTGATATCCTCAAGATTCCCGATGGGTGTGGGAACGAGAGTAAGCAAGAGATTAAAATCCTTCGCTAAGCCGACTGGTAAGCCGAACGGCAGCGTCGTTGAATGCCAGCGGCATGGCCTGTGCTTCGGCGGTTTGAAGATCGGGCGTTGTGAAAAAGCTGGTTTGCCCATGGACCGTTCCCGACATCAGTACCCGCCCGGAAGCTTGTTCGACAACACGGTAGTCAATCGTGACAACGAGGAGATATTCGCTGGTGGCAATGATGTTGCCTCGCACGGAACGACTGGGCTTGCGCTCAATTTCTTTAAGCGTGGTATAAACAATCGCATCTGCACGGTCCTTGGAATTCACCGCGTAAGTTCCGTCGCTTTGGACTTGTTTGATGATGGAATCGGCCAACATGGCCTCGACATTGGGCTCGAGGGTTGTGTTTTTTGAAACCGGAACGGAGAGCGTTTCAATTTGCTTCATCATGCTCGGCTTTGTTTCACCCAGCGTGTAGCAACCACCGAGAAGCAAGGCGGCACACAGCGCGGGGATGACTAGGATGCGTGTCATTCGATGGGAAGTTCGGGTTCTACGGATGGGAGTGTGGGAGGCATGAGGCCGGAACCCGCATCAAGGGGACGAACATCACGCGTGGAGGTGCGGAGCTGCGGACGAGGCGGTGGAAGTTCCTCCTTGGGAGCCACAGCCGCCGTGGGAGGGCCTGCGTAATTGCTGAGGGCCGATGTTTCGACTTGATTGGCCATACGTCGCCGCATGGCGACACGATCACCGGTTTCTTCGCGTTCGGGACTGGAGCGCAATTCTTCGTCGCCTACCATGGCACGAATTTCCTCAATGCGCTCACTAGCCAGCTTGGCGTCTTCCGAGCCGGGTTGACGTCGCACGAGATCGGAATAGTAAATAACGGCAGCGCGGTAGTTGTTGCTGCGATCGTAAAATTTGGCGATTGAAAGGATGTCGGTTGTTTCTCGTCCGCTCATCAGCGCGAGATTCTCGCGTGCTTGCGCCGCCTTTTCGCTGTTGGGATATTCCATGAGGAATTCGTCAAATGTGTTTTTGGCATCAATGGCTGCCGAGAGGTCTTTGGAGCGCGAACGCGCTTCGCTTAATTGCACAAAGCCTATTTGGTAAAGAGCGTCATCGGCGTAGTCGCTGGTGCTGTACCGGTCCACAATTATCTGATAGGCGGCAACGGCCTTGTCGTATTCTTTACGATTTTCGAGACTTTGACCGAGTTTGAATTGGGCAGCGGGCGCAAACTTCGCATAAGGCGCACTGGCGAGAATGCTCTTGTACATTTCCTCCGCACGCTCGTAGCGACGGCGGTGCATGAAGTCATCGGCGATGGCCAATTGAGCTGTTGCGGCACGTTCAAATTCACGGGATTGCGGATAATTTTCGATAAGCTTTGCGTAAGCATCGAAGGCTTTGTTTTTATTGCCGGACTGTTCGATCAATTCCGCAACGCGAAATTGCGCCGCCGGAGCAGAGGAGGAAATGCTATACCGTTTGACGATGTCGCGGTAAATGGAAGAGGCGCGTTTTGTGTCGCCGGATGCTTCGTAATCACGAGCTTGCTGCAGGAGTGCCGCCGCTTCTGCATGTCCATCAACCGGAGGTTTGGGGGGTTGGGCAAGAGAGGACGACACTGCGAGAAGAAAACAGGCAGTGAAAAATAATCCACAGATAGCGCGGAGAGGCGGCATAAACCTTGAAAAGCTAGGAGCCTCGCCCGCAAGCGTCAAGAAGTGAACCCCGAAAATCATAGTCAGTGTGTTTTAATGCCGCGTGAGACCGGTGTGCTCTTTGGTCATTGTCGTTGTATGCTAGAGAGTACCGGATTTAAGTCCCAATACATCTTGCATATCATAAAGGCCGGGCGGACGACTCACCGCCCATTGCGCCGCACGGAGTGCGCCACGCGCAAAGGTGTCGCGACTGGAAGCCTTATGCGTTAGTTCGAGGCGTTCGCCGGGTGCGGCATAAATAACCGTATGGTCGCCGACAACATCACCCCCGCGTAGGGCGTGAATACCAATTTCGTCCTGCGTTCGTTCGCCTACAATTCCTGCGCGGCCATGACGAAAAGCTTCGACGTAATCCAGATTTCTCACTTCAGCGAGAATTTCTGCAAGGTGCCGGGCGGTGCCGGACGGAGCATCTTTCTTAAGCCGATGGTGCATTTCGACGACTTCGAGATCGAAGGTTGGGCCGAGAATTTCTGCGGCTTTGCGTGTAAGCCAAAAGAGGGTGTTCACTCCGACGCTGTAGTTGGGTGAAAAAACAAGAGGAATTTTTTCTGCCGCTTGTTTAATAAGTTCACGCTCGGGTAATTCGTGCCCTGTGGTGCCAATGACGAGCATTTTTCCGGCATCCGCGCAGGCTTTCGCGACGGTGGAAGTAATATGGGTGACGGAAAAATCAATAACGCCATCGCATTGATTTAGCGCAGCGGCAAAATCATCGCCGGCATCAATTTCTCCGGTGACGCGAAGTGCGGAATCTTCTGCAGCGCAGCGAATGAGTGCCTGACCCATGCGACCTTTGGAGCCGTAAATGCAGAGGCGGAGTGGGGTGGTGGTCATGAATGTAATTGGAGGTCTGCTAAAGTATCACGAACGATTGTGCGGTTTTTTTCCGACATTTCCACCAATGGCAAACGTAGCTCGGGAGAAAGTCCCATGGTTAATGAAAGGGCGTATTTAACCGGAGCCGGATTGCTTTCGATGAAAAGATTTTTGAAGAGTGGATAAAGGCGACGGTGAAGTTCCTCCGCTCGTGTCATGTTCCCTTCGCGAGCGGTACAAACGAGTTCGGAAACAAGTGCGGGAGCGACATTGGACGCGACGCTGATAAGACCGACAGCACCGACAGATAGGAAAGGCAGGGTGAGAGAATCGTCGCCGGAGAGAATGGCGAAGGTATCGGGCAACGTTTGTCGAAGCTGACTTACCCGCTCCACACTGCCGCCGGCTTCCTTAATGGCGACAATGTTGGGGCAATCTGCCGCGAGGCGTGTTACGGTGGAAAGGCTAATTTCGATCCCGCAACGTCCGGGGATGCTGTATAAAATGATGGGTAATTTCGTTGCTTCGGCGATGGCACGAAAATGACGGTAAAGGCCTTCGGGTGACGGTTTGTTGTAATAGGGAGCCACAATGAGCGCACCGTCTGCGCCGGCTTTTTCTGCCGCTTGCGTGAGTGCGATGGCTTCATCCGTGGCGTTGGAACCGGTGCCGCCAATCACGTTGACGCGACCCGCCGCGATTTCGACCGCGGATTGAATGACATCACAATGTTCCTCATGGGAAAGGGTCGGCGACTCGCCGGTTGTGCCCACGGGAACAATGCCATTCACGCCACCTGCGATTTGAGCCTCAATGAGGCGGCGAAATCCTTCATGATCCACTTTCCCGTCACGGAAGGGCGTAATAAGTGCGGTGCTGGTGCCAACAAACATGAGTGAAGTGAACTAAACGGTGACCGTACCTTCAAAGACAAAATCTGCCGGGCCTGTAAGAACGACATGGGTGAAGCGTTTGCCTTTGCGTTGAAAACTGACGGCAAGAGTGTCGCCGCCCTTGACGAGAACATGCACCGGGGATTTTACATCGGTGAGAGCGGCGAGGGTGAGTGCAGAGGCCACAACACCTGTGCCGCATGCGAGAGTCTCGGCTTCTACACCGCGCTCGTAGGTGCGTAGGGCGAGATTTTGAGGCCCGAGCTGACGGACAAAATTGGCATTTGTGCCACGAGGCTGGAAGTGATTGTGGAGGCGTAGTGCTGCACCGACTTTGGCCACATCCGTTCCTTCGAGATCATCCACGAAAACTATCGCGTGCGGCACACCGGTGTTGATGGAATAAACGGCGAGCTTTTGTCCGGCGACGTCCAATTCCAGAGCTTCAGCGAGCGGGCTTGGGTCGCTCATGCCGAGAGAAACAGCCTCATTTTGAAGCGTGGCGGTGATGAGGCCGGCGGGAGTTTCAAAGCTGATCGTATTATTTCTTGCGGGAGCCAGTTTGTGAACAAAGCGGGCGAAGCAGCGTGCTCCGTTGCCACACATTTCGGCCTCCGCACCATCGGCATTGTAGTAACGCATCCGCCAATCGGCCTTTCCTTGTGCTTTTTCAACGACGAGAAGTCCGTCGGCACCAATGCCTCGATGACGATTGCATAAGCGGGCAATTTGTGCGCTGTCGAGAGAAATGCCGCCCTCGCGGTTATCCAGCAAAATGAAGTCATTCCCGGCACCGTTCATTTTCGTAAATCGCAAGTTCTGCATGGCGTCCATTCTCCCAGTGCGTGGCTCCCGCGTCAATCGTGAGCGGTTTCTGAATCCTCAAAGAGGTCCAATTGTGAGGCAAAGGCACGCAGTTTGTGAGGGCGACGACGCCTTTCAGCAAAAGCCGGCTTTCCCTCGGCATTGAGTTCCGATTGCTCCAAATTGGTAAGAATTTCGCGGGCGCGTTTCAGGATAGGAGCGGGCAAACCGGCTAAGCGTGCCACTTGAATGCCGTAACTTTGATCGGCAGGGCCCGGAATGATTTTACGTAGAAAAATAATGTCATCATTCCATTCACGCACGGCCACATTGCAATTGGTCACGCCCGGGCGGGTGCGGGCGAGATCGGTCAGCTCATGGTAATGCGTGGCAAAAAGCGTGCGACATCCGGTGACATCATGAAGATGCTCGGCCACACTCCACGCAATGGAAAGTCCATCGAAGGTGGAGGTGCCGCGTCCAATTTCATCTAAAATGACGAGGCTTTGTGCGGTGGCATTATTAAGGATGTTTGCCGTCTCGTTCATTTCCACCATGAATGTAGATTGTCCACGCGCCAAATCATCCGTCGCACCGACGCGGGTAAAAATACGATCCACAAGACCGATTTCCGCGGCCGCAGCAGGAATGAAACTCCCGGTGTGAGCGAGAAGAACGAGAAGGGCGACTTGACGGATGTAAGTGCTTTTTCCCGCCATATTGGGGCCGGTGAGAATCACGAGGCGATGCTTGTCGTTACCAAGGTCCGTGTCATTGGGAACAAAACGACCGGCGGACATCGTTTGATCGAGGACAGGATGCCGTCCGTCTGTAATTTTTATCGAACCATCGGCGGTGAGCTTTGGGCGGATGTAACGGAACGTACGTGCGGTTTCCGCGAGGCCGGCTAGGGCATCAATTTCCGCCACAAGACGCGCGGTTTCTTGCAGGGCGGTGAGTGCTTCCAGTACGGATAAACGAAGCTGCGCGAAAATTTCTTCTTCGAGCGCACGGGCACGTTCTTCACCACCGAGAATACGGCCTTCCATTTCTTTTAGTTGAGGCGTAATAAAACGTTCGGCGTTGGCGGTGGTTTGTTTGCGTGTGTAGTCGTCGGGAACGGCAGCCAAATTACTTTTTGTAACTTCGATGTAATAGCCAAAGACGGAGTTGTAGCGAATTTTGAGCGATTTGATTCCGGTGCGGATGATTTCGTTTTCCTGAAGCTCCGCGATCCAACGGCGTCCTTCGGTTCCGGCGTGGCGAAGTGCATCGAGGTCGGCATGGTAGCCCTCACGAATCATTCCTCCATCGCGCGTACTGGGCGGCGGGTCATCAACGACGGCGGATTTAAGCAGTGATACGAGCGAATCGAATGTTTGCAAACGCACTGCGGAAGCGGCAAGGAGAGAGTTTTCATCCTCCGCGAGTGCCGAACGCAGAGTGGGGAGAAGGGTCAGAGAGGCGCGGAGAGCCGCGAGGTCGCGTGCATTACCCGACGCCAAACTCAATCGAGAAACCGCACGTTCCATATCGCGCATGTCGCGCAAAATGTCTCGCACGGCGGCAAGAAGAGTGGGTGCATCATGGAAGATGCCTATTAAGTCTTGCCGCCGTAGGATCGCCGTAAGGTCGCGGAGTGGATGCAGGAGCCATTCCCGCAGCAGTCGCGCTCCCATTGGAGTAAGAGTGCGATCGACGGCGTCTCGCAAACTTGTGCCTTCGGTACTGCGTGTTTCAACCAGCTCGAGATTGGACTGCGTGACGGCATCAAGTTGCACATATTCCGTGACATGCCATGGCTTCGGCACCATGAGGTGTGTCGCCTCGCGGCGCAGACTGCGAGTGACATAATGAAGCAGGGCTCCTGCGGCACCTACGCCCCAAGGCAAATCCGCGCAGCCAAAGCCGTCGAGCGATTGCACGTGAAAATGTTCCTTGAGTAAATCCGTCGCCTGCGTTGAGTCGAAGGCAAAACCGTCATGGGGCGTCGTAGAAAAGGCCAGAGCAGGGAGAGTCGTCGCGTTGTCCGGCGTGAGGATTTCCCCGGGTTGAAGTCGTGAAAGTTGATCCGTGAGTAAGGCGGCGTTGGCGATTTGTGTGAGGCGAAATTCTCCCGTGCTAAGATCGAGCCATGCGAGGCCAAATACGGCTTTTGCCGGGTAAATCGCCGCAAGGTAGTTGTGTCGGGTGTCCTCAAGCCCGAAATCATCGAGCGTTCCTGCGCTCAAAATTCTCGAAATTTCACGCCGTACCAATTTTCCCGGAGTGACTTCGCCTACTTGATCGCAAATGGCCACCCGTTTGCCCGCTTCGACGAGTTTTGCCACATAGGCGCGAGCACTGTGGTAGGGAACACCACACATCGGAGTGTCCCCGCGTTTGGTGAGAGCCACATTGAGAATTGCTGACGCCTCACGGGCGTCGTCAAAAAACATCTCGTAAAAATCGCCCAGCCGAAAAAATAGCAGAGTGTTCTGCGGAAGATCGCGCCGGATGTCCAAATACTGGCGCATCATAGGCGTTAATTTTTCGGGCGGCATAGCGAATAACGTTAACTCGGAATGGCTCGCTCTGTCACGGTGCGGATACCTTGATCGTTTCGGTGCCACGGGCGATGCCCGTATCATTCACGGCATCTACGGCGACAAAATACTCTTCCTCGGTATTGAGTCCGGGAATGACGACAGATTCACCTTCGTAAACTTGCCAATTTTGAGTGAGTCGGTCAGGCCGAATGCCATAGCGCACGATAAAAAAATCGGTGTTTTTGTTTTTATCCCACGAAACTTTCATCAATCGGCGATTCGTCTGCCGCTCCGCTTTTATTCCCCTCACTGGCGGTGGCACTTCTCCCAATCCATTTCCAAAAAAGCGAAGCCCGCTCAAGGAAAACACCGCACCCCCAGGCGTGTGGACATTTGTAATGCGTGCAAAACGTGCCGTGGTGGATTGTTCAAGCTGAATATATTCATGCGGTGCGTCTCGTGTGTTGTCTCGACGATCAACGAGCGTCCGCCACGTGTCTCCATCATCCGAAACTTCCAAGACATAACGATATGCATCTTCGAGATGTCCGTACGCTGTGGAATGTACATCCGCAAAATTGATCTGCACTGCTTCGATGCGGCATGGTTTGCCAAAATCTACCTGTAGCCATTCACTTGGATTTCCCGTAGCCGCGGCCCATGACGTTGCGATATTTTCATCAAAGGCTTTTGCCGTCCCGTGCGAGTCATCGAGGGTGGAGGAAGCGATGGCGGGTTTGCGTAGGGAAAGCAACATCCACCCTACAAGCTTGCTTGCGCGAGAGTCACGGTTTTGCCCTGCGGCGAGCTGTGGATAATCCCCAAGATAAGTGTCCGCTACGAGTTGATCCGGCCCCTTTTTATTGGGCAAAAATGCTGCCGGATGAATGCCAAGTCGCCGCTCAAAATTAAATCTCACGCCCACTAAATGCGTCGTTGCATGCCACAGGCGTCCGTCCGCATCTGCAAATATGCTGCCATGCCCCGCCGAGGGTGCAAAGCCGGTCGGACGATAAGAAAACGGACTGTAAGGAGCATAGTGAAATTCTCCCAGCGGTTGCTCTGATGTGAAAACACCATCGGCATAACCTTTCAATTCCGTGCCCGGTGCGGCGTATTGCAAATAGTAAATGCCCTTGTGTTTTGTCATCCACGAGCCTTCGAGATACGACACACCCGGCGAATTGCGAATTTCTTCATCGGTCGCAAAGGGGTATCGCGCTTCCCATCCGCGCCGCAGGGGATCGAGCGAAAGGAGAGGTTTGGAATCCCCCACAGGTTCGAAGTTTTTGGCGGGGTCCAACTCCACACCCATAATCGGCAAGACATTGGAGGAACCGGAATAAAGATAGAGCTTTCCATCATCATCGAGAAACAATGCCGGATCGCTGACACGCTCTATCGTGCGCACTTTTGTCCATTGCCCGTGAGCCGGATTGTCCGTGGTGTAAATCCCCGTTCCCTCGGAATTGAGGAGTACCCAGTGGTTGCCGACGATGGCGACTGTGGGCGCATATTCTTCGAGAGGATAGCCGGTGGGGTGGATAAACTCCCAATGAACAAGATCACGTGAATGCCAGTAGCCTCCGCTTTTTGAAGCAAAAAGCCAGAATTGTCCTTGATGAAAAATGACCGTGGGATCCGCCGCTTCACGAGCGGAAATGCCGGCAGTAATGGGATTATCTGCGAGAGCAAATCGGTAGGACATATCCAGCGGATTGCAAAATGTGAGAGGGCGACTCATGGCAGCAAGGGAGGAAGAAATGCTCAAGGTCGCCACGCCAAACAAGAAGACAAATAAGCAACGTATTGCAGAGCGTTTTCGCATGGAAATTTTGCAGCGAAAATTACGTGCAGGGAGACCTTGAGCGCAATGCCGAATGATGTTCGATGACCATTTTTTTCCCCAATAAAATGAAACAACGACTTGGGGTTGCCTTGTGTGGAGTTCTTACGTATTATTAGCTCAACTAATGAACAAGCGCGTTGCCTTCGTTAACACTGTCCTGCGTGACGGGCATCAATCCATTGCAGCCACCCGCATGAAAACGCCGCAGATGCTTCCGGCGTTAGAAGATTTGGATGCTCTCGGATTTTACCAACTCGAAACATGGGGCGGTGCGACGATTGATGCGTCTTTGCGTTATCTTGGCGAAAATCCGTTTGACCGTATTACTGCCATAAAAAAAGGTGCGCCTAAAACGCCGCATAGCATGTTGCTGCGTGGCCAAAATATAGTGCAATACACCAGCTTCCCCGATGATGTCGTGGAGGCGTTTGTGCGTTGTACAACGAATCGTGGAATTGATGTGTTGCGAATTTTTGACGCTCTTAATGATCCGCGGAATTTGGAAACGGCCATCCGTGCAACCTTAGCGGCGGGCAAACACGCGCGGGGAGAAATTTGCTATACGATCAGTCCCGTTCACACCCTTAAAGCTTTTGTGCAAATGGGGGACGCGCTCGTGGGCATGGGATGTCAGTCGGTAGCCATTAAAGACATGGCCGGACTCATCACGCCGAAAATGGCCTATGACCTGGTGCGCGAGTTGAAACGTCGCCTTCGCGTTCCCATCATTTTGCACAGCCATGACACCGCAGGGCTGGCGGCGTCAGCTTACATTGCCGCCATTGAGGCCGGTGTGGATGCGGTGGAAACATCTATCGTTCCATTTGCCAATGGCACCGCACAACCCGACACCTTGCGCATGATGGCGCTGCTGGAAGGGCATCCGCGTTGTCCCGAATACGATCGCGAACGTCTCGTGCGTTTGCGGAGGCATTTTGAAAAAGTTTATGAGGAATTAAAATCCTTCACCAACCCGGCGAATGAGCGGGTGGATGTGGACATTCTCACTTACCAAGTTCCTGGGGGAATGCTGAGCAATTTTCGCAATCAGCTAAAAGACCAAGGCATGGCGGAGCGTTATGAGGAGGTGCTTCAAGAAATGCCTCATGTGCGTGCAGCCTTAGGTTACATTCCGTTGGTCACGCCCACCTCGCAGATTGTGGGAACTCAGGCCATGCTCAATGTGAAATTCGGTCGTTGGAAAATGATTTCGCAACCGGCGCAGGATGTCGTTCTCGGAAAATATGGACGTACCCCGGGCCCTGTGGATAAGGAGCTTCTTGCCCTCGTAGAAAAGCAAAGTGGCAAGCAGGTTGTGTCTGTACGCCCTGCGGATTTGTTGGAACCTGCTATGCCCAGCCTGCGCGATAAACTTAAAGAAAAGGATATGCCTTTCGATGATGAAACGGCGGTGCTTTTTGCCATGTTTCCCGTCGAAACGGAGCGACTCATCCAAGGGCCCCCACCCGAAAAGCCAATTTTCTCGGTCACTCCGCAGCCGACGCAGAGCGTCACGAGGCATTATGTCATGCAAATCGAAGGTCAAAAACACGAAGTGAAAATCGAGGAGTTAGCATCATGAGTGAACTTTTTACGGAAAAACTCGATGTTTCGGAATTTGAAGGGGCAACCATCGCGCAATGGCGCGCCGCAGCGGAAGCGACCTTGAAAGGCAAGCCGCTTGATAAGCTGTCAACGCGCACGTCGGACGGCTTGACGATTGATCCGATTTATCAACGTGATCATTTTCGTGCGCTTGCGGGATCGGAGAATGATCCCGGGGTGTTTCCTTACATTCGCGGAGCCAAGGAGTCTGCCGCATGGGAGATTGTTACGGACGGCGTGACTCCGCTGCCGAGAGGTTGTGTCGAGGTGGATGCGCATCAAATTCACGAAGACGGTGGAACCGCAGTGCAAGAAGTTGCTCACGCATGGGCTGAAGGGCTCAAGGAACTTCGACGGGGAGTGACCGAAGGAAAATCCGTGGATGAAGCGGCTCGATGTTTGCGTTTCACATTCGCGGCAGGTGGAGAGTTTTTTGTCGCTCTAGCGAAACTACGTGCGGCACGTTATGGATGGGCCCGTATTGTTACCGCGAGTGGGGGATCGCCGGAAGTGGCTCGCATGATTATTCATGCTCGTGTTTCGCATTGGCAGCAATCATCCCTTGATCCTCACACGAATATGCTGCGTTCTACGGTTTCTGCTTGTGCCGCTATTTTTGGCGGATGCAACAGCCTCGTTGTTTCGCCCTTTGACGAGGTGTTTCGTGAGCCCGATGCATTTTCGCGTCGGCTCGCACTCAACACGCAGTTGATTTTGCGTGATGAATGTCATGCGGCGGCGGTGTGTGATCCTGCTGGCGGCTCGTGGTTCGTCGAAAACCTTACACGTGAAATCGCCGAGCTGGCTTGGGCAGATTTTCAAAAATCTGAGGTTGTTGATACTGCGGCATCCGCGAAGGCTCAACGATCTTCCCTCTCCAATCGTCGCCGCGTGATGGTGGGGGTGAATCAATACGCCAATCCCTTGGAAAAGCCCTTGGCGCCCACTAAGAGCACGGCTACCACGCGCCTTGCGGGGCATTTTGAAAACTTGCGTCACAATGCTTGGACTTACGCGGAGAAACACGGCGGGTTACCGAAAGTTTTTCTTCTCACCATGGGACCGCTTAAACAGCACAAAGCGCGGGCGGATTTTGTGCGAGGATTTCTCGAGTCTGGCGGATTTGACGTGCTTTATCCTACCGGTTTTGAAACAGCTTCCAATGCTGTTCGAGCTGCACGGG
Source organism: Chthoniobacterales bacterium (assembly GCA_021463515.1). Classification (GTDB taxonomy): domain Bacteria; phylum Verrucomicrobiota; class Verrucomicrobiia; order Chthoniobacterales; family JACTMZ01; genus JACTMZ01. The sequence goes on along the minus strand of JAJTYZ010000112.1, from coordinate 82,453 downwards.
AGTCAGGAGCATTGGCGGCGGTGCTTTGTTCGACGGATGAAACTTATCCCGATCTTGTATCGGCGGTTTTGGCGGAAATGGCGGGCACGATGCCGGTGTTTCTCGCAGGTTATCCCTCGGGAGATGTGGAGAGTTTTAAGTCCGCAGGCATCGCCGATTTTATTCACCTGAAGGCCGACTGCGGTGCCTTCCTCACGGCATGGCAAAAAACTTTAGGAATTGCACTATGAATACCTTCCCTGATTTTTCTCGCCTTCCGTTGGAAGTTGAAAACAACACGCCCGCTCGCTTGCCCCAATCGGCACCGAAGTGGATGACGATGGAACAAATCGAGGTGCAGCCGGTTTATCGTGCGGATGATCTTGCAACATGCCCCCAACTGGGTTTTACCGCCGGAATCCCGCCGTATTTGCGAGGTCCGTATGCGACCATGTATGTGACGCGTCCATGGACGGTTCGGCAATATGCGGGATTCTCAACAGCTCGTGAAAGCAATGCCTTTTATCGTCGCAATCTCGCGGCGGGGCAAATGGGGCTTTCCATTGCCTTCGATTTGGCCACGCACCGTGGCTACGACTCCGACCATCCGCGTGTCGTGGGCGATGTCGGTAAAGCCGGTGTCGCGGTGGATTCCGTTCTCGATATGAAAATGCTTTTCGATGGAATTCCTCTCGATCGCATGTCGGTTTCCATGACGATGAATGGTGCCGTTCTGCCCATCATGGCTTTCTACATCGTGGCGGCGGAGGAGCAGGGAGTGAGTTTAGAAAAACTCACGGGTACGATTCAGAACGATATTCTCAAGGAATACATGGTGCGGAATACTTACATTTACCCGCCCGAAGCTTCCATGCGTATCATTGCGGACATCTTTGCCTACACATCGCAACACATGCCGAAGTTCAATAGCATTAGTATTTCCGGCTATCACATGCAGGAAGCCGGTGCCACAGCCGATCTTGAAATGGCTTACACCTTGGCCGATGGCGTGGAATATGTGCGTGCCGGACTGCGGGCGGGCATTCCCATTGACGCCTTTGCGCCGCGTCTGTCGTTTTTCTGGGCGCAGGGAAAAAACATGTTCATGGAAATCGCCAAAATGCGTGCGGCCCGCGTGCTTTGGGCAAAACTTCTCAAGGGACTTGGTGCCAAGAATTCCAAATCTCTTGCCCTACGCACTCACTCGCAAACGTCCGGTTGGAGCCTGACCGAGCAAGACCCATTTAACAACGTCATCCGTACCTGCGTGGAAGCCATGGCGGCAGCCTTTGGGGGAACACAATCTTTGCACACCAACTCCCTTGATGAGGCCATTGCCTTGCCGACCGATTTTTCTGCCCGCATTGCCCGCAATACCCAGCTTTTCTTGCAGGATGAAACCGGCATTTGCCGCACCGTGGATCCATGGGGCGGCTCCTATTATGTCGAAAGCCTTACGCGTGACCTGATGGTTCGTGCGTGGGATCATATCGTCGAAATTGAAAAACTCGGCGGAATGGCCAAGGCCATTGGTACGGGCCTGCCGAAAATGCGCATCGAGGAAGCAGCGGCTCGGCGTCAGGCACAAATTGATTCCGGACGCGAAGTGATTTTAGGAGTTAATAAAAACAAACTTGAGAAGGAGGAAGAATTAGAAATTCTCGAGGTGGACAATACGGCGGTGCGTGAAGAACAGGTGGCGCAGCTTCAAAAAATGCGGGCCGAACGTGATTCAGCGCAGGTGACAAAAGCTCTCCAAGCCCTCACTGAAGCCGCTAAAAATGATACCGGCAACCTGCTGGATCTCGCGGTAGATGCCGCCCGAGCGCGTGCTTCACTCGGAGAGATTTCCGATGCCATGGAAAAAGTGTATGGTCGCCACATGGCCGTGGTGCGTTCTATTTCCGGCGTCTATGGACGCGAGTTCGGCGAGAACAAGCAAATCGCAGAAGTTCGCCGCTTATGCGAAGCGTTTGAAAAAAATCACGGACGTCGCCCTCGTATCCTCGTCGCAAAAATGGGACAAGATGGTCACGATCGTGGAGCCAAAGTTGTCGCGACGGCTTATGCCGACCTTGGCTTCGATGTCGATATTGGGCCGCTTTTCCAGACCCCCGAAGAAACAGCCAAACAAGCCGTAGAAAACGACGTGCATGTCGTAGGATTTAGCTCGCTCGCCGGCGGACACAAAACTCTCTTGCCGCAGTTAGTGGAAGAACTCAAAAAGCTTGGGCGTCCCGATATTCTTGTCGTCATTGGCGGTGTTATTCCCGCGCAGGATTACGATTATCTCCGTGAAAATGGGGCTGCCGAGATTTTTGGCCCCGGCACCTTAATCCCCGAAGCCGCCCGCCGCCTCATCGCGAGATTGGAAGATAAAGAAAGCATGTAGGACATGCCTTTTGAAATCAGGGCCATATTGTGTCAAGTAGAATGACATACGGATGGAAACATGGCCTCGCATTGTGAGTTATAAGGGCGAAGCGAATATGGCTTGTTAAAGTGGTCTAAAAAGGAGGAGCAATAATCAACCTTAGAGTGCTATGGTCCTTGGCGCAACGACTACTCTATTTCGCTGCCATTTTTTATTGTCTCAACACTTACAGGCTGGAATGCTTTTTTAAGCCTTATGCAAAAACTTACCGAAAAAATATTAGAACCGGCCCGAGAATTACCCGTTATTCATGAGACTGATTTATGCGTCGTTGGCGGAAGTTGTACCGGTGCTTTTGCGGCGTTACGTGCTGCCAGATTGGGATTACGTGTGGCCATTGTGGAAGGGCAAAACTGCTTTGGTGGCGTTGCCACAAACGCCATGGTCAACATCTGGCACTCGCTGTACGATGCGACCGGTGAAAATCAGATCATTGCCGGGCTAACCGAAGAGACAATAGAACGGCTTAAAAAACGCCATGCCATCACGGTGAAGAATAGCCGGAATCACGGGCATAATCCGGCGTATTTTATTTTGAATACCGATGAGCTGAAAATTGAGCTGGATGAAATGCTGACAGAAGGCGGGGTGCAGCCGTTTCTCCATACTTTGTTTTGTATGCCGTATGTGAGGGATGGGGAGCTGGCTGGCATCATCGTCGAGAATAAGGACGGACGCGGAGTGATTTTGGCGAAGGTGTTTATTGACGCCAGTGGCGATGGAGATTTGGCAGCACGGCTGGGATTAGAAACGTTTTATGCCAACCGTCTGCAACCAGGAACGACCTGCGCCAAAATTGCACGCTGGAGCGATGTTGAGAAATTTTATGATTTAAGCAAGTTGTATAGCGAACATAGGCAGGAATATGACTTGCCGGAGACCTTTATCTGGGGAGCCGAACTTCCGGGAGCGATTGATGTTCATATGCTCTCCGCAAGTCGAGTTTCCATGGATATGTCAAAAGCCGGTCAATTGACTGCTGCCGAAATTGAAGGCCGGCGGCAAGTGCGTGCAATGATGGATATGCTGCGAAGATATTGCCCAAACGCTGATCCCGTTCTTGTGCAACTGCCGTCAAGCATCGGTGTGCGTGAAACACGGCATGTCCGTTGTCAGCGGCATTTAACCGGTGATGAATTGCTGCGAGGAATGCAATTTGACGATGCCATCGCCAACGGCACATATCCCGCCGATTTGCATCACCCTAATGGTGCTGGGATTACACTTATGTACCTTGACGGCACACAACGGTTAGCTTGCCCTGGGCTTCCTACGAAAGAATCCATGTGGCGTGAACCGATGGAGGAAGACCCCAAATTTTATCAGGTGCCTTATTCCGCCATGCTCCCTCAAGGTGGCCAATTCCCCAATTTGATTATCGCCGGAAGAATGATTGATTCCGATGAAACGGCACATGCAGCCATACGTGTGATGATCAATATGAATCAAACAGGCGAAGCCGCCGGCGTAGCAGCGTATCTGGCGATGAATGGATCGGTCGGTTTTGCGGAGGTAAATACAGATAAATTACGCCAGATATTGAGGGACGGTGGGTCTGCAGTTCAATAGAAAGATACCTTCGTCCGCGAGAGGTGGAACCTAAAATAATGTCATACCCTTAAAGCGAATTTTGAGGTTTTCCACGGGGACGGTTTTTACACCGACAATCGTTTTACGGGGTATCGTCAAGAAAAGGCCTTCGACAGTATTTTTCATAGCCGGAGTGCCTTCCTGTATTTCATTGACCCAATCGTAATAGGGGAAGGTGATAAAATTCCATCCATCAAAATTCAGCTTTCCTTGTGCAGGCCAATTGTAGTGTAGGTTTCCATTGTCCGCCCAAGGCCCCCAAGAACGACTCTTCCAAATATCTACCTGTCCCCAGCTTCCATTGCCTTTAACCCAAATTCCCGCGTTTTTCGCGGTTGTAGCTACCGGATGTGTTAATTTTAAATACGCATATTCCTCTTCCATATCCCATTTCAATGGGGTTTTCGGCTTCAGTTCCAGCTCAAGGCATTTCCCCATTTCCAAATCATCCACCTCCCGTAATTCAAACTCACCTTCTCGGAGAAAGTATTTTTTTTCACGCCCTTTGTTAGAAATAATGGAAATTTCCGACAGACTTTCCAAAGGAATCGTTGTCTCCACCTCTTTAGGTGGCCTTGGATCCTCCGGAAATGCTGCAACACCGGCCACGACATTTTTCACGGGGTCTTTCGACCTTAGATAGTGCACTGCGGTACCAGCCGTCAGCTCGAGGGTTTTTCCTTGGAGCTTCGATTCCCTCCCATACAAATCCGTAAGCATTCGCTCGGTATCTGTGGGAAATTCTAAGGTCGTGTGCCGCGTTCCTCTGGGAGTCCAAATGGCATAAATCCAATCATCTCCGTGTTTAAACTCCTGAACATAAAGAACCGTCGAGCCGGTGGGGACGAAACGCTGAAACTTTGCCTGATCCAAGACCTGTGTTAATATGGCGACAGCCAGATAAGCCGGCTTCGGTGCCATGGTGGGGTAGCGAAAACACAAGCCGCCATTGGCCCAGATGGATTGATAATATCCGCTGCTGGCATCATTCAAACCGCCAATGCTGATGGTGTCCATGCCGTAGGCCAGAGCTAATAATGCATCGCGTACTTTCCATTCAGCTTGAGTTTCCAGACCCAAACGCTCGGTCATGCGCCCAATCCACTCGGTCGTAGCCGTGATAGGAATATCACCATATCCCATGCGACGGGCGACCTCTCGTAGAAACCAAGCGGAATGAATGGCTCCCATACGTGGGCTCTCCGGTGTTATCGTCTGCCCCAAATCCTCAATAGCAATGGTGTCAATGTACTTGCGCGGAAATTTTTGCCGGAAAATTTCACCTACAATTCTTAAGCTGTTGCCATCATTGCCATATTGCAGCTTCAATTGCGGAAATTTTTCTCGCACCATTTTGGCCATGGCTTCGAGATACTGCATGCGAGCCGGCCAAGTTTTTTTCCAACCTTCCTGCTCCGACTTCGACCACCCCATGGTATTAACCGACTTTGTACTTTCATTGGCATTATTGGCTTCACGCTGCATGAGTGCTTGGGGAGAGTTTTCATCTTCAAAGCCAGGTCCTACCGTACGGGCCGATTCTCCCCAAATCTCCGCAGGAAAAGGAGCCCCGCTACCTCCACTTTCGTGAAAGACATTCATCCGATCTATCGATGGCCATTTTTTAAGGTCTTCACGAATTGCTTCCTCTAAAAAATTAATCACCTCGGGGAGAGGCTTTTTACCACTCTGATACATCTCCAGTGCCTTTCTCCCAGCCCCCCATTCAATCGTAGAACCCGTAATACCATATTTGAGGCTCTCATTCTCCGGCATGTCATCCGCTAAACCCGCACGACGTATTCCCAATCGCTGCAGCAACGGGCCAGCTTCGGAGAGTTTAACATCGCTCAGCTGATTCTTTTGAAACCACCATCCGTAATAGGGCGACTCCAGTCCCGCCTTTCGTGTGTCCGGCGGCAACATGACGAAAGAGGTGCGCGAATCTACCAATTCTTCCTTGTTATGCCGCAAGCGAAAACGTACTGCATACCAACCCACACCTTCCTTGATAGGAACTTTTATGGTTTCTTCTGCACCCGCCGCGAGGGTCAACACCTGCTTTCCCGAAGTTACGATTTTTCCTGTTACATCACTAAAGTCCCAGTCTAACGTATATTCTGCGGCTTTATCCGCCTTTACGGTTGCAAGCCACTCGGGATTATCACTTGGATAAAAAACTTGAAGTCCCGTGTTTGCTCGAATCACGAGAGAGGCAGGACTTTTTTCTAGGAGTACACCGAATATAAGTGCCGAACTACTTACAGCCCGAGGCATGGATCGAAAGTAATCCGAACCTTTATAATCGTAGGGGGTCGGTTGCCAGGATCGTTGGATTATTCCCATGGGGGGGGGGAACGCATCCGCCTCCTCCACCTTCTCTAAAGGCTCCATGAGTTCAATATCAAGATACTTATATTCATTGGAAAAGTTTCGATTCCCCAAGGTATCCTCCTGTAAAATATCCTGTATCAAGCCGTTTTTAATGGGTACTGTAACAAGCCAAAGTGGTAAGACTTTCCCCCCGGGAGTAAGCGTGACGGTCCCTACTTGCACGGCATGAGTTGAATCCTTTGCATCATTCAAGGGAACCGTAACAATACTATCTGCCATTGCGTTGCCACGACTTCTCCCATAGCGCGTCACACGCATGGTGAAAGAAGGAGGATTTGTGTTATCTGGGTCGATGGCACAGAGTACCTTCGCTTGAGAATATGTGGCTAAAGGGACACTAAAAAGTTTTTCTCCCTCGAGCCGATTGGATACATTACGGCGCCAAAAGTAGCTTTGTAGATCATCATACATAGCTCCGCGCACCTGTCCCATCTTTTCAAGAGAAAGCCCGGAAACCCGCGTTTGGTTTAGGGATTGAAACCCTTGTGGTACAGTTTTGAGATCGAAAAATTTGATTTCGCCCTCCACCCTTTTCTCGGCGGATGTCAATGGTTGCCAAGGCCACAACAACGAATCTGATGAGCGTTGTTCTTCCAGTCGAAGGCTTTCCACAGCAGCTCCGGGCGGCAATTTCACCTTAAATTTCACGGCTTGCTTCGGCCAATCATAATGGCGTAAAAAATACCCATCCATCCAAACTTCTACCTGATCTCCATCAATTGGCCGCACCTCAAACGTAAAAGTGTGTTCCCCAGCATCGGGAAGAGCTTCCCATTCCTTTTTTCTTACCTCGGACATTTTGGGATGAAGAAGGCGCGGATTAGGGCGCACAAAAAATTCTCCTCCAGATATACCAATAGCATGCCGTGGGAAAACCTTCCCATTCGACTTAATATCCAAAGGATATAATCTGAAAGGTAGTAGAGTCGTTGCTATCGGAATAAACTTACCCTCCTCGTCTTGTAGCTCAATCACAATACCACGAGGTTCGGTGCCTAGGCGTCCCTTTAAGACAAAAATAGGTGTGTTCGGGGAAATCTCTCCGCTTAATGTCACAGGGTAATTTGAACCGGCCACAGGGTAATTTGAATCTGGAGGCAATGCCACCAATGAACCTTCGACTTCCTTATACGATCCTTCAATCTCTGTTCCCGGTGGTAGCGAAACGGCCAAGGCATCAGAGAGAGAGGGAATCGCACCAAGCGATAAACCTAGCATTAAAATAAATTTGGGTGAGAGCATTTTAGGGGTTATCGGGTGGAAAAAATTGAGGATAGTATTTTTTAAATTCGTTCTGATCGAAATAACCGACCGTTCTGATTGTATCATTGGATCCTGTAGAACTGAATTTTCCTCGAGGGTTATTCGATCTCATCCACATCTGACCACTTTGTAATTTAGCAGGTGGCGTGCCTTCTGGCGCGTTGCGGGCGATAACCTCAATGTGGCCGTCATAGAACATAAAGTTGAGTGCCCCTCCTGACCCGTGACTGCGCCCTGTGATGCCCACCAAAGATTGTGCGTCAAGTGCCTGATCCAAGTGTTCCGTGCTCCATGTAGCATTGGCATACCCTAGATTTTCCGTTAGAAATACTGTTTGTGATGCTATATAAGGTGAGGTCGAATTCCACGTCCACGTTCTGGGAGGAAACGCAACAGGTTTCCACTGCACATAAAAAGCATTGATTGCATAGCCACCTCCCATATCACTAAGACGTTTCCGCCAATTGGGAGATATTTTCTTTGCAGCAGCGGTCATGTTATTCCCCGGGCAGACAGGCATTTCCTTTAGGTAGCTTGGCACCAAATAAGGTTTAAAGTGCAGTTCGCTTAATCCGGGTTGCGACGGCATGCCCGGTTGCTGGTTTGCTGCACTAATTGAGCTGCTAGACACTGGATATCCTGGGGGAAACCAACCATTATGATCTGCCTGATAGCTAAACAAAGCCGCCGCCAATGCCTTCATATTTCCTGCACACGCGGCACCTTGAGTTTTTTCTATCAAGAACTTAAATGACGGAAACAATAAAAGTGCGAGTAGCGTTAGAATAGTTACAACAACCATCAATTCCAAAAGTGTAAATGCACTTTCTTCTCCCTTTGCAACTGTGAGAGACTTTAATTGCATATCAGTCGTTAACAGAAAATGTAAGGGATTCGATGTAAAGCTCCGTATTAATCAGAGATGAAGCAATTCGAATTCCATCCAAAAACATTGCAAATCGCCGATCTCCGTTGGTCATCATAATTTCACCAGACTTCGCCTGAAAGGAGTTATCTGCACTGGTCACACTTATTTCATAGACCTGAGCATCGAGATTGAGATTCATAGATAAAGTATATTTTGTTTCAGGATTAATATCAGCCCGTGGTACTAGAATGATCCGTTTAGATTTCTGTACTCCCTCGTCATTTATTTCGCTAAACTCATAAAAAATTCCACCACCCTCCATATCATCAGTAGCTTCCTTATCCGAATAGCCAAATGGGGCATACCCAAGATGACCTTTGTTGAAAACTGGCATAAAGGTCAAGGTTCCTGTTGACCCCCGTAAGGGAATCTGACCAAACGCCACCACTGCGGTGATGTTAACAGAACCAACCAACCGCTCATCAAAATCATGCTGGATGCCATACATTTGGAGTTGCAGCCCTGTCTTACTGGCATCGCCTGGATTCGGGCGAACCAGAGCCTTATCAGGATTTCCCGATGACACCTTTTTCCAACCCTCACGATCCACAACTGTCTCATCCAATTGATAAGGTGGCACGGAAAATACGGTCTGCCAAGCCGGTGTCGCGCACAGCGCGGGTAGGGAAGTTAGTGCCATTCCCACACAAACAACTGAAAAAATTTTCATACAATAGACCTCCCATTTGCATTTAATCCTCTGCCGCAGGACGTACGGTAAATGAGAGTGGAATCAAACTTCTTGACGACTATAGCGGCATCGGTGGACTCGTGCCTCGCTAATAAATTACGAATCCCCTCTCGACAAATACTTTCAATATCCTGCTCCGCCGTCGTCAGCCCCAAAACGGGAAAACTTCCCAGCGTATCATTATCATAACCAGTGACGGCAACATCCTCCGGCACCCGAACACCCATCTCCATTGCCGCCATCATGACCTCAATTGCATACGCATCATTGCTGCAAACAATGGCATCCGGCCATCTCTTGCCCTCAAAGAGGAGCTTACAAAGATGATAATTCGACCTTTCGAGGCGTTTATAATGCTGAGGGGAGTGATAAACAGAAACGCCGATAGGTGCCGTGCTGGAAAATAAATCCATGGAATACTCCTCAGATTGAGCTTCCTGCCATGTTCCTTGTTTTGCAAAAGCGGCGCGAAAGCCCTCCTTCCTTTCACGCCAAGGACGATGGACGGAAGGATTATTCAAATCAACGAATGGGAGAAGCTGAACGATATGCCGATGCCCAAGGCGGATCAAATGCGTTGTCAAATCATAAAATGCCTTGCTTACATGATCGCAAAACAAAGGCACTCCTGCACGCTCATTTCCATTGATCGAAACCACAGGAATCCCGGCTTGCAACAACCTCGCGAGATGCACATCTTCAAAAACTTCTTGAATATGAGAAATGGCAACCCCCTCCACACGTGCCTGAATGAGCTCCCTGACTGTTCGCTCTACGCTGCCTCCATACCAGTCCATATCTACGGATAAATAGTCATACCCAGCCACACCCACTTCATGCGCAAGGGCAAGGTTGGACTTACGAGCCGACTCAATCTCCGCGCCATAATGCACAATGGCAATCAAATTACTCCGCTGTCTGCGCATCGCAGCCGCAGCCCGATGATGGCAATAATTCAGGCGAGCCGCCGTTTGCAAAACAAGCTCTCGCGTCTCCTTACGATAGCGTGATGCCAAAGCCCCGCCAGCCAGTATAATCCCCACCGTAGCCCGTGATACGCCACATAATAAAGCGATAGACTTCTGGGTGGCAATTTTCGAATCACTTTGCATCGCTCCTAAACCTTGCAAGCACGTGCAGACATGTCAACTGCATTTTTAATAACAGCGCAATGCAGTTTAAGCTCGATTGAGGTAATTTAAGCTTGACCCTTTTGCTTTTTTTGAAAGAAATGCCGCTTATTAAAGAATGAATTTTACATCCCTTTCCGTCACACTTTTGTACACTGCCGCCCTTGCAAGTTTTGTCCCTCTTCAATCTGCACTAGCTCGGGAAAGCGAGAAAAACTCAGAGCGCCCTCGTATTTATTGGCACGAAACTTTTCGTAATTATGGCGTCAAGTCCCCTGACAGCGCAAATCTCCCCGGCCTTACCGTCGAAAACGAACCGGTTTATTCGGGTCGTGCTGATTTGAGTGTGAACTTGGAAAAAACGAGGTTAGTGTTCACTCACTTTTTGCCAAAAGATGGGGCAGAAAATCTCACAAATTACGATGTGCTATTTGACTTCCTTTTGGGTGCAGGAGAGGGCGACAAGTTAGCTCATTTTGAAATTCAATTACGCGACGCCAAAAACACGGTGACGCCAATTGGCTTTGCGTCGGATGCCGTGACTATTGCGGGGAACGTTACAAAGCTGCCCTTCGAAATTGCCGCTAAAGAATGGCACACGGCCGCCATCACCGTGCGAGGCAAAACCATGACGGTCTTTATAGATAATGACCGGGCAATGAAGCAGGTGGCCGAGGCAAAAATTTCTAATGCCGCTGGTGTTGGAATTAATTTTCAGGGCTTTGCTAAAAGCCCCTTTAAACTCACGGATATCCTTCTGCGCAGCCCTGCGCCACTGCCGGATCGCTCGATCGAGGCCATTTTACCAACGCTGCGGAAAGTAGAGGAAGCTGCCTTCAAACGAGGCGCAACGCAAACCGTAGCTGCCAATGATTTGTTTGGAGCAACTATCCGTACCGGCACGGATGCGGAAGGCGTCAAGTTGACTGTGAACTGGAATAATGGTCAGAACAAAGAGATAACTTTTACCTCCGTAGAGGCACCCGATGAGCGCGAAATCAAAAAAGCCGATGACGCAACGAGTAAGCTTGACCGTTCTGATTCCATCATTCAAGTGAACGGCCTTGGAGAGAAACAATCAAAGCTCAACTACTACATTCGTCCCCGCCTGCGTCGCTACCGCACGAGTTATAGTTTTACCGATACATATCATGACATCGTACGGGATTGGGGGCTGCTTACTAAGGCTTCTGCGCATCCATTAAAAGTGACGTTATCTCCGACAGCTACGGGTGTTGCCCTCTACCTCGATGGTAGTTACACCGGAACATTAGAGGGTGCAGATGTTAAAAACGTAACTTTTACCGCCTCTCCATCCACGTCAATCGGTAAAACGTTTTCGCTAAACACTAAATATAATTCCGTACGTTTTGAGCCCTTGGATGTGACGGCTCTGAATATGGCAAAATCATTTGCCGAAACAACGCTTTCGATGAAGCCAGGTTTCTCGGAAGTTCAAGGCATCCCTATGGTGGTGGCATCTGGTTCAGGGAGTGCTGATATCGGATTGACGCGAGCTGGGCAGGGAAACTGGGCCTTGGAAGTGGACGAATACACGGCACGTTCACCCTTCGATGGTTTGCTGACCGAAGTACATTTTATCGTTCCAGGCGGAGTACCATACTCCGATGCTTGGGTTCTATTTGCCATAGATCCTGATCCAGCAAAAGACCCCATTCTTACAGCGCGGATTACGCATTATTCCAAGAATGGCATTGGTCGCAATTTGATGGCCGATACCACGATCACCATTCCACGAGGTGACGAAAAGTTGTCGAACAATATCACGCAGGTGGGGACAGTCACTCTTGACGCCGGGAAAAAAGCACTTCCCTTGTACCTTGCAAAAATTCCGCTCAAAAGCGGCGAAATTCTCGATCAATATGACAATGTAACGATGAATTTTGATCTCTTTGGGAAGCCCGATGAGAATCTAGAGCAGTTGGACAAATCCACCCAGCCCGACCCACGATCTACCAGTGCCGTGCAAATTTTTGGAGTGACATTGGAAAAGTCTCCCGTAGGCATGAAGATTACTCAAGCGCAACCCGGGAATGTTTTTGCAGACAGTGAAAAGCCGGAAACTACCGTAATACTGACATCATTCGCGTCTTCCCGTGGCAAGTTGGCATGGAACATTTACGATGTGGACGGACAGAAAGTAAAAAGCGGGTCCGAAGATTATGCCTTCAGCAAGGCCGGTGAAAAAAAAGAAATGCTCTTATCGCTGAAGATGCCAAATGTAGGCTGGTACAAGCTGATTCTCTCGGTGGAAGATTCCTCCGGAAACACCTTGCTCACGCATCCCGCAAGTTTTGCGCTGCTTGGAAAGGATACCCGAACTGCAAAATACGAATCTCCCTATTCGACATGGTGGTTTGATGGAACTCACGGTACACCTACAGACATAAACTTTGCTGGTCCAATCATGTTTAAGGCTGGTATCCGCAAGGCCGGATGGCAGAAACACTCCGAGGAGGAAATGGCTCCATGGATGATTACCATCCCGCAAATCCGCTCTCTCTTTCAAGAAGCTGATCTTAAAAAACCCGAAGCAGCCATGGAACGCGTCAAGTCGCAGATGGAAGCAATTCTCCAAACACATCCGCATGTGAAGGAGGTTCTCATTTTTCACGAAAGCGGTCCTGGCAATGATGTGCCGCCCGAAGTGCTTGGGCTGAAGCCGGAGTGGACACCAAATCAGGTTACGCTTCAACAACGTTATGCAGACCAACTGAATATGACGGGTGCGTTCTTGCGTGAAAATTTCCCACAGCTCAAAACGGTAGTTGGAAACAACAGTGCCTCTGCATCTAATATTGCAGCCATTTTGCGCCGTGGTGGCAACCCCGACTACATTGATTTTATCGGCATCGAATCACCGACGCAGGTCTTTCCACCAGAAAGGCTGCAAGAATGGGCCTTGCAGGGCATGCACATTGCTATGGATACCGCCAAGGCACTCTCAGGGCGGGACATTCCTGCAACAGGATCTTATGAGTTCACCTACCGTGCCGAGCGCGACATGGGATTAGAAAAGCAAGCCGAATGGTACACTCGCGATGTACTCATCAGCCTTGCAAATAATTTCACCACCATCAGCCCGGGCGTTTTGTTCGACACTACCAATGCTTACTACAACATCTTCTGGGGTGCCAGCGGCATCTTGGAGCGTATGCCCTATGGCTATCCTAAACCGGCGTACGTCGCCTATGCGACGCTGACCAATGTTCTGGATCGAGCAACATTTAAGCGGCAGTTGGACACCGGATCACCCACGGTTTATGCGGTGGAATTCGAGCGTGCGGACAAGAAATTTGTCACGGCTCTGTGGGCCGTGCGGGGCGATGCGGACTTCACCCTTACCACGGATGGAAGCACACCTGTAACTAAGATCGAGATGTACGGAAAATCTCAGGAGCTTAAACCCGAAGATAACAAAATTACCGTACATGCGGGAACGCGCCCCGTGTATTTGGTAACGAACAAGCCTTTCTCATCCGTGACGCTGACCAATCGGACTTTTCCGGAAGATGCTGCGCGCGCAGCACTTGCCAAAGCTGCTGCACCTTTGGATAATATCCAAAATGTGACACTGGATAAGGACAATAGTTTGGATACACCGCAGGTTTACCCTATGCAATTGCCAATCCGACAACTCGGCGATTTTAGCTTGCAGCAGGTGACCGACGACGAAAAGGGCAACGCTCTGGAACTGCGCCTGAACACCTCTAAAACACCGAATCTCAATAAGTATATCACGGAATACACCACCATTCGCCTTAATACCCCGGCGTCCATCAGCGACGAGCCCGCCGCTCTTGGCGTCTGGCTCAAGGGAAACTCTAACTGGGGACGTGTGATGTTTGAGATCGAAGATGCCCAAGGTGAAATCTGGCGTTCTCTCGGAACGGGTGGCTGGGGTGTGGATATTCTGGATTGGCCCGGGCACCTCTCAGCAAATTTTGACGGGTGGAATTTTATCTCGGTTCCTCTGCGCAAATCATCTCTTTACGTGGATCAAAGCCCGGGTGCCGTTTCGGAGCAATGGGTCTCTAGCGGTGGTGATAAAAAAATTCAATATCCTATAAAACTCCGCGCTCTCATTGTGGAAATGAATCGCAAGCCCTTACATCTTGTAGATTTTGCGACGGTCGAACCTGTCCTTCGGTTTAAAGACGCAGGGGGCATTTATGAGGCTTCGAAAGCAAATTGATCCGGACCCCAACCACCTAATATATTGCGCATCATCTCCGAATTACCTGTGAACCTCCCCTTTCGTTGTCTTCGCCTATTGAATCTCTCCTTGAGCGTATGGATGAGCATATTTTCTCTCTCTGTGGGACATGCGAGTTCTGGAGAAGAAAGGATTGTACTCCGAGTCCCTAGTGTTCCAGACGGCGGTTCAACTGCACCGCAATCCATTGCTCGACAACGCATATTTGAACGATTTAAGCAACTTAATCCACATATCACACTTCAGTCTGCAACGGGTATCAATATTGAATCAATGGCAAGTGAAGTGACGACTATCATGATGGTTGCCGGTGACATTGCTCCGGATGTACTTGCTATGAATTTTCGGAGTATAGATACCTTCGTAAGTCAAGGCATGGTAGCGCCCTTGGACGAATATGTAGAGCAGGCGAAGGCCAATGGAGTCAATGTTTTAGACCGCATCCCCCCCCAGATTCGAGACGTCGTGAATCGTCCGTTGGCGGCAGGTACAAGACATCTATTTGGTCTTCCTAATCCCCTTCAGGTAATTGGCCTTTATTATAATAGAGAGTTGTTTCGCCGAGCAGGTCTTCCCGCTAGGGCACCAAAAGATTGGGAGGAGCTGGTGCAATTTGCCCGCAAAATTAGCGAACTCGGACCGGAGTACACTGGCTTATCCCTTTCTGGTGGTCAGGCATCCAGTTGGAACCTCATGAACTTTCTTTGGTCCGCTGGAGGTGATGCAGTGCAAGAGATTGCACCAAATGAATGGCGGGCTGCTTTTAATACCCCTCAAGCCGTGGAAGCTTTTACCTTCTATTATAGATTGGTTGAGGTAGAGCGCATCGCACGGAGATCATCTAGTGCACTCACTCCACAAGAGCGAGAACGTGTTGGTATGTTTTTCTCTTATATAGGCGACATCATGACATGGAATCCGGAAACCTTTGCTTTTGGTGCTATTCCAGCGGGGCCTTCCGGACTTCGTGGCTCGGAAGTCAACGCAAGCATTTTAGGTGTTTATTCCGGCATCAAAGATCCTCGCGTACGCGAAGCGGCTTGGCGTTATGTGGAGTTTATGACAGGGCCAGAAGCCAAGCGAATCCAAGTCGAAACGATGGTTGAATTTGGGCAGGCAAGCAATGTAAATCCCCTTGATTTAAGGCAATATGGATTTAATCAATACCTTGTGCTCTCACCGCCCGGGTTGGAGAAAGAGCTTGCCGAAGCCTTAGAGCATGGTAAGCCCGAACCGTACGGTAAAAATTGTAATTTGGTGTATATCGAGATGAATTATCCCCTTGATAAGATATTGCTTAGTCCCTCGATCCATACGGCATGGGAGCAAGGCGACTCGCAATCTGTTTTTGACCAAATTCAGGCTATTCTCAACCATGCCGTAGAGGAGACAAATGAACGAATGATCGGCTACGTTTCGCCGGAGCAAATGCAAATAAGGCGTCTTGTTGCCTTGGTCGTTGTAAGCACCATTATTGCGATCTTTATCTTGGTAACTTGGTATGTTATGCGAATTTTCATGCGTAATGCCGAAAAGGCTTCACGTCCAGTGAATAGTCGCAGCCTTATCCCTTGGCTTTGTTTGCTTCCAGCTTGTGTATTGATCTTGATTTGGAGCTACATTCCTCTTGCACGAGGAACGGTCATTGCCTTTTTAGATTACCAACTTATCCTTAAATCTACTTTTGTAGGTCTCGACAATTTCGCCAATGCACTATTTGATATTCGTTTCTGGAATGCGCTTTTAGCAACATTGCACTTTGCCACCTACGCCTTAACACTGGGATTCGTGGCACCGATTCTTCTAGCTTATGCCCTCCATCTTATCCCCAAGTATAAAATTTTTTACCGCACCGTCTATTACTTGCCAGCAGTAATGAGTGCTGCAGCGGTATTTTTTCTTTGGAGGGAACTCTTTGGCGTTAATGGACCATTAAATGAAAGCTTGCGCATTTTAGGTTTTGAGGCGCGACGGGCTTGGACCGAAGACCCTTATCTCGCGATGTTATCGTGCGTGCTCCCCGGAATTTGGGCTGGAGCCGGCCCCGGGTGTTTGATTTATCTTGCGGCACTCAAAACAATTCCGGAAGAACAATTTGAGGCGGCAGAAATTGACGGTGCGAGTTTTTTACAGAAAACAAGTGGGATTGTTTACCCGGGGTTACGGGCTCTCATTTTTATTAATTTTGTAGGAGCGGTAGGTGCTGCCTTTCACGGTGCCACGAATATTCTCATTATGACGGGAGGTGGCCCCAATGGCATCACTGAAGTTATATCCTTAAAAATTTTCTATGAATCTTTTGCCCGTTTGCGCTTTGGCCCCGCGACAGCGATGGCTTGGATTCTTGGTAGCATTTTAATTGGTTTTACCGTTCTCCAGCTCAAACGCCTTAGTCAAATGGAGTTTAAAGCCGCGAAATAAGCTTCTCATGTTCTCACCCATCTCACAACGTTCTTGGAGAGTTCGCTCGCTCTATCTGTTTCTTTACGCTCTGTTGATCTTTGGTGGTATGAGCATGGTGATTCCTTTTATGATTATGATTACCGGCTCAGTGGAAGTAGATACACAGGCGAGTGGATCTTTATTTCCTAGCTATTTTTTCAATCGTCAGGAAATGTGGCGGCGATATTTGACGGCAAAGTATCAAGGAAGGACTGATAATCTGCGTTCCTCTTGGGGAGATTCTAATACGAATTTTCGTAATGTACAAATTCTGAAGGTAAACTCTGAATCTATTAGGCAATGGGAGAAATTTCTCAAGGAGACACAACCTCCTATAAAATATTTTCAACTTGCGTTTCTTCGATCTTCACGCATGCCTTCCTATACTGGGCGGGAATTTCGCCTTTGGTTGATGAAGAAATTTCATACCCTCGAAAATCTCAATCAGCAGCTTAGAACTCAATTTTCAAACCAAAACAACATCGAACCACCATTTCTCAATATCATCGGTGCAGCATGGCCTACGACCCCTATGTTGGAACAGCTTTTTGAGTTTTCTACGACACTAGGAAACGAGTTTCTAGTGCCTTGGAACGTGGGTGGATATTACCGTGGTGTCTATTTGCCATCTCTCTACGGTGATGATATCCAAAACTTTAATAAGAAGCACGGGACGGCCTATACTTCATATACAGAAATACCCTTTACGCGGGTTGTTTCTAAAGTAACGCCCAGAGATTGGCTAACCTTTGTTCAGAACATCCTTTCTCCAGAGTTTGTTGAACTGACAGAACCTGGAAAAGTGGCTCAAAATGTAGCGGGAATTGATCGGAATGAGTTTATACGTACACAAGCTCTCCCTGAACATTTAAGCGTTCAGAGCCTTGACGTTCAATACGAAGATTGGGTTGCTACTAAGTATGGTGTTTCCGGTGTTCGTATTCCACAGCAAGCTTTGGATATGCAATCTTTCACCCAAAAGCAATCTTTTTGGAAGTGGCAATTTATCATTTTAAACTATCAACGAGTACTTGACGAAATCCTTATTCATGGCCGTGCTATAACAAATACTATCATCCTCGTTATCCTTACCATGAGCGGTGCTCTTCTGGTGAATCCTCTCGCCGCTTACGCTCTTTCCCGATTTAAACTCCGTCAAACCTATCACATTCTCTTGTTTTGTTTAGCGACGATTGCCTTTCCAGCAGAAGTAACCATGATCCCTGTTTTTTTACAGCTTAAAGAATTTCATCTCCTCAATACTTTTGGAGCATTAGTTTTGCCCGGGCTGGCAAGTGGGTTTTCTATATTTCTTCTTAAAGGCTTTTTTGATAGTCTTCCAAAAGAACTTTACGAGGCTGCCGAGTTAGATGGTGCCAATGAGTGGACTATGTTTTGGCAAATCGGAATGAATCTCTCTAAACCGATATTAGCTGTCATTGCTTTAGGCGCATTTACGGCCGCCTATGGAACTTTCTTTTACGCCCTCATTTTAGCACCTGATCCTAAAATGTGGACAATCATGGTTTATATTTACCAACTTCGCTCCATGGTTGACTCGCCCGTAGTCTATGCTTCGCTCGTGTTAACCGCTATTCCGACTCTCCTTGTCTTTATTTTTTGCCAAAACATCATCCTTCGGGGTATCGTCGTCCCTTCAGATAAATAATACTTATAAATACGAACCCCCATGGGAATTTTATCCAAAATTTCTGAAAATACTCTTAAAAGTGCTGCTTTAACACGTTTGGAAGCTTTCTCACCCTTTAAATACTGGCAAATGCAGGTTTCTTATTGCTTTTCATACTATGAATAAATTCAAAATCGAACTGCCTCCCTGTGGTTTACTCTTAGGAAGTGGTATTTATCCCATGAGTAAGGACTATTTATTATGCACCTTGCACGGCCATCAATCGTGGATGCCTCAGAGTTTTACACCCCAGGAGATGATTGAAAAAATTATCGAGGATAATCAGGGTAATGTCGCGCAACTGTGGGGTACAGCGCGTGGCTATTCACCGGCGACTATTGCCGAATGGCAGTATGCTTTGGATGAAATCGGCGTTCATGTGCCAGAGCCAGATTGGGAGAAACAGACAAACCTTAAAGCACACGAGTGTGAGGTGATCAAGGCACATCCTGAACGTAATGGTGCCGGTGTTCTCCGCTTTATTCGTGAGGCGGCCCAACGCGGTATTTATACTATGCTGATTTATGTTAGTGCTAATCCGGAGTGGGCAAAGCAGTTTCAGAACTCCGGGAAGTTTTATCTCGGGTATGATTTTGGCGAGCGCTACACCTTTCGACTTGATGATTCGAATCCTCTAGAAAAGGTCACATTGAAGGCTTTTGTGGATGACCTTATGGAACGAGTGCGCGAGCATGTGGACGCTCGTCGTGCTGCAGGTTGGGGTCCCATCTATGCGACGAGTGGTAATTTCTACGTCGATTATGAAATTGCCGCCGGTACAGATGTGCCATTGCTGGAGGACTTCGCATTCTCACCATTAAACATTGCCTCCGCGCTTTCTCGCGGACTTTATCGTCAATACAACCTGCCGTTATGGGGCAGTCACTTGGCGCATGAGCACTATTCTTGGATACCTAATGCCAGTGAGCACAAATGGCATTTGTTGAGGGGCGCCATGTATATGAAATATATGAGTGGCTGCAAAATCATTCTTAACGAAAGCGGCAACTGGTTTGTTGAAGCCTCATTGTGCGAAGATTCCCCAAAGCATTCGCTTCCACGAGTGCCGCTTGCGCCGGGGGAGGCAGATTGGGGTGGACATAAGCCGATCCAATACATTCCTTACATCGAGGACGCTCGGAGGCACTTTGGTAAGATTAATTACAACGCGCCGATTGCATGCCGCTACCGTCGTGAAATTTCTGACTTTTACGATTTTGTGAAAGCAAACGGTACGCCGCAGGGACAGCCGGAGAGTACGATCGCCATCGCCAAGGGCAACTACGACCTTTGCAATTTCCGCTTCAGCCCGCAGTATGCCATCGCCGGTGCCTATACTTTGGCGGATCAGAACCCAGCATGGTACGAGGGCGTTCCTGAGCGCGGATGGAACATTGTGAAAAGAGTTTTTTATCCTACACCCAATGTGATCGATCCCTTTGAAAATCCTTTTCTTTCTGGAACTCCATTTGGGCAGGTGGACATCGTTTCATTTGCACAGGATCGCCTCGAGGCGAAGTTCCTCCATGCAAATTACAAGGCACTCCTTTTTGCGGGGTGGAATACAGCGTCACCGCGACAGTACTCCATCCTCACAGAATATGTTCGAGAGGGTGGTGTGCTTTTCATCTCAATCCCACAGCTTTCCACCAACATGACGCGCAATTTTAATAATTACGAGGTGGGAGAGCTCGTTCATGGCGGGGATTTCTCGGAGCTGTGCGGGGTAAGAGTGCTCGGACGCGGTGAGCGTATTTACTGGGCAACGGCCCCCGATAACAATGAAAAGCTTGGTTTTCGCTTTCCGCGCCGATTTGGAATTCTGGCAACGCCGATGGGAAAGATTGAAATTGTAGATGCTGACATCGAGGTGCTTGCTGTGGATGACGAGCAAGCCTATCCCTTGGTATTGCGACACAAACTTGGAGCGGGTGCAGTTTACTTCCTTAATTCCTGGGCCTATCCAGGTGCGTTTGATCAGGACTTTGGCCCGGGAAGTACACGCACCTCCCCGGGACTTGTGGGTATGCTTTATCGCCACATCGCGAAGAATGCACGAGGTCTGGTGTGGATCACCGATGATGGTGATGAGCCCCGCACGGAATGCGAATACCTCAATGTTTCCTACTTTCCTGAAGCAGGAAAAATTTGCCTCTACAATATTGATCCGGCTCGCCAACACAGCGTTTTTTTACATGCCTTTGGCCGTTGCGAACGTGTAGAATTGCAGGCGGCGGAATTTCGTATGTTCGAGGCAAGCATAAGCGGATTGCGGTAATACTTTGAGGGCTGGCAATATTATCGGTGTGATCAAAAGGTAGGACTCCAAACGATCCTCAATGAAAATATACATCTCGATCGAGTATATAGTTAAAGCTATTTATCCATAATTATTATTAAAGGTCTCAAGCAATGTTATGAGCGTATCCTCATTTTCCATTCCCAATCTCTGGACCCGACCTCATGGACACCTGCATCAAGAGCGCCTGCGGCGGGAGGCGACGGAAATTTCGCGCTCCCATGCCCTGCCGGTTTCGCCGGAGCAATGGCGAGAACGTGCGGCCCAGCTGCGGACGGCGTTGCATGAGAAATTGCTCATCACCCATCGTTTGAAACAAGACTTAGACGTACGGATTCATGGGGAAATTCGACTCGACGGCTACAAGATTCAACGTCTGTCTTTCGCCTCGGCACCGGAGATTCGTGTGACCGCAAATTTGTATATTCCGAACGGCTCCGGTCCGTTTCCCGCCGTGTTGAACATGCATGGGCATTGGCCGCAGGGAAAAATCGCAGCGCGGGTACAGGCTCGTGGGCATGTTCTGGCGAAAAACGGCATCGTCACGCTTACCGTGGATGTCGCCGGGGCCGGGGAGCGTGCTTCGCAGGAACGCCCTTGGAAATATCATGGTGCCGCACTTGCGGCGCAGCTTTACCTTTTCGGCGACAGCCTACTTGGTCTGCAGGTGCGGGACAACATGTGTGCGGTGGATGTTCTGCAATCACTGCCATTTGTTAATGCGCAAAAAATCGGTGCCACTGGAGCAAGCGGTGGCGGCAATCAAACTATGTGGCTGTCTGCGCTGGACGAGCGCATTCAGGCGGCCGTTCCGGTGGTTTCCGTAGGCTCCTTCGAAGCCTACGTCACGCGTTGCAACTGCGTTTGCGAGACGCTTCCCGGTGGACTACCGCTCATGGATGAATGGGGATTGCTTGGAATCATGGCACCACGCCCACTGCTCATCCTCAACGCGCTGCACGATGAGCCTGCTTTCGGTTATGAGCCTATGTCCTATACTTGTCGTCAGCTTGAGGAAATCTACACCATGCTTGGCGCACGACACCATTTTGATTCCCGCCTTTTTGACATGAAGCACGGATATTGGGAGCAGCCGCTTCAGGCCATGCTGGCGTGGATGTTGCATTGGCTCAAAGGCGAATCTTTCACGTCTCCCACGGTGCTTCCCACGTGGAGTCCGATCCCCGAAAACGATCTTCTCTGCTACGCGGAAGGAGAAAAACCCAAGAGCACCAATTATGCCGCCAACCGAAAAACTCTCGCCGCGCAAGTCGTCAGAAAAAAGCCAGACCGCAACACCCTGGTGGAAATCACCGGTTGGAAATTCGATGAAACTATGACGCCAAAATGGACGCGCAAACAAACCTTCTCCGACGGCTCGCACATTGGTTCGATCCTCTCACCGCGCGCAATAGAGATGCCCGTCTATGCGACCGGGGATTTGGGAATCGCTCACGAAATTCGACTTTTTCTCTCCCCACACGGAAAGAAAACCACGTTCATAGAAAAGCAACTTCAGAAAACCTGCGACGCCGGAATTATTGGCCTTGCTGCCGATCTTCCCGCAACGGGCGAACTTGCGTGGGAGAATGCTCCTGTCGGTGAAGCGAGATTGCATGATTCTTCGCGCGCTTGCCTCTGGCTTGGCTACACGTTGGTAGGCGAGTGGGCAGAGTGTATCGCCGCTATTTGTGCGGCTGTTCACCAAGAGTCTCCGCGAGCACACATTGAAATCATAGCCGAAGCCGAAACCAGCTTTGCGGCCTTGATCGCCCTCGCGCTAAAACCTAATTCGCTTATCACCATAACCGAGATCAACGCGCCGAAATCGTTGGAGGATAAATGCGACGAATCGCTTGCGTGGTTCGTCCCCGGGTTCCTGCAATGGGGTGATTTGGATGCATTGCGAGCAGCATTAAATGCGGAAAAGCAACGCAAAAATAAGCAAGTATAATTCCGCGATCACCCCATCTGCGCCATAAAATCGTATCGTATCGTCATGATTATTTTGAGAGACATTCCCACAAGCTTGCGATCAAGCCTCAAAAAATATTTTGTGCCACATCAAAATTTTAGGAAAAATTTTCTTGCATCCCGTATATTCACGTGCTTAAATTTGCCAATCATGAAAACTCGCTCCACTCTTTTATTCGCTTCGTACCCCTCGCTGTAAGTCTTGCCATGGCCTTATCTTCAGCTCATGCGGCCACGCACACATGGAATGGTGGGGGTGCCAATGGCAACTGGAATACGGGTGCAAATTGGGTGGGGGGCTCGGCACCAGCGAACACCAATGAAGATTTGATCTTTGCCGGATCCATCGGGTTGGATGCAACCAATACAACGATGACGAGTGTAAGAACGCTGACTTTTGCGGCTAATGCAAGCGACTTTGAGCTGTGGGGGAATTCATTTGATCTTAATCTTAATATCACCAATTACAGCAGCGGAGTACAGAAGATTCATAATAATATCAGGCTGAATGCTAACAGTACGTTCACCGTCGTTGCGGGCGAACTGGCCATCTTGGGAGATATTTCTGAGACCACCTCCAAAACTTTGATCAAAGCTGGCGCAGGCACTTTGACCCTAGGGGGGAGCAATACTTTTACGGGTCAATTTTCTATAAACGGCGGCCGACTTGTGCTTGAGGCGGGTGCTTCGTTCACCGCAGGCAAGATTCTCTTTAATCAAACTTCCGGAGCCGTGATTGAAGGCCGCGGTGCCGCATCGGGAACCACCACAATCAATGTTGGGCGAGAAATTGACTTGGGTAATAATGCGGGTGAAAATCGCATTGTGGTAGATTCCAATGGAGGCGATGGAACAACGCTGGTTTTTACCAATATTCAAACAGGAGGGTTTTATTCTCAGACATTAAACATTGATCTTTCTGCTGCGAATAGTGCGTTAAAGCTTAACAATGTAATGACCGGTGTCGGGAATTCGTTTCTTACGACGAGTTTTTCGGGAAGAGTCACTGTCACAGACGGAACCAAAACAGGATTTGCAGCACGCGATACGGGCACAGGTCTGGTCACTCGTAATGTTCCGACAAACTCTCTTCCGACTTCGGGAGGCAACGCCAATACAAATTACTATATTTCCGGAAGTCAGGCCCTTACGGCTGCGGTCTCGGCCCAATCCCTGACAATTCAGGGTGCTGGAACACTGTCTGGAGGTACGAATAGTATAAACAGTGCCTACTTTCTAATGGAAGAAGGCGTTGGTGACTATACCGTTGGCGTTGATAGTTTTGGAAATAACGGAATCTACATCCATCAGTATTCCACCGATGGCACCTTGACATTTACTGGCAACAGAGGTTCTTCCGGTGGAACTTATCGGTATTATGGCGTTATCAAAACGGGGCCTGGTGCTGCCGTTTGGACAGGGAGTGCAACGAATTTTGCCGGGAAGACGGATATTCAAGGCGGATCGTTTAAACTCGATGGAAAATTAAAGGAGATACAATCTCTCTATGTCCGCGATGGGGCCACCCTTTCCGGAAGCGGCGAAGTTGGCGGGGGGATTCAATGGAGTGGTGGTAACGTCAACATAGGCACGATGTACACTCCGGTCACGGTTCAGGCTGGAGGCACCCTAGATGCCAGCCATTCCACGACGAATGCCCTCAAAATTGAAGGAACTTTGACCCTTGATGCAGGTTCCACCTACCAGATGCATCTCGCCGGAGGCTCCTTTGATGCCTTATCGGTAGTGAACACCAATGGGTACTCAGGAACGATTGTCACGTTGAACGGAGACCTTAAGCTGACGCTTGGATATTCGCCTACGCTTGGTGAAGACATTGATTTGCTCACTTACACAAACGGAACTCTGAGCGGCACCTTTGCAACGGTCAACAGCGGGGCATTTTCTCCTACAAATACCTTCGTGCTGAGCGGCAACACATTTCAAATCAATTACGATTCCAATCGCGTCTGGCTCGATACCGTCGCCATTCCCGAGCCGGGCACCGTCGCCCTGCTCGCCCTTGGTGGAACCTTGGGCATTTTCCTCTTCCGCCGTCGCCGGGCATAATAATCTCGCCCACTCCGGTTCAGAAATAAATGAGATAGGAGTATTGGCTGCGTAGGAGATAGCACGGGTCTCCTTTCCGGCGAGAGCAGGAAGATTACTTTTATACAGCTCCCCGATCGGTGCTTTATTTCTGCGCGAAGTTTAGCGATTTCGATCCTTGGGTGGTCAAGTGTACCGAAGGAATTAAGTCGCCTACGTTGTCCAAGAAAGCCTTTAATTTCATCCCGCGAAGGAAAATTCCGGACGCCCTTTGACACCGACTTTGGCCGCGAAAAGATTTCCTGCTTCGGGCTCTGGCGATGCCACAGCACCTTCGCGGCCTAATTGTGCTGTGGTGAAATAAAGTACATCCAAATCCGCGCCGCCAAAGGTCGGGCACGTGACGTTGAGAGCCGGACATTCCACCTTGGCGACCATGGCTCCTGTGGCAGGATTCCATCGCGCTACGCCGCCGCCCGCCCAAAGCGCCGTCCAAAGAAATCCTTCTTCATCCACGGCTAATCCATCGGGACGTCCAATGGCTTTATCTACCTGCACCGCGATGCGGCGATTGTAAATATCTCCCGTGGCCACATCGTAATCGAAGGCAAAGACACAGCCTGTTTTGGTGTCCGTCCAATAAAAAGTTTTTTCATCCGGCGACCATCCAAGGCCGTTGGAATTTCCCACATGGTCAATCAGCTTTGTAAAACTCAAATCCGGTTCGATACGCCAGAGGTTCGCCATTTTATCGGAGCCATCGTAGGCCAACGATCCCACAAACAACCGCCCTCGTGGGTCGGGCTTGCCGTCATTAAAACGATTGCCCGGCAAGTCAGTTTCTGGATCGTTAAGGGGGGTAAACTGTCCGCTTTCAAAATCCATACGGGCGATGCCATCTCGCGTTGCTAAAACTAAATCGCCCTGTGTCGTTGGTTGCACCATCGAGACATGACATGGTGTCTTTCGCATTTCATCGCGTCCAGTTGCCGGATTAAATCGGTGAACTTCACAGCGTAAAATATCCACCCAATACAGCCGTTGTTCGTTGGAAAACCACCGCGCTCCTTCTCCCAACATCGCCTGCGCTGGAAGCACACACTCTGCCTTAAAAGATTTCATAGCCTCCTTCCCTAATCCGCCCGCCTCACAACGTCCAGTGGACTCTGCAAAAAATGTCAGGCCCTTCAAAAAATCTCGGGAGATTTGAGGCGAAGAATTTCAAGAGGAAAGTTGGATATGCCATCATCATAGCCTTGCACCCTACCCATAAAGCAATAGATTGCCCCATATGGTCCGAGATCAACCGACGAGGCACGGAGGCTTTTAAATGCGATGAAGGCGGCTCCGGGGCATCAATTCTGGCCGGATGAGCTTTCTCTTTCGGGCCCCCGATTTTTTCCCAAACTCCCGGCATCCCAACACCTTACCGACCTTTACCTTCTGGCTCTCGCCGTTAAGTGCGGCACACGTTTCGCGACTTTCGATTCAGGGATAGCTGCCTCACTGGTTCCCGGCGGCCCAGCGACCATTTTTCTAATACTCTCCTCATAGTGTCCCATGGGCGTGATAACCACTCTTTCCCGTAAGGGCTAAGTTGTCCTGCCACGGCTAGTGCGGAGTCGGCTGCACTTGACACCAGGCACTAGGTTTCAGTGCTTGGTGCATGGTGGTTCGGTGGTGCTGACGCCAGAAATGCCGCAAAAGCGGGTTAAAAAATATATAACAGATCCAGCGACGGGACTTCGTGTGACCAAGGCGCATCGGGGTGCGGAGCCGGTTACCAGTGACATGGTACGGGCACTTTTGGAGGGCTTTCCGTGAGCTTTTTTCTGGGCGTTAATGCCCTCGTTACGTTGGCCCATCAAAGACATGCGGAACATTAACCTACCCAGAGGATGCCGGAGGATTCGATGCGGAGGGTGGCGGGAGCGAGTTTGAGGCGGAGGGTTTCCACGGGAATGCTGGCGACGTCGGAGGGTGAAGGGATGTTGGCGAGGAGGGATTGGATTTCATTTTCAATGGCCTCGGCGTCCGCTTGGGCGGCGGCAAGTCGCTCTTGGGCGGTGCCGACATCGGAGGATTCTTTCATCACACGGGTGACGCCACGGGCGGCTGTTCCGGCGCGGGTGATGTTGCCCACACCGAGTTTTTTCCCGCCGAAGAGTGCTCCAAGAATCGTAGTTCCAAAGCTAATGGCGGTTTGAAGTTTCGCAGCGGTTGCTTGGGATTGTTGCTGAGCGACAGTCTCACGAAGGCGGGCAATTTTTGCCGCAGCCGCCGAAGATTTGGTGGCGTATTTTTCGCGGAGGCGATGGACTTCCGCATCACGTTGTTCGCGGGCTCCTTGTTCGAGGCGGCGACGGAAGTCTATTTCGTTTTCAAAGGGAGTACCGATTGTTTTATCGAAGCGCAAAACGGTAATTTCAAGAGAGTCTTCGAGCTGTTGTCGGGCGTCCATTTTCCATGTGCCATGGGATGCTGTCGAAAGAAGGGCAACGGGAGCGTCGGCAAATAGAGCACCTCCGTGAGCAACAGGAGATTTGGCGGCATCGAACGATCCGGCGACAACAGCGTTTTTCCACGCAGGAGAATCCTTCGGGCCTAACGGAATGCTGATGAGAACATCGGCGGTGGCGTCAGCGATAGGGCGGCGGCTGGAAAATGTGGCACGGGCTTTAAAGCCGAGAGATGGAAAGAGCGTTGTCGCTGTGGCGTCGGTGACAAGTTGCCAGATGCCGGATTCGACTGTTGGTGGCTCGGGAGAGGTGGCAATATCGTCGGTAGTAGCAGCCCTTTCGCGGGTAGGCGGTTCATTTTCGATGGAAACCGCAGGGCGAATAGGGTCTGTCAGCGTGCGGATTTGATCGCGTGTGAGCGGTCCGCGCAGGTAGCTCATGGTCCAACGTGTTTGAAATGTAACGGGGGCGGTAAGATGGATGCTGTTGAGGAGAAAGATGCGTTTGCCTAACCCCTCAAGCAGCGACGTAAGTGCCGTGCGGTTTGCTCCGGCACCCGCGCTTGCGGATTCGAGACCTTCGAGGACGCGTTGTTTGTCACGGTCGGTTTGGAGGCGTCCGATAAACCATGTTCCGCAGTTGGAGAGAGCTTTATAATCAAGATCGGCTGGATTCTGTGTGGCAAAAAGGAGGCCGAGGCCGAAGGCGCGAGCCTGTTTGAGAAGGAGAAGCAGCGGGCCTTTGGAAGGCGGATTAGCAATGGGAGGGAGATAGCCAAAAATTTCATCCATGTAAAACAAGGCGCGGAGCGAGGGCGTTCCCGGCTGACGCCGCATCCAAGCAATGAGTTCTTGGAGCAGGGTGGTGACGAAAAACATGCGTTCGGCATCGGAGAGATGCGCAATACTCAAAATAGCGAGGCGTGGTTTGCCCGTGGAGGTGTGCAGGAGGGAGGCGATATCGAGAGGCTGCCCTTCGCGCCATGCGGAAAAACCGGGGGAGGCGAGGAGATTGTTGAGAGCGAGAATGAGACCTGTGCGCTGCTTTGCCGGAAAAAAATCTTCGAGAGCAAGTACCCCAATAGTGGCGAAGGGTGGGTTTTGAACGAGGCTAATGAGTTCGGCAAGGTCTGGAGAATTTTCTTTTGACCAGGCGTCTTGAAGAATGGCGGCGAGCAAACTGTACTCACGGCTACGGAGTGGATCGGCATCAATACCAAGGAGCGCAAGAAGGCCGGCGGTGGTGCTTTGAATGCGCTCGGCGAGAAGCTCCGGATCGTCAGTGAGCGATTTGTCCGGCGCGGCAAATGAACGAAGAAGAGAAAGCGGAATCCCCGCTGTGCTGCCTGGAGTAAAAATTGCAATGTCCGCTTTCTCGCGAAGAGCCGCAATGCGTTCGGGAGTTTGCCCCCAATCCGCGAGACCCGCTTTCCATTTTTCTGCTTCGCGCTCCGCAAAGGCTTCCATATTGACACCCGCCTTTCGCGCATCTTCCTCATTGATCCATGGCGCAAAATCTTCGCCTCGCATTTGTGGAAATGTGAGAGCCAAATTTCCCAGATCGCCCTTCGGATCCACAATCAACGCAGGGATGCCATCCATCGCCGCTTCTTCGAGCAACGCAAGGCAAAGCCCGGTTTTACCACTGCCCGTCATTCCCACGCAAACGCCGTGAGTTGTCATATCCCGGGAATCGTAAAGCAGGGGCCGATCCGAGCGTTTGCCATCCGGCTCCATTTCACACCCGAGATAAAATTGCCCAAGTTTTTCGTAAATGGAGGAATTCATAAACGGGATGTTATCGTGATGATCGGTTTGGCGGAATGGAAAAACTGCGGCATGATGCGCGAACATTATGGATTGGATTAGCACGGAACGATGGGAGCAATTTGGGCGAGAGGAAACGACGGCCCATCGCCTGGGAACGGCGAGGGATGGGTGGTTGGATCGCTATGGGGATTGGGTGGTGTGGAGCGGATTGCGCCTTGATGCGTGGGATTTTCGTAAATCGCTTCGTGAACGCTTTGGCTTTGAGCCGAGGGGATGGTTGGCACGTGGGCTGTCAAAAGATGCCGCAGGGCAACAAGCGACTAAGGTTGTTGCGGGGGAGACACCAGGAAAATTGGGAGTGAAAGAATGGGGCGTGGCCTATTATGTCGAACCTGC
This sequence comes from Chthoniobacterales bacterium, assembly GCA_021463515.1. Classification (GTDB taxonomy): domain Bacteria; phylum Verrucomicrobiota; class Verrucomicrobiia; order Chthoniobacterales; family JACTMZ01; genus JACTMZ01. The sequence continues at coordinate 52,729 of JAJTYZ010000112.1, read as the reverse complement.
GGGAGGCTATTCCTCCGGCCTTTTTCTCGATCAACGTAGAAATCGTCATTGGGTGCGTACCCTTCAACCGGCTCGAACCCTTAATCTTTTTGCCTACACAGGAAGTTTTTCTGTCTGTGCGGCATTGGGTGGCGGCAAAACATTGAGCGTTGATGCTGCGAAAAGCCACCTTGCACGGGCACGTGAGAACTTTGCTCTTAATGACCTCCATACTTCCAGTGGTCATCGTTTTATTGCGGAGGATGCGATGAAAATTATTCCTCGGCTTGTGCGCCGGGGAGAGTCCTTCGATTTGATTGTGCTCGACCCGCCAACATTTGGGCGTGGTGGACGGAATACGTTTCGGCTGACGCGTGATTTGCCGGAGGCGTTGCGCGGTTGCTTTAATCTTTTAGAACGTGGTGGCTGGCTTTTGGTTTCGTGCAATTTTGCAGCGTGGACAGCGCGTGATTTACGGCAAGTGTGTGTGGAGATATTGCGAGGAGAACGATTAGTTATAGAACCTGGGGAGAATGTTCCCGAGATTCCACGCGGCGCGATTGCGTGGAGAGTTCGTAAAGGATAAAATCAGGGAGCACAGGCGTCTCGCCTGTGATTTAAAAACGCACACGGGCGAGACGCCCATGCCCCCTGACCAAGCACATTGCATGGATGGAAACTATTCACCTGATACTTCTCTCTCGCTTTGTAGCCGCGGCACGCTGCTGCCGCTTTTTTACGCGTCTTTCACAGGGAGTCGTCCACTATCTCGCAGGAGTCGAATATAGTCCGCCACCGCTTCTTGCCATCCTCGTAACGGCGTGCCAAGAAGTGCCTCAAGGCGTTTGCAGGACAGAACGGTGTGGATTGGGCGTGGTGCTGTCATGACGGCAAGTTCGGAAAGTTTTTGCGGTTCCACGTGGCGGGATTTCATGGGAATCCCAAGAGCGAGGGCCGCATCAATCGCCTGTTGTGCCCAATTGCGCCAACTGCATTTGCCGTGATTGCTCAAATGATACACTCCGCCAGGCGCAAAAGGATCGAAGAGAGCGCGGAGGGCTTCGGCGGCATCGAGCGTGTAAGTGGGTGAACTCCATTTGTCAGCCACCGCACGAATGGGTTCTCCGCGCAGTGCGAGCTGAAGTGCTTTATCCACGAAAGAATCGCGATCGGGGCCAAAAATCCAGGAGACTCGTACGACAGCATGGTTGGCGGCGGCAGCAAGCACTCTGCACTCTCCTTCTCGCTTTGTTTTGCCATACCAGGAAAGGGGTGCCGTTTCGTCATCCTCGGTGTAAGGCACGTTGCTCTTTCCATCGAAAACATAGTCGGTGCTGATGTGAATCATCCGTGCTCTTATTTCTGCACAGGCTTGAGCGACAGCCGTAGGAGTGCGTGCGTTCACTACTTCCGCCAATTCTTGCTTCTCTTCGCAGGTGTCCACATTGGTGAGTGCCGCGCAGTTGATGACAATCTCTGCTTCGGATTTTCGCACAGCTGCGGCGACGGCACTGGGGTTTTCAAAGTTTGCCTTCTCTCGGCTCCAAGCTATCACATTGGAATCGTTGGCATAGGCTCGGGTAAGTGCAGCTCCTAGGCGACCTTTCGCGCCGAGAATGAGGACTTTTCGTGAGTGCTCGGAGGATGTTGCTTTATTACTCTCGGGATGAGGAAGCGCTTCACGCATGGGCGGTAAAAGCACCGAGAATAAAGGCTGGCAATTCGGTTTCGAGAAGTTCGATTTGACGGCTTTCCGTACGCACGTGGAGGAAAAGCTCCATACTTTCGTGCATGAGGCGCATTCCCAAAACAGTGCAGAATACGCAAAAGAACCTTGCGTGGATTTGGTGCGAGGTCAGATGAGGTAAGGAGCGTTCCAATTCAATGCAAAATTTATCGAGCGTTTCCTTGTAAAAAATACGGTGGAGATGGGCGAAGCGTTGGGGTTCATCGGTCATCAATTGTCCCGCTAATCTGACCATGATAGCACGGGTACTTTTCCCTTGTTGGAGAGCTTCAAGAACCGGTGATACCAAAGCACCGATCAAGTCTGCGATGGGAATGGGGGCGTCTGCGTGTTTTTTGCGAAGCTTTTCCAGCCGCGCCAGCCGCGCCGCATTGATCGGAGTTAGCCGCCGATCTGCGAGCGCGAGGATCAGTTTGTCCTTCGAGCCAAAATGATAATTGACCGCTGCTAAATTGACACCGGCGAGCAGCGTGACATCACGCAGAGACATACCATGAAATCCGCTGGCCGCATAAATACGCTCCGCCGCCTGAAGGATGCGCTCTCGCGTGGACTCGATAGATTTTTTTTCCGAGGGAGCCGGCTTTTCGGGTGTGGATGAATCGGACACGGTGATAATTTATCTCTAACGTATTTTGGAGGGACGTCAATCTTAGATTGATTGACTTTCAGTGAGGGGTAGATGCCCTGCTTAGCGTATTCCCTGCTCTGCCAAAACCTTATTAAATGATTTGATGGAGCCATCCGTAAAGCTAATTAGAGCACCGTTTCCGTGAGCATCAGCGCGTTCAATGAACCAAGGTTGCGTTGGCCATTTGTAAGCAATACCGGGTGTTGCATCAAACAGCGTAGGCATGTAGTGGATGGAGGCTTCGAAGAAAGCATGTTTTTTGCCGTCAGAATTGCGTAGCATCGAGGCGATAGCAGGGCATTGCCATGTTTTGCCGGTGATTCCAAAGGGCTCAAGCGTTTGAATCCAAAATCTTGACCATTCTGCTCCGCTATCGGGTGGTGGCCCTTGAGGCCAGATGTTTTGATTGTCGTTGAGATACGCCCCGACACCGACATGGAGTGAGCGCAGATTTGCCATGCATCGTGCTTGTGATGCACTAGACATCCAACGTCCGTAGTTGGGGATTATAACTACGGCAAGAAGCATCAGGATAGCGATTACAGCAAGCAATTCGACAACCGTAAACCCTAAACTTTTAATTCTCCGAGGATAATAAAAAGCAAAATGATGACGAGGCATTATTTAGGTGTCGTAATTTTGCAAAACCTCTTAAAATAAAACTAAGGAGATGTCGTAAAAGAAACACGGAGACCGTTGATCATGAAGGGTATGGTGTCGGTTTGAACCTGAGTTCCAATAATATCACCAGGGAACGAAAGGTTATCTCTGTTGATATTGATAACCTGAGTTTGCGATGGAGTACTCAAATTACCCTTTCCTACAAAAGTGAAGGTAGCAGTATTTGCTGTGATTTTTGCTTGAAATCCACCATTTAGGCCTCGATTAATAAGAGGAAGCGGATTGAATGCTTTATAATCACTGTCGAGGGTAGGGGACGCTGTGATATTCGTCGTGTAATTGGTGGATAGCACGTCTATCGTTGAAGTGTTGGTTTCAAATATCTGATTAGTTTGTAGTACAGGGGGGGGGCCAGGCGAAACTACATTTGTCACATAAAAGCCTGTTGGCACTATTGTGGTTATGTTTGTTTTGCCAATAACGGTGACAGTTGGAGTAATATTAGTAATAGCTGGCTGTTTAATTTTGAGGGTAAAGCTATCAAGCGTGTAGTCGGGTTGTGCGCCGATGAGCGTCCCCGTTATTGAGCTATTGTCATTATTAATATTTGCTAAGGCTATGCCGGTGTAAGTCCGACCTTCCACAAAGATGGCGTAGTAATTTTGGAATGGATTAACTGTAAGGGTTGATTGTGAACTGCCATTAGTCATGTTGAGCGTGCTCGTAGTAGCCGTAGTTGGAGCACCACTACTTAAGGCGAAGCCAACGACTCCCGAGATATTTTCGCCATAGACGGCAGCTTGGTATTTGCCATCGAGGCTTCCGGGATACCATGTGGAGTTGGCCCAAGGGCCAGGACCAGCTGAGGCGAAAGTAGTGGCTGCCAAAGCGGCAGAGGCGAGTAGGGTGAGGGTGGTTTTCTTCATAGAGAGGTTGGACGTTGTGGGGGAGGTTAGGAGGTGAATAATTTCGGGGCAAGGAAAAAAATGAAATTTTTGGAAAAACTTTAGGATGCGATTTGGAGAAATCGTATGGGGTGAATGAGCGTGGTAAAATTGAAAGTCGTGTGGCTTGACAAACTGCGAAGGCCAGCGGATACCATCGGCGCATGAACTCAACTCTTCGCTTCGCCCTTTTTCTTAGTCTCTTGGTTTTCATTCCTGCGCTGCCGCTGCACGCGACGCCTTTGGAAAAAAAGATGAAGGTGATGAAGCAGGCGACGAAGGATTTGAAGGCGGATTTAATCGAAGCCTCTCAGCCTGACAAAACGGAGAATCTCAAACACGTCGCGAAATTACGCGAGGCCGCGGTGGCGGCGGGGGCTTTGGAGCCTGCAAAAACAGCGGACATTCCCGAGGCAAAACGTGCCGCGTTTGTGGCCGACTATAAAAAGTCCATCGAGCATTTGGTTGCCGAAATTGACGAGCTTGCGGAGCTTATTAGCGCAGGGAAATGGGATGCCGCTCGCAAGCAAATGAGCGTCCTTAATCAATCCCGTCGCGACGGCCACAAGGAGTTCATGCGCGAGCGGGAGTAGTCCTTCGTTTTCGCAGAGCCTTGACTCTTATTGTGAGAGCGGTGTAAGTGAAAAATTGCACTTTGCCGAATGTTTCCACTGGCATGACGCAGCGGGTGCGGTCATGATACAAGGTCAACGCGGTAACGATTCCGTCGCCGCCAACAAGGAAGTTTTACGTGTACACACAGAACGAAAAAGTCGAACCTATTGATGTCGCGGAGGAGATGTCTCGCTCCTTTCTCGACTACTCCATGTCCGTTATCATTTCGCGTGCTCTCCCCGATGCGCGTGATGGTCTTAAGCCTGCGCAGCGCCGCATTCTTTACGCGATGCACGATCTGCGGCTTTTCCCCGGGAGGCAGCATATCAAGTGCGCCAAAATTTGCGGTGACACCAGCGGTAACTATCACCCGCACGGCGAAGCTGTCATTTATCCTACGTTGGTTCACATGGCGCAAAGTTGGGCAACGCGGGAGACGCTTGTGGATGGGCAAGGCAACTTTGGTTCGGTGGAAGGCGATCCTCCGGCGGCCATGCGTTATACCGAGGCACGCCTCACGCATCTTGGTACGGCACTCATGGCGGATATGGATAAATCCACGGTGGATTTTGTTCCCAATTACGATGAACGCCTGACGGAGCCCGTCGTTTTTCCTGCGGCATTTCCGAATCTTCTCGTAAATGGTGGCACGGGCATTGCGGTTGGTATGGCGACCAATATGCCGCCGCACAATCTTGGTGAAGTGATTGATGCCATTTGCGCACAAATTGACAAACCCGACATCACACTCGAGGGGCTGATGAAGCATGTTAAGGGGCCGGATTTTCCCACAGGCTGCCATATATGCGGCGTCGCGGGGATTCGGCAATATCTCGAAACCGGACGCGGTTCCGTGAAGGTGCGTGGTAAAGCCGGCGTCGAAGAACTCAAAGGCAATCGCGAGCAAATCGTCATCACCGAGATTCCTTACAATGTCAATCGCGCCACGCTCGTCGAGCGCATCGCGGATTTGGTGAATCAAAAGACCATCACCGACATCAGCGCCATTCGCGATGAGTCCGATGAAAACACCCGCGTCGTCGTTGAGCTAAAGCGCGACGCCAATCCGAAGGTTGTCATTAACAATCTGTACAAGTACACGACGCTTGAGAGTTCGTTTTCCACCACGATGTTGGCCATTGACCATGGCAAGCCGAAATTGCTTTCGCTTAAAGGCGCCATTGCTTGTTACATCGAGCATCGTCGCGAAGTTGTTTTGCGTCGCACGCGGCACTTGCTTGGTGAGGCGGAAGTGCGGGCGGAAAAACTCGAGGCATTTCTCATTGCGCTCGCCAATCTTGATGAGTTTATCCGCATCATTCGTAATTCCAAAAATCGCGAGGAGGCCAAAGTTAAACTTCTCGCCTTTGAATTCACTCGTAAACAAGTGGAAAAATTTGGCATTAAAATCCGCAACGAAGCGCGTCTCACCGATGGGGAATACTTGCTCACGGAGCAGCAGGTGGATGACATCCTTGAGCTGCGTCTCTACCAACTTACCGGCCTCGAAAGCGACAAGGTTTTGGCAGAATACACGGCACTCCTTTCTACGATTGCGGACTTGCTTGATATCCTTGCTCGCGAAGAGCGCGTGTTAGAAATTATCAAATCCGAGCTGCGTGAAATCAAAAGCAAACACGCCGGCCCACGCCTCACCGAGATCGTTCCCGACGAGGGTGAGATCAACATTGAAGACCTCATCACCAACGAAGGATGTATCATTACCGTCACCCATCGCGGCTTCATCAAGCGCACCGCTGTGAGTGCTTATCGCGCCCAAAAACGCGGGGGCAAAGGGGTCATTGGCATGCAAACGCGCGAGGCACGGGCGGAAAATGAGGAAGATGATTTTGTGGAGCATCTCTTCACAGCCAGCACGCACGACTACCTTGTATTCTTCACGAAAAAAGGTCGTTGTTATGTGGAAAAGGCTTACAACATTCCCGAAATGGGACGCGCTGCCAAAGGGCGATCTATTGCCAATTTGTTGGAGTTTAAACCCGGTGAAGAAATTGCTGCTGTCCTTCGTATCACCGCGAAGACAGGTGCCGACAAAGACGAAACGTGGGATGAGAATCTACACATTCTTTTTGCCACACGCTCCGGCACGATTAAGAAAACAAACCTCTCTGCCTATCGAAATATCCGCAAGGGCGGGATCATTGCCATTAACATCGAGGAAGGTGATGTGCTCATTGATGCGCTCATGACCGATGGCCAAAACGAAGTAGTCCTTATTACCAAAGACGGCATGAGCATTCGTTTCAGCGAGGAAGACATTCGCGACATGGGCCGTACCGCGACCGGCGTGTGGGGAATTCGCCCGTCGAAGGGCGACTTTGTGATTGGTGCTGCTCTCGTTGTTCCCGATGCCACCTTACTCGTTGCCGGTGCCAATGGCGTAGGGAAACGCACCGAATTTGACGAATACCGCCTGCAAGGTCGCGGCGGTAAAGGAATCATCACCATGAAAGTTACCGATAAAACCGGTGATGTCGTGGGTGCTTTAAGCGTGCGTGGTAATGATGAAATTATGCTCATCACATCCGGCGGCCAAAGCGTCCGCACGCGTGTCGCGGAGATTCGCATGACAGGACGTAATGCGCAGGGAGTGCGTCTTATCGGACTTAACGAAGGCGAGAAACTTCAAGCCATGGCCCGCGTTGTAAGTCAGGATCAGGAAGACGAAGCGGAAACGGAAGCGGAAGCAGAAGAATAACACCACCAAAGAAAAAAATCAGGGGGCACAGGCGGTTGCCTAAGAGCCATCTCCGCCTTCGGCTCCGGTTCGCCTGTGATGGAAATACGAACTCCTGCAAACTAAGATTTTTTTCAGTGACTTGTTAATTTTTTCGATGTTTCCCGCGAGGGCGCGGGAAACGGCACCCGAGGTGGGCGCGGTACCCTTTGCACCCGAACGAAGGCGAGGGATCAACTCCCGAGAAGAATACAAAGGGTACTAACTTCGGGAACTTTGAGGGTTCGATTGATATCCGCGGCGATTTCTCGACTGGTGCCGTGATTAAATTTGAGGGTGAGTGTGCCTTTTAAGAATTCGGCTGTTGGCTCCACGGGTGAGTCCGCAAGCGTGGCGCGAACGGCGGCGAGGACGATGGCTTGGCGAAAAATGGGAACGGGGGGGTTCGCCCCATTGGTGACGGTGAGATCGTGACCATAGGTATTCCACGAGGCGTTGCCTTTGAGGAGTGGGAGAAGGTCATCGTAGGGAGTGTTGGACGAGGGCGTAACTTTTTTGACGGCCGGTGTCATGGGACGGGATGGTGCTGATGTCGTATTTGTGCGCCGTGATGGCTTGGCTGTTGTTGGGCGAGGTGCAGGTTTGGTGCCAGGATTTTTTGCTGGTGTGATTTTTGCAGCAGGCACTGGGGAGGATTGGGGTGGCGCGGAAGACTCATGTACCTTGGTGCAAGCGCCGAGGGCCAATGAGAGAATGGTCAACGTTGTGATGACAGCCTTGCCTGACATGCGAGGAGGTTTATCATGCCTCGCATGAACAAACCAGCAGCAAGCATACGGATTCTCCAGTACGCCACGGTTTCGGTTGTGACGATGATTTTTTTCTCGGGTTGCGATCTTCTCACGGTTTCGCAAACAAGCCGCAACCTTCGCGAGGGCAATGACGCGGTATCGCGCGGCGAAGTGCAACGTGCGGTGCAGTATTACGAATCGGCGTTGGATGGGACGATGCTTTCGGCCGAAGCCCATTATCGGCTCGGACTTTTGTATGAGGATCAGCTGAAAAATCCCGTAGCCGCCTTGCATCATTTTGAACGTTATTTGGAGCTTGCGCCGCAGGGTCAATTTGCGACGGATGTGAAGACGTATGCGACGCGTTTGCGGTTAGCCATTGTGTCCAATCTAGCGGACGGTTCGGTGATTCCTGCTCGTGAGGCAGCGCGGCTTAAAAATGAAAATCTGGAATTGCAAAAGCAAGTTGCCGAATTAAAGCGAGAGCAAAAGTCAGGGGATAAAAGTGCAGAGAAAACTTTTCTTGCCACTCGCTCCGTCGCACCTGCCGCACCTCCTGCGATGGTCGTTGCCGCAACGCCGCCGCCGGCACCTGCCGTTGCTGCACCGGAGCCCGAAGTGCGACGCGCTGTTGCTGTGATTCCCTCGGCAGCCCGCCCTGTCAATTCCGCGCTGGCCACGGATGCTGCATCCACGGCGAATGTTCAGCTCATCATGCCGGGAGCAACTGCTCCGAGCCCTGCGACATCCGCCGTTGTACCTCCGGCAAAGGAGCGTTCGCATACGGTGGCAAGAGGCGACACACTCGCCGGAATTGCACGCAAGTATTACAATAAGTCGAGTCAATGGCCTAAAATTGCAGAGGCAAATAAAGACGTCCTTCCCGACCCCACGAAGCTTAAGCCTGGGATGGTTCTTAGGATTCCTTAGACTTTTTCGATAAAATACGCACGAGGAGCTGTTGGAGGATGAGGGCGGGATCGGAACCGGTGGTCATGATGGCCGTTGCGGCATTGGCACACGCAATGGTTGCCGCTCCAAGTTCACGTGCTGTAAAACGCCCCGCTTCTTCGGCGGTTTTATAAAAGCCATAAGCATTAAGGGTTCCATCCTTTTTACGCGGGACAATATCGGCTGCTTCGACAGGAAGGCGTTCGAGGGCCGATTGGAAAGCAGGGTAGCTTGGAGTGACGCGGAGGCCGTATTGTTCGATGAGTACGGCGGCAGCGAGAAGACGTTGAATCGTAGGGGCGATGACAGCGTAGAGAAGGCCGACGGGTTCTTCGCCTTGCGCGAGCAGTTTTTGCAGGCAGCGACTGGCTGTTTTGAGATTGCGACGAGCAAGACAATTGCCGAGTTCAAAAATGATGCCGCGCCGCGTTTCCGGAACGAGGAGAGAAATGTCGTCCTCATTGATTTTCCGCCGCTCGCTCCCGAGGTACGTGTCAATTTTATCCAGCTCATTGAGCACCTGACGCGTGTCTGATCCCACGTAAGCCGCAAAGCGCTCGAGTGCATCCGGAGTAAAATGCAAATTACGCTCGCGAGCCGCTGTAGAAGCCACTTGGCGAGCCGCATCATCTTCGCTAAAGCGGGGGCTGGTGGCAGGCTTATCGAGAACTTCTGTACTGCCAAGTTTGGTGAGGAATTTGTAAAAGACGCGACGCTTGTCAGGATTGATGGCACTGCACAGGAGGCGCGTGCCTTCGGGAAGGCCGCCGGTAAGAAATTGTTGGAGCTCTTCGAGTGCTTCGAGAACTGACTTACTTCCGCCAAGTTGGGTGTCCGCAAGGAAGTTGATGTTTTTGAGCCAGACGAGTTTTTCGGAGGCGAGAAATCCGGGCATACTGAGTGAGAGAATGGCCTCACGAATAATAGAGCCGGCGTGTTCTGCATTGTCTGCATGAGCATCGAGAATCTCCGCTGAAAATTCTCCGCCATCGCCCGGTGTAAGTTTTGTCGAAAGTTCGAGAGCGCGATTTTTAACGGCCATCTCATCATTCCCGGCCACGACGTGAATGGCGGATGATACTGCAGGAGCAGCTTTGGTGACGGTTTTTTTGGCTTTTGCGGGAGGCATGATGTCAGAACTTGGGTTTGCGTTTCTTTTTACCGTAAGTCACCGGACGAGGGGAGGGAGAGATTTTTTCAATGCCGGCATTGGCTTTAAGTTCGAGAATTTGATCGCGGAGGAGAGCCGCACGCTCAAACTCCAAGGCTGACGAAGCTTCTTCCATTTCTTGATTCAACTCCGCGAGTAAATCCGAGAGCGACAAATTGCTCTCCGCCACGCGGGCCGTTTTGTCGGGTTTTCCGCGAAGAATCACATGAAGACTTTCCTGCACCGCACGCTGAACGCTGCGGGGAATGATGCCGTGTTTCTCATTGTACTCCATTTGTCGCCGCCGCCGATCATCGCTGATCTCGAGGAGAGCACGGATGCTGCTTGTCATGTTATCGGCAAAAAGCACGACTTCTCCATCCACGTGGCGAGCGGCGCGTCCGGCGGTTTGGATGAGGGATGTTTGACTGCGGAGATAGCCTTCTTTGTCTGCGTCAAGAATACAGACCAGACCGACTTCGGGCAAATCGAGTCCTTCACGAAGAAGGTTGATGCCTACGAGAATATCAAACTCTCCGGCGCGAAGAGCGCGAAGAATTTCCACGCGTTCAATGGTGTCAATGTCACTGTGAAGATAGCGAACTTTAAGGCCAATGTCGCGGAGGTAATCCGATAGGTCTTCTGCGGTACGTTTGGTGAGGGTTGTGACGAGAACACGCTGATTTTTTTCAATGCGCTGACGACAAAGTTCGATGGTTTCGTCAATTTGATTGGCGAGTGGACGCACGGTGATGACGGGGTCGAGGAGGCCCGTGGGGCGGATGATTTGTTCGACAATCAATGGAGCATTGGAAACGGAAACAGCAAAGTGACTTCGAGCACGTGCAAGTAGAGCTGCGCTCTCCTCAATCGAAAGGCGATTCGCCGCGTCAACCGCAGGTAGAAATGAGTGATTTCCGACGTGGCTATTGCGCAATTCAAAATCCCCGGGCGTTGCGCTCATGTACAAAATCTGGTTGGTCATGCCCATGAACTCCGGAAAATTCAACGGACGATTATCGAGGGCACTGGGCAGTCGAAAACCGTGATTTACCAACACTTGCTTGCGCGAACGGTCTCCTGCATACATGCCACCAATTTGGGGAATGGAAGTATGCGATTCATCAATGACGCATAGGAAATCCCGAGGGAAAAAGTCTAACAGGGTGAACGGACGCGAGCCGGGGAGGCGTCCGCTGAGATGTCGCGAATAATTTTCAATCCCGCTGCAAAATCCCATTTCCTCCATCATTTCGAGATCAAATTCGGTGCGAATTTTCAGTCGTTGGGATTCGAGAAGTTTTCCCTGTGACTCAAGTTCCGCAAGGCGTTCGCCGAGCTCCACGCGGATCGTGCCTAATGCGCGGCGGAGCTTTTCATGTGGTGTGACAAATTGCTTTGCAGGAAAAATCGTGAGCCCTGGTAGAGATTTTAGGACGTGACCGGTGAGAGGATCGAAAAGGCTTAGGCGATCAATTGTATCGCCAAAAAACTCCACGCGCACGGCTTCCTCATCGAAATTTGCCGGATGAACTTCCACCACATCCCCGCGAACGCGAAACTTTCCACGAGCAAAACCAATGTCATTGCGCTCGTAGAGCAAATCTACGAGGCGTCCGAGAAGTGCTTCGCGAGACATGTCCTCGCCGGATTTGAGCGGTAAAAGCATTTGCTGATAATCTTCCGGCGACGCTAAGCCATAGATGCAGGAAACGCTTGCGACGATCAGCACATCACGACGGGAAAGCAGCGAACTCGTAGCCGAAAGGCGCAGACGCTCAATCTCCTCGTTAATGGCGGAATCTTTTTCGATGTACGTGTCGGTGCGTGGGATGTACGCCTCGGGTTGGTAGTAGTCGAAATAGCTGACGAAATACTCTACGGCATTGTCCGGGAAAAATTGCTTAAACTCGGAATAAAGCTGCGCCGCGAGTGTTTTATTATGGGAAATGACGAGCGTTGGGCGATCGAGATTGCGAATGACATTGGCCGCCGTAAATGTTTTTCCCGAGCCCGTGACGCCGAGTAGCGTTTGATGACGATTGCCAGCTTCGAGCGAGCGCGTCAGTTTTTCAATAGCCTGCCCTTGGTCGCCGCAAGGTGCGTGAGGTGAGGAAAGGCGAAAAGACATGACGAACCCTCAATCTTAACGCCGAGTCCGCTCCGATGCCAGCGATGCTCTTATGTTGCAAAAAATATCATATTACGATATGAGTTGGATTATGACATTACGGCAACGCACTGCGTGGGTTTGTGTGACTGAGGAGGGTGTTTGATGATTGCGGCGATGACGACTCAGGTTTACGCCGCGCTCGTGACAATCGTGGTGGTGTATTTTATTCTCCTTGGCGCGATTTTCCTCATGCGTGCGGCGATGGTGGGGACGGAGGATAAATACGCGGCAAAGGGGAAAGTTTACAAAGTACGCGGATTTTATTTTTGGGGTTTGTGTGTGGTGCTGACGGTGGGGCTTTTTTGGACATTACGATTTTTGCCCTATGAAGAATTTCAGCAAAAGCCCGGCGAAATTGTCACGGTTGTGGGAATGCAATGGGCGTGGAAAATGGGGATAGGTTCTACGGATGTGAAGCCCAAGGATTTTACGGGTGCGAATCAAATCACATTGCCTGTGGATACGCCGATCACATTTCAAGTGACGTCGGAGGACGTGAATCACAATTTTTCCATTTACAACGATCGAGGTGTTTTGTTGGCGCAGACGCAGGCCATGCCGGGCTATCGCAATGATTTGCAATATCGGTTTCGAGAAAAAGGAGATTATCCGATTCTCTGCCTCGAATACTGCGGGGCACCACACACAATTATGACGGGAAAAATTCATGTCGAATAAAACACGAGAACCCATGAAACCTTTGGATGCCGAAGAATTTCGGAAGCAACGACGCTTGATGGTCACATGGGGCGTGACGCTTTTGGTATTGTTTCCGTTGTTGATTGGGCTGGGGCTTTTCATGCGGTTGAACCAGGGCGAGTTGGTACATCTTCAGCCGAACACCTTTTACGCGATCATGACTTTGCATGGGTTGGGGATGGCAGGGTTGTTGTTTAGTTTTGCGTTGGGGGGCTTGCATTTCTTGGTGGGGACGCGGTTTGCGCGAACGAGCGTGAAGGTGGGGTATTTTGTCTTTATCGGAGTTGTCGTTGGGGTGATTGGGTTGGTGGTGGCGACGCTCATTGGCGGGTTTGCCGCAGGGTGGTACTTGCTTTATCCGCTTCCGTTTAAAGGTACGAGTTGGCCGGAATGGTCGTCGGGTCTTACGTTTATTTCTCTCCTCATTCTCGGCGTCGTGTGGCTTGTGGGTTGCGTACATATTGTACGGGCTTTGTCTTTGGAGTACGGAGGATTTTTTCAGCTTATGGGCTGGCGGTATTTAGGGAATAAAGAACCTGAGGAAGAACTGCCGCCGATTGCGTTAATTAGCGTGGTGAGTCTGGTTCCCGGCATCCTCGCATTTTTGGCGGGTGCGGTTTTTTTGATCATGTTTTTATTTCAGCTCTTTGAGCCGAGTTTGGAATTCAATCCGCTGATGATGAAAAATATCCTGTTTTTCTTTGGCCATACCTTGGTCAACATCACGATTTACTGCGCCGTGGGTTGGGTTTACACGCTGTTCCCTGAGTTCACGGGACGCGCATGGAAATTGACGAAGGTGACGGTGATTGCTTGGAACGCGACATTTCTCTTCATCTTGTTTGCCTATTTTCATCATCTCTACATGGATTTTGCGCAGCCGATTTCGATTCAGTATGCAGGGCAACTTGCTTCGTATATGAGTGCGGTTCCGGCGACAGCGGTGACAATTTTTGGCGTTATTGCGCAGCTGTATCATTCGAAAATTAAGTGGGGAGTGATTCCGTTGTCCTTTTTCTTGGGTGCCGTTGGCTGGGCGATTGGCGGCATTGCGGCGGTGGTGGACTCTACGATTGCGGTGAATAAAGTGCTTCACAATACCTTGTGGGTTCCCGCGCATTTCCACACTTACATGCTCATGGGCGTGGTGCTTTTTATCCTTGGATTTCTCTACTACCTCACGGCACCGCAATCAGGGAAAGAGGGCGGACCAAAGGCCGGATGGGCGTTTTGGACATTTGTCACCGGCTCTTATGGATTTTTGCTCATGTTTTACCTCGGCGGCATGAATAGCATCCCACGTCGTTTTGCCGAGTATTCCACGATGGGGATTTCTAGCTCCCATGAAATCGGAGCATTGTTGGCACGTCTTGCGGTATTTTTCGTGGTGCTCGTATTGTTGGGAATTATCACGATGGGGATTTCTATTTTCATAAGGTTGATGCGTTGGGTGGTGACTGATGCAACTTCGACGGAGTCGTCTGCTTAGCCAATCTGCTGTAGATTGGGCTGACCGATGAAACGCTTTCTTCCACCACTTGCGGCACTGGTCATTTGCGTGGTGGTTTTGTGGGCATGGACGGATGGATTTCGCGCATTCACTGTTTTTTCCTATGCGTTGAATCAAGCGGGGCCCTTACCTCGGGCATTTCCTGATGCTGTGTTTGTGAATCAGGATGGGGCAACTTTTCATCTTCAAGATAAAAAGAAATTTGTGCTCGTGAATTTTGTCTATCTGGATTGTCCCGATGTTTGCCATAAAATTAACAATCGTTTGGAAGGGATTTATCGGAAATTAGCAGGAGGGATTATTCCGGCAGATTTGGAATTGCTGACGATTAGTTTTGATTTGCAGCGTGATGACGTGCGGAAAATCAAGAGTTATAAGCAACTTTTTGGAGAGGGTTTGAGTGGCTGGACTTTTGCGTTGCCAGAGGGAATGACGCAGGAAAGTTTCGATCAATTTCTTAGGACGTTGGGCGTGTGGGCTCGTCGGGTTCCAGGAACAGCACTCATAAACCATTCCATCTATCAATTTCTCGTCGCGCCCAATGGGGAAATTGTCAAAGTGTTTGACCCTGCGCGAGAAGATGATCGTCAGATTATTGAAGAGCTGAAATCGTGGGTTCAGAAATGAAGATGCTAAGGAATGTTGAGTTGGCTTTGGGAAAACAATCACAGGCGAGACGCCAGTGCTCCCTGATTAAAAAATTCCTGTACTCTCTGGGCAGAAAAGGCATGTTTCTCGCGGGGGCGCGTGAAACGGCACCCGAGGCGAGCGCGGTACCCGATGGTTGTTTTGGGAGGTGATTTCCAGATGCCTTTTTATTCACGTTCTCGGTGGGGAAGTCTGGTGCTTTTGGGTGGTTTTTGCCTGCTGTTTTATCTCGTGTCATTCACGGCGAATGCTTGGTTTTCACTCACCATGCCTCGGCATCAAACCTTGCAGTTACCCATCATGTTTGCGTTGGGTGTGGGATTAGCTTTTGGATTCTCTCGCGCCACCATCAAAAGTGCTGAATGGAAAATTGCCACTCTCATTTTTGTCATGGGCACCTTGATTTTTTGGATGCTGCCACGCTCCGTGGATTGGGCGGCTTTTGATGCGGACTTTAATCGAATCATGCATGTCACGATGGTTGTGTCCGGGTTTCTTTGTGTCACGGCTCTCCGTGGGGCAAGCGTCGAATTACGCATGGCATTTCTCGGCATGGTCGCTGCCATGTTGCTCGCGGTAGGGTTCACGCTGCGGACTTTTGACATCCTCCTTTGCAGCGCATTTACCATAAGTCAGCAGCAGGAAACAGGACTTGCGTTGCTATTGATTGGGGGCGCTTTGTTGGTGGCGATTGTGGGTGTCTTTATTCGCTCTCTCGGAATTCATCAAGCGAATGACGGACTTTGAAAAATGATTTTTCGCGAACGCAGAACCTGATAACACACTATCAAATGCGTTCTTTTTTATTTGAACTTACTGAAATGTTGCGTTTAAGTTTTTTGGGAAGAGTCAAACGCAATTTTTGCCGAAGGCACTTACAACTTCAACACGCCGCCACAGGTCAGGTTTTAAGGACGCCTTACCACGTGCGGTAGCATGGCCGGAAGTGGCGGGAAACGGGGGGAGTGGGCCCTTTCGAGAGCGGAAATCGAAGATGAATGCCTTTCAATCTGAATGTGTGGACACTTTCACGCGGGCGGCTTTGGCTTTTTCTTTGCCGGCGTCAGTTGGGCAGATTTATGGATTACTCTTTGCAACCTCAGACCCTTTAAGTTTGGACGAAATTTGCATTCTCCTTAAAAGCAGTCGTGGGGGAACATTTCAAAGCATGAAGTGGCTTCGTGAAGTGGGGATGATTGAAGGCGTGCGTATTCCGGGGTTGAGGAAGGGGCATTTTCGTGCGGTTCTCAATTTACGCAAATGGGCCACAAACCTTTTGAGGATGCGCGTTGAGCCACATGTGAGCAATGGGAAGGATCATTTGGCGCGCTTGCGTTCCAGTATCGTCCATGATGAAAAGTCGGTGAGAGAGTTTCAGCAGGCGCGTTATGATCAGATGCAACGTTGGCATGGATTTCTCGCGGATATGTTGCCGCTCATTACCGCCATGACAGAAAAAGTTTAGGGCATGGTGGGAGTAGTATCGCAAAATTCGAGAGTGCCGATGGTGTCCGAGGGAATGACAGCCTTCGCCTATCTTGCGGCGTTGGTGGTGGTTTGGGGATGGCTGTTTTTTATTCTTACCGGAGAATGGGAAGTCAACGAACAATACTCTCACGGTTGGTTTATTCCGATTTTATCGGGATGGATTTTTTGGCAACGGTGGATTTCGCGGCCGGAGCCGCATCCTGCTGAGAGTGCTTCGCGAGTGGTATGTTATGCGGTGCTCGGGTTGCTCGTTGCCCCAACGGCTTTGGGTGTTCTCATTGCGAGTGTTTATCCGGACTGGCGTTTGGTTTTGTGGATTCTTGGCGTGTCGGCGTTTGCTTCGAGTGTCTCGCTAACGGTACTGGTGGGCGGCTGGGCATGGGGAAAACACCTGCTTTTTGCCTTTGTCTTTGCGCTCCTAGCCATCCCTTGGCCAACGGCTCTTGAACGATGGTTAACGCAGGAACTGAGCTTGCTTGCCGCAACGATGACGACATGGATTTTGCCGCTCTTGGGCGTTGCTGCGGTGTGTCATGGAACCATGATTGACGTGGGAAACGGAACGCTTGGGGTGGACGATGCCTGTAGCGGAATCCGTTCTTTTCAGTCGAGTATCATGGCGGCGTTGTTTCTCGGAGAACTTTTTCGATTGCGTTGGAGCTATCGCACGTTTCTTGTGGTTGTCGGGCTTTTCGTTGCTTATGCGCTCAATGTCTTGCGCATGATTTTACTTTCGGTTGCTGTGGCGTATGGGGGATCGGATGCTTTGGAAAAATTTCACGATCCTGCAGGATTTGCGATTTTGTTTGTCACTATCGGTGTCATTTGGCTGCTGTGTTGGATTTTGCAAAAGTTTCCGGGTACTATTGTGGTGCCCTTTCCGTTGAAGGAAAAAGGAAGCATGGCAAAGATGGGCCGTGCCCCCGCTCTGACGTGTTTTGCTGTCATGGGGGTGATGTTGTTGATGATAGGGGGTTCTGAGGGATGGTTTGCATGGAAAGCCCGAGGTATCGTTCGTGCGCCCGCGTGGACAGTTCTTCCTGCTCAAGCGGGAGAAGTTTTACAAGATAAGCCTCTTCTAGAGCGCGTGCAGGAAATGCTACATTATGATCGAGGATTCCAACGTTCATGGACGGATGAACAGGGGCGGCTCTGGCATTTAATTTTTACGGAGTGGGAGCCAAAACGTATGAGCCTTTATTATGCTCAACCTCATCTTCCTGAACAATGTCAGCGCATGATAGGACGAGAAATTATCTCAAAATCGGAGATGCGTAAAACCGAAGTGAATGGGATTCCTATTGTTTATAATCTTTATAGAGTTCGTGCGGAAAATCATGAGTTTTATCTCATGTATATTGTGAATGATGACCGAATTGACGGGCGCGAAATCACGGCAGAACTGGCAACGCCAGCGAATCGCCTTAAAGCAGTTTTGGCGGGACGGCGCAATATGGGGCAACGATCTCTTCAATTAGCACTTATAGGTGAATCTGAGCAAGCCCGTGCCGAAAAGGCGATGTTGGAAGTTTTGCCGAGTATTGTTAGTCCATCGGCGAAGACGCATTGAATATAATATCCTTTGTTAAACGCGACATATTATGAACATCAAATCCTATCTTTCGGAATACCAACGTTCATTAGATAACTCGGAGTGGGGTATGTTGATGGAAAGTTTTAAAGCGACCATTATTCAAGTTCGCGAACAAGGAGGAAAACTCATGTTGGCGGGGAATGGGGCAAGCGCGTCTATTGCGAGTCATCTAGCCACGGACTTTGCGAAGCACGGGAGAATTCGGGCGATGGCATTTAATGATGCGAATCTCATTACAGCTCTTGGCAATGATTGTGGGTATGAGAACTGGATTGCCAAAGCGGTTGATATTTATGCCGATCCGCAGGATATTTTGGTACTGATTAGCAGCAGCGGCAAATCTCCTAATGTGGTGAAAGCGGCACATCGAGCCAAGGAACTGGGGCTCTATGTGGCAGCCTTCACAGGATTTGCAAAAGGCAATCCGCTGGGCAGCGCCGCCGACATTAATTTCTGGGTCGAAAGCCGTGCCTACAATATCATTGAATGCACGCACATGATTTTGCTCGCCGGTGTGGTGGATATGCTCATCGGAACGTCGGAATATAGCGTCACTTCCTGACTTTTTAATGGCTCATCATTTTATTACTGGTGTGGCCGGGTTTATCGGCAGCCAGCTTGCGGATCGCCTGCTTGCGGAGGGGCATTTCGTGAGCGGGGTGGATGATTTTTCGCTTGGAACGGAGGGGCATTTGGCGTCCGCGAGGAAGGAGTCACGATTTCACTTCGTGGAGGCTGATGTGAGTAATCCAGATGCTGCGAAGGATTCTTTTGCTCGAGCTGTCCAAGCGCATGGAGTGGTTGATTTCGTGTGGCATCTGGCGGCGAACAGCGATATTTTGGCGGGTGTTGCGGATTTGACAGTGGACTTTAAGAGGACGCTAGGAACGACCTATGGGACATTGGAGGCAGCACGGGAAGTGGGCGTGCGGCGGATAGCGTTCGCTTCCACATCAGCGGTGTATGGCGAGCGGGAGGATATTCTTGAAGAGGAGAGCGGGCCTTTGCTCCCCATTTCTAATTATGGCGCAACTAAGCTGGCGAGTGAGGCATTGCTGAGTGCTGCGGTAGAGAGTTTCCTTGAAAACGTGTGGATATTTCGCTTTCCCAACGTGATTGGGCCTCGCGCCACACATGGGGCAATTTATGACTTCGTGAAACGCCTTACGGCGTACCCGGGGACATTGCGTGTGCTGGGGGATGGAACCCAGTGCAAACCTTATCTGCATGTGAGCGAGTTGATGGATGCCATGCAGTTCATCGTGGCCCACACGACCGACAGGCGGAATGTCTTCAACATCGGTCCACGCGGTGAGGGGACGTTCGTGCGTTTTCTTGCGGAACAAAGTATCGCCCGCGTAGCACCGGGGACGTCTATTGCTTACACCGGAGGGGACCGTGGGTGGGTGGGGGATGTTCCGAGGTTTTCTTATAGCACGAAAAAGCTGAAGCGGCTTGGATGGACTCCTCGCATAACATCCGATGAGGCGGCGATTCGCGCTATAGATGAAATGGCGTGCGAGCAAGGATTGTGAGCATGAAGGTTGATACAGCGGCCATTTTAGCGGGAGGGAAGGGAACGCGGCTCACAGCGGTTGTGGGAGATATTCCGAAGGCTTTGGTTTCGATCGGAGGGAAGCCGGTTTTAGAACATCAACTCGATCTCCTTGCCGCCTACGGCATTAACGATGTACGGATTTTTGCAGGGCACCTAGCTAATCAAATTCGCAAGTTCACAGGCGATGGCTCGCGTTTTAATTTGCGGGTGACGGTAGACGTCGAAGAGCAGCCGCTGGGAAGTGCCGGAGCGGTTCTTCAGCGGTTGAATTCCCTGCCCGAGCATTTTCTCGTTCTTTATGGCGACACCATGTTGGCCGTGGACCTTGGGCGCTTTGTACGAAGGCACCTCGCACAAGGAGCCGATCTTACCACTTTTGTTCATCCTAATGATCATCCGCAGGATTCCGATTTGGTCGAGGCGGATACGGATGGGCGCGTTACCGCACTGCATCCTTATCCTCATCCTCAAGGGCCATACTTCGCCAACCTCGTCAATGCGGCACTTTATGTCATACGTCGTGACGTTCTGCTTCCGTGGAGCAGGGAGGTCGTCAAGCGTGACTTCGCCAAGGATGTTTTGCCCGCCTTGCTTGCCGCCGGTGGGCATATCGAAGCCTATAACTCAACCGAGTACATTAAGGACATGGGCACTCCTGAGCGATTGGAGAAGGTTCATCGCGATTGGCAGGAAGGCCGTATTCATTTACGCGATGACGCCTATCGTGAATCCGCGGTTTTCCTGGATCGTGATGGAACGCTTAATGCAGAAAACGGCTTTATCAGCACGCCCGCGCAATTCGACTTATTGCCGGGGGTGGCGGCTGCCTTGAAAAAATTGCGTGGAGCGGGTTATCGGCTTGTGGTTCTCACGAATCAGCCCGTCATCGCCCGTGGAGAAGCGTCCGAGCAGGATGTGGCTGCCATCCACCGCAAGATGGAATGGGAGATGGGCCTGCAAGGAGCATTTCTGGATGCGATTTATTATTGTCCGCACCACCCAGACAATGGTTTCCCCGGAGAGCGTCCCGAACTCAAAGGTCCCTGCCAATGTCGTAAGCCCGCGACGGGAATGCTTCAACAAGCCTGCCGCGACCTCGCGCTGG
The DNA here is from genome assembly GCA_021463515.1 of Chthoniobacterales bacterium. Classification (GTDB taxonomy): domain Bacteria; phylum Verrucomicrobiota; class Verrucomicrobiia; order Chthoniobacterales; family JACTMZ01; genus JACTMZ01. The sequence continues at coordinate 31,827 of JAJTYZ010000112.1, read as the reverse complement.
ATCCCACACGTTCTTGGATGGTCGGAGATACCACAGTGGATATGGAAATGGCACGGCGTGGGGGATTGCGTTCCATCCTCGTTAGGACGGGCGCGGGCGGGCGCGATGGAAAGTTTCCCGAGGCCAAGCCGGATTACGTTGTGGCGGATATCGGGGCAGCGGTGGATTTGGTTCTTGGTTCTGGTTCTTAGTGCTTGGTTCCTGGTTCTTGGTTTTTGGTTTTTGGTGGGTATGAAAATTACGCGGTTCGAGGAGATTGAGGCTTGGAAATTGGCGAGGGAACTTGACGCGCTCAATTTATGCGGCTGTTGCCTCGGAGAAATTTAGTCGTGACTTTGGTTTGCGGGATTAGATCACGAGGGCGGCCGGCTCCATTATGCACAATATTGCCGAAGGGTTTGATAGTGGCAGTAGGGCGGAGTTTATCAAGTTCCTCCGCTATGCCCAGCGTTCCTGCAGCGAAGTACAGAGTCAGCTTTATGTCGCATTGGATCAGGAATATATCTCGCCATCCAAATTTGAAGAACTCTACGAGCTTGCCCGGTTGACTTACGCAAAAATCGGAGGATTTATCAAATACCTCCTCAACGCCGATTAATTTTCAAAAACCAAGCACCAAGCACCAAGAACCAAGAACCAAGAACCCCATGATCATTTCTCAAACACCTTTACGCATTAGTTTTCTGGGAGGAGGATCAGATTTGCCGTCTTATTATCGGCGCAATGGCGGAGCGGTTCTTTCAACGACTATTGACAAATGTGTTTATGTGACAGTGAGCCGGAAGTTTGATGATGCGGTGCGGGTAAGTTATTCTCGCATGGAGGAAGTGGGTGAGGCATCACAGGTTCAACATCCAATTGTCCGCGAAGCATTAGATATGCTTGGAATTCGAGGGGGCATCGAAATCACTTCGGTGGCCGATATACCGGCCCAAGGGACCGGATTAGGAAGTTCTAGTGCATTCACGGTCGGGTTGCTTAATGCCTTGCATGCTTATGAAGGTCGCCATACCTCTGCGGAACGTCTTGCAGCCGAAGCCTGTGCGATAGAGATAGAACGGTGTTGTGAGCCTATCGGAAAGCAAGACCAATATGCAGCAGCATTTGGGGGGAGTAATTTTATCCGTTTTCACGCTGATGAAACGGTGGAAGTGCAGAAGCTTTTGTGTCAGCGAGAGACATTGGAAGAGCTTCAATCTATGCTTCTCTTGTTTTATACAGGCGTAACACGAAGTGCATCGGCTCTTCTAAAAGAGCAATCGCAAACTTTAACTAAGGAGAGCGACAAAATAAAGGCCATGGATCGTATGGTTGCTTGCGCCGAAGCTGTGTTACAGGATTTACAATCAAATCGTTTGGACACGCTTGGTGAGGCCATGGATGAAAGTTGGCACCTCAAAAAGAGTTTGGCGGCGGGAATTTCAAATCCGACGATCAATGCCACTTACCATGCCGCACGTGTTGCGGGAGCACTTGGGGGAAAAATTCTGGGCGCAGGTGGTGGTGGCTTTTTCCTTTTTCTTGTCCCACAAAATAAACAATCTGCCGTCCGTCAAGCCCTCCGAAATTTACAGGAAACACCTTTCCGTTTTGCGCCGCAAGGGAGTCGGATCATTTTTGTGCATTGAGGCGGAAAGCAGGCATGGGTTTAATGGCATCACTGTCCCAATGTCCAACAGAGTTTGGAACAGGGGGACAAATAAAAGGACTTCAAAGGAGATTGACGATCTTATTATTTTTTATGGCTCTGCTGACGGGGTTTGCGGTGGAGGACGGAGATATCAGCTCGATAGATGCTTCGCGCCGCTTGCAGGTCACCCACGCGTTGTGGACGGATGAGCCTCCGGTTCGGGACGGGGATTATCCTGAGTTTGGCGTTGTCGGGCGCAATGGAGTGATTCATGCGTGGTATGGAATAGGACAGAGTCTGGTGATGTTCCCGGCGGATATGGTCAGCTCGCTGCTTCTTGGAGAAACAATGCCTGATCCGGCCAGTGTGAAAGGTAGGATCAAACACGCGTTCATTGTGTATGCGACTTTCCCACTCATTACCGCAGCGTGCGTGGTGTTTGGGTTTCATTTACTGCTGTTGTTGAATTTTCAACCCACGGCTGCGGCGACGGGAACGATTGGGATGCTTTTTGGAACGACACTGCTGCAATGGACGCAGGTGAATCAGGAAAATAATCTTACGCTCCTATGTTTCTTGGCTCTCCTCCTTTTTTGTCTGCGATGGTTCTTGACCGGGCACCTAGGCAATATGATCGGAGCGGGAGCAGCGGCGGGATTCGCGCTTCTGGTTCGCCTCCCAACCATCTTTGAAACGGCCTTCGCGGGACTTTTTATGGCGGTTTTGCTTTTTGCATTCCGTGACGCGCATGGAAAGGCAAAGGGCCGCGGCAACTGGCTTCAGGCCGCAGGAATTTTTGGCGCGGTGTTCGGGCTGTTTGTCGTTGCAGAGCGTTTATATCAGTGGGTGAGATTCGGGTCGTTCACAAACACCTATATCGGGGCGCATCAGTTGCAAAATCCGGATTTTTACGTTGGCGGCGATTGGTGGCGGGGCGTATGGACGCTGCTGTTTTCCGGTTATGACTCCGCCCTGTGGATGGATCCGGGGATTTTGCTTTTTGCGCTGTTGTTGATTTTTTATTTTTGGCGCGTCTCCAGGGACATCAAAACGCTTGGATTTTGCCTGTTCGCATTATTGCTGACATTGATTGCATTTTACGCGCCCTACCCGTGGCCGGGCGGCGCGTCAGGATGGGGCAGCCGTTATACAACCACGCCGGCCATCATGCTGGGTCTGCTTGGCTTCGGCCTGATGGCGCACCTTTGGCCCCGGATGGGAAAAACGGCAAAAATCGCATGTGGAATTTTGACCGCCTATGCGCTTGCGGCCCAAATTGGCTCGCTCCTGTTTTGGAGCAACCTGGAGCAGGTGCAATGGGCGGCATGGGGCCGTGAATACTTTCTTGTGGGCCAGAGATGGCTGAATTTTGCCACGATGCTGGGAGGTGAATTTTGTGAACGCCGTCTCATGGTGCCGGAGATTTCCGAGAGATTGCTGCGCGTGAATTTCATGCCATTCCATGTTTACTCGCAATTTGGCGTCCGTGCAGGAGCTGTCGCGTTGGCCGCATGGGGAATGCTGCTGGCAGGCATTCTCGGATTGCTTGTGGCAATTTGGAAAACGCTCACGGACAATTCCCGGGTGAGCTAAGCCATGATGGAAAATCCAAACATCGAATTAAGCGTGGTGATTCCGTGCCTGAACGAGTCGGACACCTTGGGCGTGTGCATTCGCAAGGCATGGGAGGGTATCCGCGAAGCAGGGCTGACTGGCGAAGTCATTGTGGCGGACAACGGAAGCACCGATGGCTCGCAGGCTCTCGCCGAAAAAGAGGGAGCCCGCGTCGTTCCGGTGGCGGCTAAGGGCTACGGCAGCACGCTCATGGGAGGAATTGCCGATGCGCGCGGACAATGGATTGTGATGGGGGACGCGGATGACAGCTACGACTTTCGGGAGATTCCAAAATTCGTGGCCAAATTGCGGGAGGGGTGTGAGCTGGTGCAGGGGTGCCGCCTTCCCGCGGGGGGAGGGAGCGTGGCTCCGGGGGCGATGCCGTGGAGTCATCGGTGGATTGGCAACCCCATGTTTTCAGCCCTCGCAGCGCGTTGGTTTCATGCGCCCATTCACGATATCTATTGTGGGCTGCGGGCATTCACCAAAGATCTTTATCTCCGCCTCGATCAGCGTTGTACCGGCATGGAGTTCGCCACGGAGATGATCATCAAGTCCAGCCTCGGCGGAGCAAAAATCAGCGAGGTTCCGATCACGTTGCACAAAGACGGGAGGATTTCCCACGCTCCGCATTTGCGCACCATGCGCGATGGATGGCGAACCTTGAGGTTCTTTTTGCTTTGCACCCCGCAGTGGCTTTTCATGATCCCAGGCGTGATTTTGTTCGTTCTGGGCGCGGTTGCGTGGGCCTTGGCTTTGCCGGGGACGGCTATTGCGGGGATTCAATTTGACGCCCACACGCTGCTGGTTGGGAGCATGTTGATCATCTGTGGATTCCAAGCGCTTTGCCTAGGAATTCTCATCGAAAAATTTGCCATCTCCGAGGGCATTTTGCCCAAGCGCAAACGCACGCGTCCCGGAGCGGCGCTCTTGCGATTGGAGGTAGGTTTGCTTTTGAGTAGCGGGCTTTTCATGGTCGGCATTCTGCTGATTTCGGTGATTTTTTTCCGTTGGAGCAGTGAAGGCTTTGGCCCGCTGAATTATGCCCAAACCATGCGGTTGGTGGTGCCGGGCATTACGGCGTGCGTCATGGCGGTGCAATTATGTTTCGTGGCCTTTCTGGGAAGCGTCCTGTCACTGAGGCGCAAATAAAGATGCAAGACGGATTGATCTACTGGCATTCCGGCGAGCACTGCTGCAATCCGCGTTGGGAGAATGCCTATCAGGGGTTCGAGCAGCCTGTTGAAGAGAAGCGGAAATTCCGGGAACGCTTTTTTCGCATGGGATTCGATTCCTTGGAACGCTCCCTGAACATCGTTGATTTGTTTTGCGGACGGGGAAATGGCCTCGCGGTATTGCAGGAGATGGGGTTTCAAAATCTGAGCGGCGTTGACCTGTCTCCGGCCTTGTTGGCCAAGGCTCCTGACCGCGCCCGCCGCATTGTGGCCGATTGTAGAGATTTGCGGTTTGAGCCGCAATCGGTGGATGTCTTTGTGGTGCAAGGAGGACTCCATCACTTGCCGGAGCTTCCCACAAATCTGTCCCTTGTGTTGGATCAGGTGGCGCAATCCTTGGTTCCCGGCGGCCTCTTTTGCGCGGTGGAACCTTGGGACACTCCGTTTTTGCGGGCTGTACATGCCGTCAGTTTTTGGAAACCGGCGCGGCGTCTGCTTCCCAAATTCGATGCTTTTGCCACGATGGTCGAGGAGGAGCGAGATACCTACTATTCGTGGCTTTCCAGCGGAAGTTTGATACGCGCGGAGGTGGCCAAACGGTTCGATGTCACCCTTGAGCAAGTGGCCTGGGGCAAATGGATGTTTGTGGGGTCCAAGAGCATTCCGAGGCAATGAAAGTCACAGGATTCATCCACGGAAGCATCATTCACCCCACACGCCTCCGCAATCTCGTGGCGGCTTTGGGGCCGCTGCTTCAGGAGGGAGCCACCTTGCTGGATGTGGGGTGCGGTGATGGAAGGTTGGCCTCCATGTTACGTGAGAAACGCCAGCTTCGTACCGTGGAAGGCGTGGATGTGTTGGTTCGTAGTGAGGTGGCCATTCCGGTGCGTGCCTTTGATGGTAGGCACCTTCCCTGGAATGATGGAGCCTGGGATTATGTTATGGCTGTGGATGTTTTTCATCATGCGGAAGACCCAAGAGCGATTCTGGGGGACATGCTTCGAGTGGCACGTCAAGGGGTTCTCATTAAAGATCATCTTAGCGAAAACTGGGGCGATGATTGGATTCTTCGGAAAATGGACGCTGTGGGCAATGATCGTCATGGAGTCGCGGTGCCCGGGAATTATCTATCCATGAAAGAGTGGAGTTGCCTTTTTGATGAGGTAAATGCGCGTGTGGTGTTCTCTACAAACCGTGTTCCAATATATTTCCGGCCTCTTTCCTGGGTGTTTGGCAGAGGTTTGCATTGCATTTTCAAGCTGGAGAAAACATAAGAGCAGGAAATTGGGATTGACGTTTGAATGGGTCTTTATTATCCGAACATACGGCTGGAAACTTGAGAATGGCGGTTGAGTATGAGTAGAAGTGAACCATCAGTATCATATGGCAAAGGTGTTGACACGCCGGTGCCTAGGGAGTGGGGTATGCCACGCTGACGTGCGAAACAAAGGTCTTTGCCGGTGCTTGAGAAGCTTCAACTTATTGGTCAATTTATTAGGGAGACGCGAAAGTTAGAGCATATAAAGCAGCAGTACAAAAAGTCTGTGAAATTTTAGAGCGACTTGTTCATACCGGTTCGCTGGAGAACTATGCTATCGGAGGTGCAACGGCAGCAGGTTTTTATGGCGAACCCTTGGCAACCCGTAATGTTGATGTCTTTATTTTCCTGAACTCAGCTTCCGAGTCTCTTCTTGTAAGCTTAAATCCTCTTTATGAGAAGTTGGCAGAGATGGGGTTTTCTGAATTTGATCAAGAAGCTATTCTTATTCACGACCTTCCCGTTCAATTTCTTATGGTTTCAACAAACTTGGAGGCTGAGGCTGTCGAGCAAGCTTTGCATAGGAAGTGGGAAGGTGGGTGTTTGCGGGTGATGCGCCCAGAGCATTTAGCCGCGATTGCAATAGCCGTAGGGCGACCGAAAGATCGAGCGCGAATTGTGTATCTCATTGCATTGCCTGACTTTGATAGAACTTTGTTTGTAGAGATTCTTGTGCGGCACGGACTTGATAAAACGTGGGAAATTTGGGAGACAGCTTTGGGCTTGAACTGATCATTTCATGGAGGTGCGGGCACCTAAAAAGTGCATGACACGCTCTAACCAAAAAGGATGAAGGAAATTAAGGCATTTTTCAAAAAAGCACTCTTCGGTACAGGCCGCTCCGGGCGTCGTATTCCTTTTGGCTTGTATCGTGGACTGATATTGTCCATTGATCCTGCTTGCGAAATGAGTTTGTGGCTCGGAACGTATGAAGCAGAGACGTCATCATGGTTGCGTTGGGCAGGAAAGGAAGCGCAAAGTTTAATAGATCTGGGTGCAGGTTATGGAGAGTTGACCGTTTGGGGACTTAAGCAGCGACGTATGAAGTGCGTTCTCGCTTATGATCCTAAGCCGGAGCGTTGGCCTGTATTTCGTGAGAATCTTGCACTCAATTACTTAACAAATGATGCTCGACTTGAGGCACGGGAAGATTGGTTTCTTGGAGGAGATGCCCCTGATGCAGCAATGCAATTGTTTGCAGAATTGCCCGAACCTATTTTGATGAAAATGGATATAGATGGGGGCGAGGAAATAGTTCTTAAAAAACTTCGCGACGTTCTGCGTCAGAAACAGGTGTTTTGTTTAATTGAAACTCACTCCAAGGAATTAGACGAAGCATGTCACAGTTTATTGAAAGATGCGGGGCATGAGGTAAAAAGGCTCGCTCCTGCTTGGTGGCGAAAACTCATAAATGAGCAGCGTCCCATTGGCTTTAATCAATGGTTAGTGGCAACCCCGTAGTAAGGATATTCGACTAATCAGTACTATACATGGCGACACTCATTATAGAAGCGGGGCGAACGGAGAAGCATTATTGGCGCGATCTATGGCGGTATCGAGAGCTGTTTGGCTTCCTTGCGTGGCGCGACATTCTTGTGCGTTACAAACAAACGGCGGTAGGCGTCACTTGGGCACTTCTTCAACCCCTGCTAACGATGATTGTTTTTACCGTGATCTTTGGAAAGCTCGCCGGGTTTCCTTCGGGTGGCGTACCTTATCCTATTTTAGTCTTTGCAGCGATGTTACCCTGGCAATTTTTTGCGAACTCTCTCAGTGGGGCAAGTGGCAGTATTGTAGGTAATGCGAGTCTCATTTCTAAAGTTTATTTTCCGCGTCTGATCGTTCCTGCTAGTGCGGTAGTTGTGAGCCTCGTGGATTTTTGCATTAATCTAGGATTCCTTGCGGTACTGATGTTATGGTATCAATACGTTCCCACATGGCGTTTGGTGCTCCTGCCTTTATTTACCTTGGCGGCTTTTGCCGCAGCACTGGGCGTAGGGCTTTGGATTACGGCTTTAAATGTCAAATACCGTGACTTTAAATATGTTCTGCCATTCATTATCCAGTTTGGATTGTATATTTCACCTGTGGGGTTCAGTAGTCATGTTGTTCGAGAAAAATTTGGTGAAGTCGTATTTATGCTTTATTCACTGAATCCGATGGTGGGTGTGATTGATGGGTTTCGTTGGGCTATTCTCTCGGGTGATGTTCAACCTTATTGGCCGGCCTTTGGTGTGTCTCTGGCGTTGGTTGGTATAGGTTTAGCCTCGGGGATATGGTTCTTTAGAAAAACAGAACGGACATTTGCAGATATTATTTAAAAAGTGATAGGGAGGATTTTGACCACGGATTAAACGGATAAGACGGATAGGAAAGAGTGTAGATATGAAGGTGCCTATGCTCATTTATTGAAAAATGGATTCACTGATTAAAGTCGAGCATTTGTCTAAGCGATACTTTATTGGAAAGGATCGAAGTGGGGAGGGGCTTCGGCATAAGTTAGATTTTTGGGTGAAGGCACCCTTTCGGAAGCAATCGAATGGAAAGGCGGGGAAGTTTGCGGAAGGCGAAGAATTTTGGGCTCTTAATGATATTTCCTTTGACGTCAAGCAGGGGGAGGTAATCGGGGTTATCGGGCGTAACGGAGCGGGAAAAAGTACACTGCTCAAGGTGTTAAGTCGCATTACCGAACCTACGAAGGGTCGTATTACCATTACGGGCCGAGTGGCGTCGCTATTGGAGGTAGGAACAGGGTTTCATCCGGAACTCACAGGGCGAGAAAACATCTTTCTCAATGGGGCGATCTTAGGAATGTCGCGTCGTGAGATTAAGGCGAAGTTTGATGAAATTGTAGCATTTGCGGAGATTGATCGTTTTATAGATACGCCAGTAAAGCGATATAGTTCGGGAATGTATGTGCGACTCGCCTTTGCGGTCGCGGCACATTTAGAACCGGAAATCCTTATTGTGGATGAAGTGCTGGCTGTTGGAGATGCAGAGTTCCAAAAAAAATGCTTGGGCAAAATGCGAGAAGTGAGTGGCAAAGGTGGGCGGACGGTGCTTTTTGTAAGTCATAATATGAATGCTATTGCAACGCTCACCGCTCGCTGCATTCTCTTGGAACATGGGCTTCTGCGATCGTCAGGTAAGACAGAGGATGTCATTCGGGATTACCTCGAGAGCGGGCATCAAAAACAAACGGTTTACCGAGCAGACCCCGTTTTGGAGCGGCCATCCATTACACGAGCTGAGGTGATAACTAGTGCTGATAATGCCATACAACATCATGCGGCTCCTTTAATTTTTGAGTTTGATATTCATATGCCTGAAGGACAGCACGGCAAGACATTCTCTTTTCAAATCCTAGATTCCATGGAGCGCCCTGTGGTGCATTTGTGGCAATATGATCAGGAACGCCCGATGCTTCGCACATCAGGGACACATACCCTGCAATGTGAAATCCCGTGCTGCCGTCTCAATGTTGGGAAATATACAGTGCGTGCATTTCTTGGAGGAGCACCAGGGCAACCCGTAGATGAGATCGCTGAGAATCTTTGTGATTTTGAGGTCGTCATTCATGGCCGTCCTACGCTCTTTGGTTGGAGGCCGGAAACTTGTGCATATTTAGAAGATGCAGTTTGGAAGGTTTAGAGTTTTGCGAGTGAAGATATGGCAACTATAAAAGCGAAGAACAACCTGACCATGCGGGATTTTCGACCGGATGTTATTTTGTCGAGGTTGAAGCGACGAATAATAAATAGGTCACAAAATTCGAAATCACAAAGTGCTTTATTGATCTTTCCTGAAGACGCCGACAATGCGGCTCGCGAGACGATGAAGCGGGTGGCGCCTTTTACCATGACCACATTGGAGGGGCAGGCGACGCTCATCAATGCCGTACGATACATTTTACGGCATCATTTGTTGGGCGCCTTTGTAGAGTGTGGCGTTTGGAGAGGGGGAAGCAGTATGGCGATGGCGTTAACGTTGATGCAGGAAATGGCTGCCGATAGAGAGTTATATCTTTATGATACTTTTCAGGGAATGACAACGCCAGACGCTAGAGATCGAACGATAGACGGAGTTTTGGCGGAGAAGCATCTTGAGCATGATGTTCATAAAGAAGGTGTATGGTGCATTGCGGGGCTGGATGATGTACGACAGAATATTCGCTCAACTTCCTATCCCGAGGAGAAAGTCCATTTTATTAAGGGACCGGTGGAGGAAACATTGCCCGTTCAGTCTCCTGAGGGCGAGATTGCTTTGTTGCGATTGGATACAGATTGGTATAAGTCAACGCGCCATGAGTTAACCCATCTCTATCCTAAACTTGTTTCTGGAGGTGTTTTGATAATTGATGATTATGGCTATTGGCAAGGAGCACGTCAGGCTGTTGATGAATACTTCGGGGCGATGGAGCGCCCTTATTATTTACATCGTGTAGATCGTTCTGCACGGGTTTTGATTAAAAGTTAGAGACTCTATCATGACGCAGGATATTCATGGTCTTGCCGCTGCGGAATATAATCGCAAGCGGTGGCAACCTATAGTTAATGATCTGGATTTCATCGCGCTAACTGATTTGAGAAAGGCATTGGAATTGATTCGCAGTGATGAAAACATTCGGATTCTGGATTTTGGCGCAGGCGGGTCTCCCTATCGTTTGCTATTCCCCAAGGCCGATTATCGGCGGGCGGACTGTGTGAATATTCCTGGGTTAGATTTTCATTTTGGCGAGGACGAAAAAATAGCGGCACCCGATGAATCTTTTGATTTAGTTCTTTCGACACAGGTGCTGGAGCATGTGAGGCATCCGCAGACTTATTTGCGAGAAGCATGGCGGTTATTGAAGCACGGCGGAAAAATCGTGGTTTCTACGCATGGGTTATTTGAGGAACACGGAGTTCCTGTGGATTATCGGCGTTGGACATTGGAGGGGCTTTTTTGCGAATTGGAAGACGCGGGATTTCAGAGAGAAAAGGGATGGAAACTCACTTGCGGACCGCGTGTGCTTTTATTTTGGTTGATACGCCATGGTTGGTTGGGAAGACCGACGAATAAGAGCGTTTTTGGTGCTTGTTGGAATGTTGTGCGAACTATTATGACACGAAATATTGTATGGATAAATCGGCAGGCTGATCGTCATTTTCAATATTATTCTGTTGTAGAAGCGAAGGAGGATGCGACCCCGATTTATCTGGGTGTACTTGCGGTGGGCAGTAAAGGTGAAAGCTTATGACGGGTGGCAGCTCATTTGAGGCGGAAAATTTTAACTTATGACTTGGAAGCATCAACTTCGCGCGGCGATTCAAAAATTATTGGGGTTGAATCTCATGGTTCATCAGATTGGAGATTTGAAAGCTCAACTTGAATTGTTGCAAAAGGAATTGGAGTTTACTCGACGAGATTTGCTTGGGGCGGATCGGCTTATTCGCAACACGTCCGTTGTTTTGGTATCTTCGGCAGGCCCAGCGCGAGAATCTGTAGATCATATTTTACCGAAAGGAACCATTCGAGATAACACGCGTTGGCCGCGCTTGGGGGTGTGGGCAGAAGAGCAGTTTGGGCGAAAGGTTCGCTTTTTGGATTTGGGGTGTGCAGGAGGGGGACTGGTTTATGACATGCTGTCCTTGGGGCATGATGCAATAGGTGTTGAAGGTAGTGATTTGAGTGCGCATTATACGCGAGCGGAATGGGGAACAATTCGAGAACGCCTTTTTGTGGCGGATATTACGAAAGATTTTGACTTGCAAGATACGGAGTCAGAGGGGCGTGTTCTCTTTGATTTCATCACAGCTTGGGAGGTGTTGGAGCATATACCAGAAGAGAAAATTGATGGATTGTTTGCAAACATTATTCGTCATTTAGCGGTAGGAGGCATCTTTGCGGCATCCGTCGCGACTTATGAAGATAGTGATGCAACAACGGGATTGCGTTGGCATCAGACGGTACAATCTAAGGGTTGGTGGCTCGCTAAAATTCGCCAAATTGCCCCGGAGTTTGTCGAGATCAAGGATGGGTGGAAATCGAAGGATTTTCCGAGAGGTTCGGGTAATCCCAATATCCCATGGGATTGGGATGCTGAAGAGAATCCCGAAAGAGGATTTCATTTGGTTTTGAGGAGGCGGTGAAGGAGTCGGAGTAATTCATGAAGGTCGCTTTTATATCTTGCATTCTCGGTTATCCGTGGGGCGGTCCCGATCGTTTGTGGACAGAGGCGGCGTTGCGAATGCAAGAGCGCGGGGATGAAGTTTTCGTGGGAATTAGTCCGCTGACGGCGGATCATGAAAAGGTGAAGGAATTACAACGTACGGGGGCTTCTATTTTTCTTCGTCATGAGAACTCGATCTTTCGCGGACGCCGTAAGGAATTGCAACGACGTACGCCCGTGCTGCGTGAAGGGTATTTGGAGACTCAGTTAGCAAAGTTTTCTCCGGATCTTGTGATACTGACGCAAGGTGGAACCTTCGATTTTACGGCAGAACATTATTTAATGGACTGGCTTCTGTCTTCGAGGACGCCGTATGTATTGGTTTGTCACCAAGCACAAGAGGCTCCGACTTTGAATCAAGAGGCACAGGTTTCTATGACTAAAGTTTTTTCTCAAGCTGCTCGAACTGCTTTTGTCTCTACGGCGAATAGAATGACAGCGGAGCATACTATGAGATTGGTTATTCCACGCGCTAGTGTCATTCAGAATCCGATTGCTTGGACGGCAAAAGGAGCACTGCCTTGGATGGGTGATCTTGCTGGGCCTGCTGATTTGTTTGCACTAGGCCGAATAGATTTATGGCAAAAGGGCTGGGATATTTTTCTGGCGGCAGCAGGGCGAGTAGCCAAGGAATTTGATTTTGTGATACGCTTGGCGGGACATGGGGCGGATGCGGCATTGATTCGTGAGTATGCCGCCTATTATGGCGTTGCTTTGCGTTTGGAGATACAAGAGTTTCTTCCACCGGAGGACATTCACAATTTCTGGTGCCGTGGTGAGCTTTTTCTATTGCCTTCGCGCTCAGAGGGATGTGCAAGTACTATGCTGGAAGCCATGATGTGTGGGCGTCCGTTGCTGGCGACCCGAGTGGGGGGGGTAGATGACTGGTTGCAAGATGGCGAGAATGCTTTTCTGGCGGGTGCAACTTCTGTCGAGTTGGTCGAGGAGGCGTTGCGCCGAGCACTGACAAATCGAAAACATTGGCGAGAAATGGGATTATCGGCTCGTGCAACTTTTGATGCCCGTCGTGATAATGATCCCGTAGGAACATTTGTCAGAATACTGGATAGTGTTGTGACAGAGTAAGGCAGTAGAAACTGATCGCGAGCGAAAATCTGCAAAAGTATAGGTATGGATACGTTGTTGAACCAATTCTATAAATTGCTTTTGTTAAAGAGGCGGTGGCTTGCAAGGGTGCGAGGAGTAAAGTTGGGGCGCGGCGTTCGATTGGCACCAGATGTGGATTTTAATTTGGGGAAGGGATTCAAGAATTGTCTTAAAAATTACAATGCGAAAGGCCGGATTCTTCTGGGTGATAGCGTATGGGTGGAGCGGGGTGTCGTCTTGTGGGCGTTTGATGGAAGTATAAACTTGAATAGCAATGTATATTTGGGGCCTTATGTCACGATTTATGGTCATGGCGGGGTAGAGATTGGGGAACATTCCTTGATTTCGATGAAAGCGACAATTCTCTCGTCCAATCATGGGATTCCGTCTGCCGGGGAACTGATTCGTGAAACACCGGATGTTTTGTTGCCGACTAAAATTGGGCGCGATGTTTGGATTGGAGCAAATGTTGTGGTGTTGGGGGGGGTGACGATTGGTAATGGAGCGGTGGTGGCTGCAGGTGCTGTCGTGACGAAGGATGTGTCACCCCATGAAATCGTGGCGGGAATTCCTGCACGAGTAATGCAAAGACGAAATTAAAGGAGAATGACCTTCTATACTTATCAGAGAAATTAGTATCACTCGTGGCCTATTTGTAATATGGAAGTAATTCAAACGAAGCTAGATGGTGTGATGTTGCTTAAGCCGAAAATTTTTCGTGATGAGCGAGGGTTCTTTTTGGAATCTTGGAATCGCTTGAAGTTAAATGAAGTATTGAATCGTCAGGTAGAGTTTGTGCAGGATAATCATTCGCGTTCGAAAAGGAATGTTTTGCGGGGATTGCATTATCAAGTGGAACCCAAGGCTCAGGCAAAACTGATCACGGTGATGCGGGGGAAGATTTTCGATGTCGCTGTGGATATTCGTCCTGAATCTGCGACCTATGGAAAGTGGGTGGGTGAGGTATTAACTGATGAGGCGCAAGAGATGTTGTGGATTCCGGAAGGTTTTGCGCATGGATTTTATGTGCTCTCTGAGTTTGCCGATGTTGCCTATAAAACTACGGAGTTTTATTCGCCATCTTACGAATGTTGCATTCTCTGGAACGATAAATCATTAGGCATTCAGTGGCCACTTAAAGGAGAGCCGGTTGTTTCGGAAAAGGATGGGAGGGGAGGGAGTTTGGGGGAAGGGATAGTTGGCAGGAGTCAGTAGGCAGTTGGTAGGAGGGAGTGGAGAAAAAGCTAAAATACTGAAAATCTTAAATGTTGAAAATGGGAAGAATTTAATTTATAAAAGATATGAATACACAGGATAAAGTATTGTTGTTGGGGGCTGGGGGGATGTTGGGGGCCGCTGTTTTTGAGGTGGCAACGCAAAGATATGAACATGTATTGGCGACGGATATTGATGTGAATGAACCTTGGTTGGTTTATCAGGACTTTCGAGATTTATTCTCGTTGAAGAAGCTGTTTGATGAGTTTGCGCCCACGGTAGTTTTTCATTTGGGGGCTTTGACGGATTTGGAATATTGCGAGCAAAATCCGGAGGATTCGTGGGCGACGAATGCGCTGGGGCCGGAGAATACAGCATTGCTGGCGGAATCTCGCGGGATAACCATGGTTTATGTGAGTACCGCCGGAATTTTTGGCGGCGAGCAGGAGTTCTATGCAGATTTCGATATGCCTCTGCCAACGAGTCATTATGCCAAGTCGAAATATTATGGAGAGTGCTTTGTAGAACGGAAAATGAGCAAGTATTTTATTTTTCGTGCGGGATGGATGATGGGGGGCGGCCCGAAAAAGGACAAGAAGTTTGTTAATAAAATTTTTAAGCAAATTCAGGGAGGAGCGAAGGAACTTTTTGTGGTGGCGGATAAGTTGGGGACGCCGACTTATACCAAAGACTTTGCCAATGGGATGTTTAGAGTTTTGGAAACGGGGCATTACGGACTCTATAATCAGGTGTGTGGAGGAAGCTGTAGCCGCTTAGATGTTGCCAAGGAATTTGTGAGACTTCTAGGGCTGGAGGATGATGTGAAAGTGACGGAAGTGGGTTCCGATTATTGGAAGGAGGAGTACTTTGCGCCGCGTCCGTATTCTGAGAAGCTGGTTAATATGAAGTTGGAGTGGAGAGGGATTAATTATATGCGGGATTGGAAGGTGTGTCTTGCGGAATATGCCCAAAATTTCAGGGAAATTTTGGGCAGTAGGCAGTAATCAGCGGGCAGCAGACAGTCACTAGGGGAAATTTGTATATGGCGGGTTTTGAAGATTTGGAGGATTGGAAGCGTTCCGTAGAGCTGAGTGCTAACGTTTACAGAAAGCTTGCGAAGTGTGTAGATTTCGGGTTTCGTGATCAGATAACACGTTCGGCACTTTCTATTCCCTCGAATATTGCTGAAGGTATGGAGCGGAGATCGCTGCCCGATCGCTTGAAGTTTCTTGATTACGCTCGAGGTTCATGTGGGGAATTTCGGACACAAGCAACTGTGGGTGTAAAAGCCGGTTTGCTAGAAAACTCTATTGCTGATCGCTGGATCAGCGATAGTCGTGAGCTTTCGGCCATGATCCAAGGTTTGATACGCTCACTGAAGCAATAACTGCCAACTGACTACTGATGTCTGCCAACTTCATTTCCGTTATCATGCCCTGCTGCAATCCTGGAGTGCGGCATTTGGGGATTGTGCTGGAGGCACTTATGAGTCAGACGCTGCCTAAGGATCAATGGGAGCTGATCGTTATTGATGATGCGTCGAGGAAGAAGTTGACAGTTGGCAGTGGGCAGTGGGCAGGGGATGAGTTGGTGAGGGAGGAGGAAGGGAGGGTGGTTGTGGATTTGGGATGGCATCCCAATGCGCGGCTTGTGCAGACGGACCGGAAGCGGGAGGGGATTGGGTTGGTGAGTTCCAGACTGTATGGGTTTGAGTTGGGGAAGGGAGATGTCTTTGTTTTTGTGGATCAGGATAATGCTTTGCGGGCGGATTATCTTGAGGAGGTTGTCAAAATTTCTAGGGATTTCCCTCACCTAGGAACTTGGGGTGGGCAAATTTTACTAAAGTTTGATGAGCCGGATAAGGCACCTGATACCTGGCTGCGGGGTGCTTTGTGTGCGCGTGAATTAACACAGGATATTTGGTCCAATGTGATTGAGCATCATGATTCCACCCCATGGGGAGCAGGACTATGTGCACGGAGGGAGACCTTAAAACTTTACCGACAACGTGTTTTGGATAATCCGATGCGTCGGCTGCTAGATCCGACTCCAAAAAGTGCTGGCTTCGGAGGAGATTCCGACTTATCTTATGTGGGGTGTCAATCAGGGTATGGAAAGGGTGTATTTAAGAAGTTGTTGATGGATCATTTGATCCCTGTGGGTCGTTGCTCTGATGAATATTTGCTGAAAAATGCGGAGGCCAATGCCTATTCAACTGTATTGCATGGATTTGTTGAGAATGGGCGCATCTTGCATCCGCGCAACGATTGGCGATTCTGGATTATGTCCTTTATGCGAAGGGGGCGACTGAGGCGTTTGGAATGGGAGATGACAATGTCACGAAGGCGCGGCATGTGGAAAGCTGTAAGGGAGATTAGAGCCGGTCAGCATGACTTAGGAGCTTATGCTGCAGCACTGGGAGAAAAGGCCGAAAAACTGAGCAGGGAAGTTGACAGTAGGTAGTTGGCCGTCGGCAGGAGAGGACAAGAAAGCTAAAAACGAAATGCGGGTTTACTTCTATTGTCGTGATGAGCCTTTCAATCTGCAGGAGGATGTAGTTACTCTGGCGGAAGGATTAAAAAAACTCGGCGTGCCATTTTATGGAAGCTGTAATTATTGGCGTCAGTCTGCAGTGTCTGACGATTTCTTAATAAAACATGACCCCGATGTAAGCCCGGATGATTGCGATGTTGTGGTGGTTAGTTACACGTGGTCGGTTTTTATGCGTCCAGGGAGTTTTGAGGTTCTAAAGCGCCCTTTGCCGGAAGGCTTATTTAAGAAAGGAAGGAGGTATGTGACGGTGTGTATGGACAACCATGATGGGTATTGGACAGAATCTTGGGAACCTGAATACCGGAAGTTTGATCTGATTTTGCGTTCTAAGTTGAACCGCCGTGCGTGGCATCCGGAAAACATGCGTCCGTGGGTTTTAGGGTTCACCAACCGTATTGTGCAAGCTACGTCAGGAGCGTTGTCGTTTGCCGAGCGGCGGCGTGTTGTGTCGGTGAACTTTGGAGCCTCGCATCCCTATGGGCATGGAGCGCGAATTGAAGCCGAGAAGAAATTTTTGCCGCAATTAGAAAAGATAATCCCATTCGATACGACGAAAGATGATCTCAAGAAAGAACCTTCTAATCCTTATGAGCGGCTTATGTGGGAACAGACGGGGATGAGGTTTTCGCAAAACTATTACAATCGCCTAAAGAGTAGCCAAGCCGTTGCTTGCTTTTGTGGTGAACTTATTCCGCCGATGCCGTGGAATCCGCAAAGCTATATGGTGGGAGGGAATAAGGCAAAATTGAAACGGCATTTTTTTGATTTTATAGCTAAGTTTGATCTGCGACCTCGGCGGTCTATTCAGTGGGATAGTTTTCGAGCGTGGGAGGCTTGGGTGGCCGGGTGTGTGGTGATCAATCTGGATTTAGAGATGTATGGAGTTGATCTTCCGGTAATGCCGGAGAATTGGAAACACTATATTGGAGTTGATTTGGCGCAACCGAAGAAAACTCTTGAACGTATTAAAGATGAGCCTGAAATTTTGGGTAAGGTGGCTGTTGAGGGACATGATTGGGTGATTGCGAATTATTCACCTGCCGCCATGGCGCGGAGATTTTTAGAGTTGGCCGGCGGTGGATGAGATAATAGTGGTTTTATTTGGCGTTTTTCATCAGGTTTGTTAGATTATGGATGCAACATATTTAGATTTTTGCCCGAAATTACGGAAGATGATGGAGTCCGGGAAATCTCTTGATCTCTCTGGTAATGTGGTTCAGATTGGAGGCATTTCGACGCTTAATAATATTCGGATTATACGAGAATTAATCCTTCGTGGGCGTCCATCGAGAACATTGGAGATTGGTTTGGCCTTTGGTGGATCGGCACTTGCATTTCTGGCGACTTTGAAGGAGGTGTCAGTTGATGGTTTCCATCATAGTGCCATTGATCCTTTCCAAAGCAAAGGGTGGGGGGGAAGTGCTGTAAGAGCCATTTCGGATT
Source organism: Chthoniobacterales bacterium (assembly GCA_021463515.1). Taxonomy (GTDB): domain Bacteria; phylum Verrucomicrobiota; class Verrucomicrobiia; order Chthoniobacterales; family JACTMZ01; genus JACTMZ01. The sequence goes on along the minus strand of JAJTYZ010000112.1, from coordinate 13,561 downwards.
GCGGGTTTTCTGGGAATTTTACTTTGCATGAGGATTATTCCTCTCTCGTGCTTCCTGAGATTTGTCGAAGTAATGAGCAATTCGATATCATTTATATTGATGGCTCTCACGTTTTTGAAGATGCTTTCATAGATTTTTACTATGCGTTACGTGTTTTGAGGCTTGGTGGGATTATGTTGTTTGACGATTGTTGCGATCCGCATGTCTGCAAGGTGATAAAGTTTATTCGCACGAATTATGGCCAGATTCTAAATGAAATTGACTATCGTGTGCTAGAAAATCCTCATAAGTCACTAAAGAAGAGAGTGGGAAACTTGCTAGGTGTAAGGCAATTGTGTGGCTTCACAAAGAAAGGTGAACCGCCGAGAGATTGGAATGTGCCTTTTGTTAACTTTTAAAGGTATTCATCTTACAGGAATCGTAAAGATGCTGATGGCATAGTTATTTAGAGGAGGAAATGTGAAAACTACTACAAGGATATATCACTGGGTTCCTCTACATCCTTTCGTGAAAGCTTTGGCCATTTATGCTCGGAAAATCCCTGCGCATCCATCGAAAATACGGATATTAAAGATTCTTTTCAGACGCCTTCCATCAAATGCATGGGTCTATCGTGAGGGATCAAGTGGAACATTGTTTTGTGCTGATCCATCCGATTTTATCGGATGGAATATTTTGACGAAAGGAGCTTTCGAACCACATTCCATCAACCTCTGCCGCGATCTTCTTAGGCACCATAAGGGGTGGTTTGCAGATATAGGTGCTCACCATGGGCTATTCTCGTGTGTTATGTCTTCGATCCCTGAACTAAAGATTTTGTGTTTTGAGCCCAATCCTGCGTCATTCTTGCAGTTGCATGATAATATCAATCGTAATCAGGTCTCGGATGCCCATTTAGTTCACGCGGCACTTGGTGATAAGGCGGGCTTAATTCCTTGGTGCCATGGGGGACTAGCGGAAGGGATGACGGCTTGGTCGCATGGAGTGCTTGATCATGAGAAACCAGATTATTGGATACCAGCAGTCGTATTTCGCGAAGTCGTCCATGAATTTGGTTCGGGAGCACCAACTGTTGTAAAATTGGATGTTGAAGGTTCTGAACTTTCCGCGTTAGAGGGTTTTGACTTTGAGAATTTACGTCCAAGTTTTATTCTCATGGAAGCCGAGCCTTTCTGGGCTGAGAAGTTGGCATTCATGAAAGATCGTGAATTTACAGCATTCGGGGCTGATATGAGGGTGCTGACGGAGAGTGATACAAGCGCAGCGTTTATAGAGGGGAATGCTCTTTTTGCGAGTGGTAAGTCTGATTTTGAGAAAGCTCTTTTTGGGGCTAGTGTTTAAGATGAATTGTTATGCTTGATCAAGAATATCAAACGATGCGTTCAGTGGAGGATGGGTATTGGTGGTATAAGGTATTACGAGAGATGACAGCTAATGAAGTTGTTCGAGCGACAGTTAGTAACCCCATCGCACATCTTCTTGATGCTGGATGCGGAACTGGTGGGACATTAGCGGTCCTGCGTGAGAGGAAAGATTCTTGGAAACTGAACGGCTTTGATGTTTCGCCTCTAGCTTTAGAGCATACGCGTGAGCGAGGATTTCATGACGTTTTTCAAGCGAGTGTTGATGAGATACCTCTTCCTGATGCGTCTCTGGATGTGATTGTATCCCTCGATGTCCTTTGTTCCGAGGGAGTCAATCAAGAGCGCTCTATGAAAGAATTCTGCCGTGTACTTCGTCGCGATGGAAAATTGATTATGAATCTTCCTGCCTATCGTTGTTTGCGTGGGCAACACGATGTGGCAGTGTATAGTGCGAGACGATATACACCCCAGGGTGTGAAGAACTTACACCAAAGACATGAATTCGTTGTCAATCATGTGTTTTGTTGGAATGCATGGCTTTTTTTACCGATCTTATTTTGGAGGCAAATAAGTAAGCGCCATAAGCTTACGTCTTTAATAGAGGCCAAATCAGACCTTGTGCCTCCTCCTGTTTGGGCCAATGCATTCCTTACTAGGGTAGGAACTTGGGAGTCTCGAGTTTGTAAAGCCATAAAATGCCCTATAGGAACCTCTGTATTTAGTATTGCTCAGAGAAGAGCTACATCTTGATGGAAGAAATTATTATGATTCATTCAGCAGATATGCCCCTAGTTAGTTTTGTTGTGCCACTTTATAACACAGGAAGCTTTTTACATAAGTTACTAGATGCCTTTCGAGACTTGCCGATCGAAGGAGGCTGGGAATTAGTTTTGGTGAATGATGCCAGCTCCGATGGAACGGGGCAGCGAGTGACGGAAAGAATTTCGAAATTACCTTATCCTGTCGTTTTTATTGATATGGCTAAAAATTATGGCGAGCATGCTGCTGTCTTAGAGGGGTTTCGCCAGGCAAAAGGACGGTATATTGTAAATCTTGATGATGATCTTCAAAATCCTGTTTCTGAGGCCTTAAAAATTGTCGAATATCTTAAAAGTCATGATTGCGATGTCGTGTACACTTGGTTTACGGAGAAAAAGCATCATCCATTGCGCAATTTTGGGAGTTGGTTTACCAATGTTGTAGCAACTTATCTTCTTGATAAACCGAAGGACCTCTACTTATGTAGTTTTCGGGGAATGCGTAGAGAATTAGTAGAGCGTATTACGAGTTATCGTGGGCCGTTTCCATATATTGATGGGTTGATTCTTGGAGCCACCAATCGTATTGATCGCTTGCAAGTAGAGCATGCAAAACGAGTTGAAGGTCAAAGTGGATATACATTAAGGCGACTCGTTCGATTGTGGATGAATATGTTTTTTAATTTTAGTGTGATGCCTCTTCGATTAGCAAGTTTGATGGGGACGGGGCTTTGTACGTTAGGATTTGTGCTGGTCATTTTAGTTATAGGTGAAAAATTTCTATATGGAGAGCCTATAAAGGGGTGGGCCTCTTTAATGGCTGCTATTAGTGTATTTTCCGGCGCACAGCTGTTAATGCTTGGAGTGATTGGTGAATACTTAGGGCGCACCTATTTAACACTCGCGGGGCGTCCTCAATCGCTGGTGCGTACTATTCAGGAGCACAAGCCCAACTGAGTGGAGTTAATAATTGATCTTAATGAAGATTCCCTTACAAGACTTTTCGCGTCATGTCGCATCCTTCAAGGATGCTGTCGCCGCACGCTTACATACTGTTCATACACGTGCGAACTTTATCCTTGGCCCAGAGGTAACAGAATTTGAAAAACGTTTTGCGAAGTATCTTGGTGTGCCTCATGTTGTTGGTGTTGCTAATGGAACTCAGGCTATCGAATTGGCATTACGGGCATTGGACTGCTGTGGAGGAGAGGTTATTACAGTAGCTAATGCGGGGATGTATGCGACATGTGCCATCCTTAATGCTAAGTTACATCCTGTATACTGTGAAATTGATTCGGAGTTAATGACAATGAATCCTCAAGCTTTAAGGAAGGCAATAACCTCTCGAACGCGAGCAATTATTGCCACTCACCTTTATGGGCAAGCTGCAGATATGGGCAGTATAGCAACAATTTGCAATGAAGCAGGAATTCCTCTGATTGAAGATTGTGCTGAATCACATGGCGCACGGTGGGAAGGGAGGATGACAGGTAGTTTTGGGATTGCCGGGTGTTTTAGCTTTTACCCCACAAAAAATCTTGGAGCTTATGGGGATGCAGGTGCTGTTGTAAGCCATAACGATGATTTCGCCCAACGTTTGCGTTCGTTACGGCAATATGGCTGGGCAAATAAATACTATGTGAATATGCCAGGAGGAACAAACAGTAGAATGGATGAAATGCAGGCTGCTGTTCTCAATGTGAAGCTCGATCATCTGGATTCTATGAATAAGCGGCGTCGTCAGATTGCTAGTATTTATCATGAGGCTCTGTCAAGTGTTGTACCGCGTTTGCCATTTTCACGTAATGATAATTTCATAGTGCATCACTATGTGCTTCGAAGTACGAAAAGGAAAGAAGTGATCCAACAGTTAGCACATAGAGGTGTTGCGAGTGATGTACACTTTCCTGTTCCAGATTATCAACAACGGGTGTTAAAGGAACACTTCAAGAATGTTCACCTTTCTCTTACGGAAGAATGCTGTCGTACAGTGTTTACTATTCCCAGTTTTCCAGAGATGGAGGACGACGAAGTTAGCTTTGTAGCAAAGGCTTTACAGGAAGCTTATCAACCATGAACAAGTTTTATAGTGGAAGAAAAGTGCTTATTACCGGAGGTCTAGGATTCATAGGCTCAAACCTTGCACGGCGTCTTGTTGATCTCGGTGCTGATGTGTCCATTGTAGATAGTCTCATTCCTGAATATGGAGGCAATTGGTGTAACATCACGGATTTTTCAAGAAGGGTTCATGTGAATATCTCGGATGTTCGAGATCGGTTTAGCATGAAATACTTAATCCAAGGGAAAGATGTGCTATTTAATCTGGCTGGTCAGACGAGTCATATGGATTCAATGAGTGATCCGAATACAGATCTAGAAATAAATGCGCGAGCGCAATTATCGATGTTAGAGGCGTGCCGCCAATTTAATCCAACGATCAAGGTGGTATTTGCTAGTACACGGCAGATTTATGGAAAACCTGATTATCTGCCTGTTGACGAAAATCATCCACTGCGGCCGGTGGATGTCAATGGAATCAATAAAATGGCCGGTGAGTTTTACCATATTTTGTACAATAATGTATATGGGATAAAGGCTGCGGTGCTGCGATTAACTAATACGATTGGACCTGGTATGCGTATTAAGGATGCGCGGCAGACCTTTCTTGGGGTGTGGATTCGATTGTTGCTTGAAGGAAAACCTTTTGAAGTTTGGGGTGGCTCACAACTGCGTGATTTTACCTATGTTGATGATGCAGTTGACGCGCTGCTATTAGCTGCTGAGAATCCACTAGCTGATGGTCAGATATTCAATATAGGGGGGCCTCCTCCTGTGACTTTGTTGGATTTAGCGACATTGTTGATTCAGGCTCATGGGGGAGGAGCATTCGAGGTGAAGCCTTATCCCGCCGATCGAATGCAAATTGATATCGGGGATTACTATGCCGATTTTCAAAGGGCAACTAAAGTTTTGGAATGGGTTCCCAAAGTTTCGTTGCGAAGTGGGCTTAGTGCTATAATGAAATTTTATCAACATCATTTTCAAAACTATTTGTGAGTGTAGCGTGTTCTGAGTTATGGGGGATAAGGGAGAGGTGGCCAGGAATTCTCTTGGTCATCTTTGCTGCCATTTTAAGTTATAGTCCACTCCTTTATGGTGGTGGGTGGTTTAGTGATGATTATATGTTTGTTTTTGGGCAGCCGGGTGGTACGTGGCCGAGTTTATCTGAATCTATTAGAAAAAGTGGAGCTGGCAGTTATTCAGTAGCACGTCCATTTTCTTTAATAATAATTGGGTATGGTGGGTGGATACTCGGTGAATTTGGTGCTATGTGTGTGGGTATTTTAGGGCACGCTGTAAATGGTGTTCTTCTATTAATTTTTCTCCATCGAATGCGATTTCCTGCTGCTGTTGCGTTGGGAGCAACTCTTCTCTTTGTGACTGCCCCTTGGCATACGCAGACCGTTGTCTGGTGGGTTTGTGTACATCAACGCTTATCTATGGCCTTCTTTTTATTAGCCTTAATTTCATTTCAAGAGTGGATGCAAATAGGTCATATACGTTATTTGATTTATGCTCAAACTTTAGTTTTTGCCTCACTTTTAATTTATGAACAGGCTTTAGCGTCATGGATAGTCTTTTTTGCCATCGCATTATTACATTCAAAGAGCAAGGATAAAATTACACGAGGAGAGTGGCGCGCGGGAATTTGGGCGGCTTTAAAGTTATCGGGATGGATGTTGCTTCCTTATATGATTTGGGTGGGAGCATATTTGGTAACATATCCTTTAGATTCTGGTGCTCGGACACCGGGGGGCGGGATAGAAAGGAAGTTTATAGCACTCATCTCCGTTCACCTACGATGGCTGCATTCATTGTGGCTCATTCCTTGGAGGGATCTGTTGAATCAAGGAATAGATTCTATCACCCTTCCTATATGGGGTCTGATCGGCATCTTTGCCCTTTCGGGTGGAGCTATTCTTCTTAAAAGTGATAAAGCTGAAGGGGGCATAAGGAAAATTTCAATACTTTGGATTTTGTTGTTTTCTTATGTATTATTTGCCGGATTTCGAGGGACATTTATAGCACAGGGTGCGATTTCAACGCAAACTCGCCTTAATTATGGTGCTGACATGGGCATTACATTAGGGATAGTAGCTATTGCCTATTTGTGGATGATTCGGCACTTGAATCGTCCGATATTGTATTCAATTTTAATTATTTTGTTTTGTCTTTTTAATATTATTTCTACAAGGGGTGAAGCTTGGCACACATCACGCAATGTTCAGGAGGAACAAGTCGTATTTGATCTCGCGCTAGCTAAATTAGCACGCAATCCAGAAGCTTTATCACTTGTCGTTATAGTTCGGAAAAAGCTCACGAATGGAGAGGTTGATTTTTATGAGGAGAAGAATGCTGGGTGGTTGAAATATAGGCTTGAACAGGTGTTGAGGAAAAGTATTAATGTAAGTATTGTTCGTGATGGTAGAATCAAGGATGATGATGATAGTATTGTCGTTGAATTAAGGTAGAGGTAGTTCAATAGATAACTTTCTTAAAAGTATAACAGTCGAGAGATAATTATGCCGACAATGATTAAGCCGTATGTGCTCATTCTTTCTGGTGAAGTTCCTCAAACGCGAAACGCAGGCGCGATATTGTTGTATCACCTTTTTTCGGAGTATCCCATAGATTCGCTGTGCGTTATGGGACCGCCTACAGATCATGGGGCAAAGGTGCTACCGTGTTCTTACTGTGAGTTAAAAATGCCGATGGCGCGCTTTGATAATACCCGATTTAGCATGTATAAGCGATCATGGGCGGCAACAGGGTTGATTCCTTTGCCAACACATCGAAGGATTTTGAGTTTATTGGGAAGTTTTAAACCAAGGATTGTTGTTGCGGTGATGGTGAGCACGCCATGGATTCTGACGGCGGAACGGACAGCACGATTATTAGGTGTACCGCTTGTATTGATTGTCCACGATCTTAACGAGGAATTTGAGAAAGTTTTTTCTTGGGCGAAGCGGGGATTATTTGAACAAAACCGAAGGGTATATCGAGCAGCAGCAAGGAGATTGTGCGTGAGCCCGGAAATGGAAGATTATCTAGCGAATCGGTATAGTGTGAGGGGTGAGGTGATGTATCCGAATCGGAGTGAGGATTTGCAGCCACGCTCGCCCGAAATGTCGAGAGTACTTCGGGCTGCAATGATGAAAGGCTAAAATGCTGGAAGGAGAGGAGTTGGCAGGAATCAGTAGTCAGTTGGCAGAGAGAGGCTGAAAGACTAAAATTTTGAAATGAAGCAAGAGGAGAATACTGGAAATGGGGTGGGGACTTTGACGCTGGGATATGCAGGATCGGTGGCTTATGGATATGGGGAAGCGTTGATGGCGTTGATTCCGGTGTTGCGGGAGGTGAATGCTAAGGTTTTGACTTCGACACCGCGACCGCCGTATAAGTTAAAGGGATTATTGGAGGCGACGGATGTTGTGGAATGGATGCCGCATCGTATGAATATCCTAGAAATGTGGCGCACGATGCAGGAACGGGCGGATGTGATGATTTTACCTTATTCAAATCCTGCTGGAGATAATGAGATGCTTTACCGTACGCATTTTCCAAGTAAGTTAACGGAGTATTTGGGACTGGGGATGCCCGTGGTGGTGTCGGGGCCGGAGTTTGCTACCGGAGTGAGATATGGGCGTGGGGTAGAGGAGTTGGCAGTTGGCAGTGGGCAGTTGACAGGGGAGGGAAAGCTGAAAGGTGAAGAAACTGAAAAGCTGAAAAATGGAAATGCTGAAAGGGTTGGATTATTGCAACGTTTTAGCGTTTTAGAATTTCTCAATTTTTACCCCAATGGGGTGGTTTCGTGCACCACGCGTGAGGAATTGGTGGCGTGCTTACAAAGATTGAAGACAGATGGAGAGTTGAGGGTTGGGCTGGCGAAGCGGGCTGTAGAGGCAGGGAGACGCGATTTTGACCCGGTGAAGATTCGGGAGGGATTTTGGCGGGTGCTTAGGGAGGTCACAACTTGAAGGTGTTGCCCCTTAGTCTGGTGATCCCGACTTCGGGGCGTTCTGCTGTTTTGCAACAGATGTTGGAATCTGTATTGATTCAAGGTGTGTGGCCACGCGAAATCATGGTGGTGGATGCTTCGTCGGACACTCAAACCGTAGAGGTATGCCGTGTGATGCAGGAACGGTTTGATTTGTTCGCGAGGGTACTATGTATTCCAGCCAAGCAGCGGGGTGCTGCGGCTCAGCGAAATCAAGGAGTGGGTCTGGTGCGTGAGAATGTTATTGGTTTTGCGGATGATGATGTTGTTCTGGAGGCACATGCTTTGGAGCGCGTTTGGAATGCTTTACACTTGGCTTCGGATAACGGTGGTGCCAGCGCAATGATTACGAATCAGAAATATCATGAACCTGGCAGAGTTTCGCGGCTTGTTTACCGGCTGATTGGTGGTGGCTTAGGACCGGATTATGCGGGAAAGATTTTTGGGCCTGCGGTGAATCTTCTTCCAGCAGATCGTGAAGAAATGCCGGACGTGGTTTCGGTGGGGTGGCTAAATTTGGGACTTACACTGTATCGTCGTGAGGCTTTGCCTGATCCTCCATTTGATCCAATGTTCACCGGATATTCGATGATGGAAGATGTGGCTTTGTCATTGGTGGTGGCTAGAAAATGGAAATTGGTCAATGCGCGAACGGCACGGATTTTTCATGATACTCAAACAGGAAGCCATAAATCTGATCTTGCAAGGGTGGCGAGGATGGGCGTGGTTAATAGAGATTTTGTGGCGCGCCGCGTGCAGGGAATTCAAGGATTTAGATATTGGGTTTGGCTTATGATCTGGGGCGCATTTCAAATGATCGCTACAATGATTGGGAGCCTACACAATCCAAAACAGTGGCGAGTTCTGAAAGGTTCGCTTCTCGGATACTTTGATATTTTGGTAGGGCGGTCTTTGCCGCCATTTTGAAGTTATGAATCCAATCCATCTCCTCCATCGTCTCTGTATGGGAAGTGCTTCGCGCTGGCGCAATCTCTATTACCGAGCATTAGGGGTGAATATTGAAAAGTATTGTTGGATGCGCCAGATTGAAATTCCTCGTCATTGGGCGGATATTACACTCAAGGGATGTGCTCTTGATCGTGGGGTGACAATTTTGGCGAGCGGGCTACCCAAAAAGGATAAAATTCGGATCGGCTGTGGCACGTATATTAACCGCCACACGATTCTTGATGCATCCAACAAACTTTGGATAGGATCGAATGTGATGATCGGACCGATGTGTTTTATCACGGACTCGGACCATACGCCGGTGGAAGGAAAAGATGTGAAAAGTCAACCGATGAGACTCGGGGAGACGATCATTGAAGATGGAGTTTGGCTGGGCGCGGGTGTTAAAGTTTTACGGAATGTTCGTATTGGCAAATTCGCGGTGGTGGGAGCTGGTGCCGTGGTGACTAAAGATGTGCCTGCCGAAACCGTAGTTGCTGGGATTCCAGCGAGGGAAATTGGGGGGAAGGTATGAAAGTTGGCAGTTGTCAGTGGGGGGGAGATTGAGATGCTGAAAGAAGAGGAAATTAGTGGGCAGTTGCGGGTGCGTGTGGGGATTGTGACGAAGGATAGACCGGAATATTTGCCTAAGTGTTTGGAATCGTGTTTGGAGCAGTCTTATGGATTGATTGATGTGATGGTGTGGGATAACTCCGGGACAGAGGAGATGCGGAGGGAGAATGGGAAGATTATCGCACGATTTCCGGGGATTCGGCATTTTGTGCCGGAAGAGGAGTTGTCGTTGATTGATTCGCGGGCTCGGATGTTGGAGATGGAGGGGTTTGATTTGTTTTGTAGCTTGGACGATGATGCTTGGTTTATGCGGGGAGATGAGATTGAGATGGCTGCGCGTGAGTTTGAGAAGGATACCAAAGTAGCGGGAGTAGCATTTGATATTTTGTCACCGGATCGCCCGAAGAAGGTGGCACGTGAGGTGGGTAAGGATGCTTTGGGTTATGTGGGATGTGGGCATGTTTTGAGACGAAGTTATACTTTAGAAGTGGGAAATTATGCGGAGTTTCCTGGGTATTATGGTTCGGAAGAAAAGGATTTGTGCCTGCGATTTTTGGATCATAGATGGGTTGTTCGATTTTTGCCCGGAGTGCATGTTTGGCATGATAAAACTACGAGTGGGCGGAATTGGGGAAAGCAGCATCGCTCCGGGACATTGAATGATTTGATTTTTGCATTACTGCGTGTCCCCATGCCGCAGGTGTTATATTATTTGCCAGGGAAAGCTATTAACCAAGTGTGTTGGGGATGGAAAGGGGGAGGAGAGGAGTTTTACTCCGGATTGTTTGGTGTCTGGGATTTCCTAAAATTAGCATCGAGTTATTGGAAAAAACGACAACCTGTGAAGCGGGTGACATTTCGCAAGTTTTTTATCAGTGGCCGACACGCTGCTAAACCAAAAGGATGGCAGGGTGAGATTAGGTAAAGAGCATCATGAAGGCTTGCGTTAAAAAAATCCTTTGGGGCTCAGGGCGGCGACCGCGTTGGGTGTGGGCGGGATTGTATGGCGGCTTGAGACTGTTCATTGACTCTTCATGTGAAATAACCTTGCTGCTAGGACTTTATGAAGCAGAAACAACACCATTTTTGAGGAGGGCTGGGGGAGTGATGAGAAGCATGGTTGATGTAGGAGCCGGTTATGGGGAGATGGCGGCATGGGCTTTGAAACACCCTAATGTGGAAAAGGTGCTGGCTTTTGATCCTAAACTGGAAAGATGGCCGATCTTTCAGGAAAATATGAGTCTCAATGGATTTAGGGACGATCCAAGGTTGTTGATTTATCAGGATTTTTTTCCAGGGAGTGAGAGCGTGGTGGTGTCGCTCTTGGCTTTGCCGGAGCCTGTGCTCATCAAAATTGATATAGATGGTGCGGAACTAAAAGTACTGCATGAGATTCACGATTTTTTAAGTCAGAAGCGAATTTTTCTCTTGCTTGAAACACATTCAAAGTCCTTAGACACAGAGTGTCGTCGCTTTTTGGAATGCCTCGGATTTGTTGTGAACTCTGTGCCGAAAGCGTGGTGGAGAAGGTTTGCGCCAGAGAGGCGACCGATTGGTTTTAACCAATGGCTTTGGGCGAAGCACTAAGCGATTTTTTGTCTTTGGGGTTTTGACAACACCTATGAATCCGGATATTGCAAAGAGCCCAAATCGAGGCTTGCTACGTGTATTGTTGGTTCATCCGGGGACGCAACATGCGCCACGATTGGCGACAGAATTGGAGAGGCGGGGACTTTTATGGCGGTTTTGGACGGGGATAGGGGTGGTTCGAGGGAAGTGTAGCCGACCGAGAAGGCGGATGATTGATATTCCGATTGAAAAATTGCGGACGATTTCTTGGGTGGAAATACTAGCTCTGGGGTTGGCGAGGCTTCCGATTAAGCGGGAGAGGCTGTGGCATTGGCGAAACTGGCTCTTTCAGAAACTTATTCCACAGAGTGAGATTGGGGCGGTGGATGTTGTCATCGGTTTTGATACGGCATCATGGGTGATCGGGGAAAGAGCAAAGAAGGTGGGTAAGAAATTTGTACTGGATCAGAGTGTGGGGCATCCCTTGTCTCGAGCGAATGCGGTGATGGAGGCAGGAGGGAATAAAAGTGTGTGGCCGGAGGCATTTGTACCGCGGCTCGAAATAGTGACATGGGCGGAACGTAGAGAACACGAATTGGCTGATGCGATTATTGTAGCAAGTTCGTTTTCCAGGAGGACGCTGTTAGAAAACGGCGTCTCCGAGGAGAAGATTAGGTTGCTTCCGTATGGTGTGGCTGATGAGTTTTTGGAGATTGGAAGTCAGCGATTTAAACGTGGGTGTGCGAGTAGGCACGCGCAGATGGGAAGAAAGCGTAAATCCGTGCGGTTTTTGTATGCGGGGCATCTGGGGCGAAGGAAAGGGGTTGGGTTTTTATTGGAAGCGTGGGATAAAATGGAGCATGAGGAAGCGGAATTATGCTTGATAGGAGGGGGGAGGTGGGAGGGGCGTGTGCCGAAAGGTGTGAGGCTACTGGGGCAAACTTCACGGAGAGATTTATTGCAGGAAATGGCAGAGGCGGATGTGTTTGTCTTTCCTAGTCTCTTTGAGGGGTTTGGCCTAGTGATTTTAGAAGCGATGGCAGCTGGATTAGCCGTGATAACGACGGCTAATACAGCAGGGCCGGATTTAATGGAAGATGGGAAAGAGGGGATGATTATTGCACCCGGAAATGTGGAGAGTTTGCAGCAAGCCATGGAATCGTTGATGTCTGATTTTGAGCGAATAAAAAAATTGGGAGAGGCAGCGCATGAAAAGGCTCAAATGTTCAGCTGGAAAAGGTGGGGACGCGCTTATGCAGAGGTTTTGTTTGACCTCTGACATTTTTCAAAATGTCAAAACAATTACATTGCGCTCCGAAGTTGATCGTTCTGACTTCGCATCCCATTCAGTATCAGGTGCCACTTTGGCGAGAGATTGCAAAGACGAAGTTAGATTTCGAGGTCTGGTTTTTAACGGATCAAGGAGTAAAACGGTCAGTAGATCAGGGGTTTGGAGCAACTTTTGCATGGGATGTAGATTTAATGAGCGGCTACCCTCATCGGTTTCTTGAGTTGAAGGGTGCTTGGGATTTAAGGAAATTTCGGGGGATTGAACTTGCAAAATCCCTTGGTGCGCAGTTGCGTGTAGCGGGGGCAACGGCTCTTTGGGTGGAAGGATGGCGGCTTAAGCCATTTTGGGATGCCGTTTTTGCGGCGAAGAAGATAGGCCTGACAGTATTGATGAGAGGAGAGGCGAGTGATAAAATTTCAGAGAAAGGTGGCCCCTTTGGACTTTTTCGAAAGGTGATGCTTCATTGGCTTTTCACTAAAGTTGATTATTTTTTAGCAATAGGGCAGGCGAGTCGGCGCTTTTATTTAAAGCATGGAGTTCCCGAGCGGAAGTTGTTGAATGCTCCCTATTGTGTGGATAATGAGTTTTTTCGACGTGAGGCAGAAAAATACCGGAAGGCTGGAACAGACGGAATACGACGAGCGTGGAATATCCCTGAAGATACAAAAATAGTGATGTTTTGTGGGAAATTTATTCCTAAAAAACGCCCCATGGATATAATTCATGCTGCACAAGCGCACCAAACGCAGGGTGCGGCGCATCCGTGGCACCTCCTGTTTGTAGGGAGTGGTGAATTGGGTGCTGAATTGCGTAAAGCATGCGATGTAAGGTTCGACGTAGATCAAAAATGCCCTCAAATTTCCAATTTTCAAAGTCCCCTCCCACCTCGCCCGTCAGCTTCCTTTGTTGGCTTTTTGAATCAATCAGAAATTTCCAAAGCGTATGCCATAGCGGATGTATTAGTTTTGCCTAGTGAGGCTTGGGAGACGTGGGGATTGGT
>JAJTYZ010000111.1 GCA_021463515.1 Chthoniobacterales bacterium | reverse complement strand
TTGGCAGGCTACGGGGCCGGTGAAGGGTTTCGCCGTCACGCTTACCTTGGGCATCATTGCCTCGATGTTCACAGCACTGCTGGTCACTCATGTGTGCTTTGGATTCATGCTGGAAAACTTCGGACTTAAACGACTCACGATGTTGAGCTGGTTCCCATCACGCGTCATTAACTTCCTTGGCTACCGTCGCTTTTTCCTCACGCTCACTGGCCTTGCTGTTCTTGGCTCGATCGCCATTTTTGTCATTCGCGGTGAACGCAATCTTGGAATTGATTTTACGGGAGGTGATTTGCTCGTTCTCAGTACGGCGCAATCCGTAACCGTTGCACAAGTGCGCTCGTCTTTGGAAAACATCAACATGAGCGATATTGAGATCCAACGCTCCGAAGATCAGGGGCATGAGCTCATTACCATTCAAAGCCGTTTCAACACGGCGGAATCCATCACAGCGCAATTGCAAAAGGACATTCCTGATGCAGGATGGACTGTCAAACAAAACGACACCGTGGGGCCGCGTGTCGGTCGCGAACTTGCCGGGCGTTCCGCCATTGCGTTGCTGCTTGGCATGGTCGGTATCTTCATCTATGTCGCCGTCCGTTTTGAATTCTCATTTGCGTTGGGTGCCATCCTTGGCCTCATCCATGACGTCGTGGTCACCATCGGCATTTATTTTGCACTTGGGCATGAATTTTCCCTCGTGTTTGTCGGTGCCGTCCTCACCATTGCGGGTTATTCTATCAATGACACGATTGTGGTCTTTGACCGCGTGCGTGAAGGCCTTCGCTCGGGACGGCGCGGTTCCTTGGAGGATGTGATGAACATTTGTATCAACGAAACCCTCAGTCGCACCATCCTCACGGGAGGAACCACATTGCTAGCAACCTTCGCCCTTTTTATGGTTGGGGGCCCGGTGCTGAGTGACTTTGCCCTCGCCATCCTCATCGGCGTTTTGCTTGGAACATTGTCTTCGATTTTCATCGCGCCTCCTATCGCGCTCTGGTGGTCCAATCGCACGGGAAAAAACCTTCGGCGGGAGGTGTTGGCGGATGTTCCGCATACCGCGGCATAGCCTGCTAAATTTTTAGAATGGAAATTCATCGCCCGAGAAACCTCGGCTGGGGTCGTGCCGCCGGACTCCTTTATGGTGATTGGGGAACCAGTAAGGCCTATGTCATTGGCCTCGCCTTTGCGGTTATGGGCTTTGGATCCTTGCCCATCATCCTTGCCGTCTGCGCCCTCAGCCTCATCGTCGGGCTTAATTACATTATCATCTGCAAATGCTTTCCCAATGGGGGCGGTGTGTATTCGGAGGCTCGCCCTCACGGACGTTTATTGGCGGTTGTGGGTGCCCTCATGCTTATTGCGGATTTCACGGTCACCGCAGCTCTCAGCACGTGGGCCGCTTTAAGTTATCTCAATATCCCGGCGGCATGGATTCCTATGATCGCTATTGCCGTGATCTTACTTTTTGGATGGCTCAATTACTACGGCCCACATCACAGTGGCACACTGGCAGTCATTCTGGGCGTTCCTGTGGTGGCTTCGGTTCTTGGAATTATCGCTCTCTCCCTCCCGCACCTCACCGCAAAAGGTCTCGAACTTCCCCATTCAAGTTTTTATCCTAATTGGGTCGCCTTTACCGGTGTCATTCTCGCTCTCAGTGGCGTTGAAGCCATCGCCACCCTCACCGGCGTTCTCAAACCCGATAAAGGTTCTCCCCCCGATGAACCTCGTGTCGTCAAAACAGCCTCCAAAGCCATCCTCCCCGTAGCCATCGAAGTGAGCGTCGGCACTGGCATGTTGGCTTGGGCTGTGCTGTCCATGCCTCACGATCTCCAAGAACAAATTCTTGCACGTAAGGATGATATCCTGCGCTTTGCTGCCGAGCACTATGCCACGCTTGCGCTGGGGAGTGCCGGAGGGAAAATTTTTGGCTTCTTTGTGGGCGCATCTTTTGCACTTCTTCTGCTTAGTGCCGTCAACACCGCCGTCGCCGCGCTCATTGGCATCATGTTTCGCATGAGCGGAGACAATGAATTGCCGAAAAATTTCACAAAACTTAATCGTCATGGAGTTCCCATCATTCCTCTCCTCGTTTCCGTGGCGATGCCGATTACCGTTCTTCTCATCGCACCCGGGTTGGAAGCTCTTGCCGGCCTTTACGCGATCGGTGTGGTGGGTGCCATCGCGGTAGGTCTGGGCTCCACAGCTTTCAATCGCGCCCTGCCCATTGGCTGGCCTCTACGTATTTTCATGGGTGCCACCTTTCTCCTGCTCTGCACCGTGTGGCTCACCTTGGCTCACACCAAACCGGACGCCCTTTTCTTTGTCACCTGCGTACTGATTCTCGGTCTTGGCCTCCGTGCATGGAGTCAAAAACATAAAGGCATCACCTCCATCACGGTGCCTGAAAATATTGCAGCCATGGTAGAATCCATGGACCTTGAAAAGCTCAAACCCAAGCCGCAGGAAGGTGGGAAAATTCTTCTCTGCCTGCGCGGCGTGACCCCGGCACTGACTTTCGCCATTGAAACCGCAAAATCTCGCGGTGCCACTCTCTATGTTCTCTATGTGCGTGAAGTCGCGGTGGCTTTCGGAGCTTCCGCCTCGGGAGAAAAAGCACGCTGGCAAGATGACCCCGAGGCCGCCCTCATCATGAAAACAGCTTGTTCCATCGGCGAAGAAGTCGGTGTGCCTGTGGTTCCCATTTATGCCGTAGCCTCCCGCGCCGACACCGCCATTGTAGATGTGGCCGCAACGCTCGGAGTGGATGAACTTTTTCTCGGTGCCTCGGGCCATTCCGCACTGGCGAGGCTCCTTTATGGAAGTGTGGTACAACAAGTCATTCGTCATCTCCCAGATGATATTAGTCTCGTCATTCGTGGCTAAGCTCTCCACTCGCTTGTGATTCCTCTTCAAAAAACAACGCATCTCATCCCGCCGAAACGGCTTTCCGTCGAGTTAATAGAACTCTCGGAATCGGTGAAAGATGCGGATTTGACGCTGGGAGATTTGATGAATCAGTTGGAAGGGCGTGTTTACACATTGCTGCTTGTGCTGCTCTCGTTACCATTTTGTCAGCCCATCGTATTACCGGGATTATCCACTCCCTTCGGCGTGGTGATTGCCTTACTAGGGCTCCGTTTTTCGCTGAGAAAGCAACCCTGGCTCCCGCAACGTCTCCTTAACACGCGTCTCACGGCCAAGTTTCTTCCTGCTGTTATGCGCGGCAGTGCCAAACTTCTCGGCACAATGGAAAAGTTGCTTCATCCACGCCTCACATGGATTTTTGACTACCACATCACGCAAATGCTGGCCGGCTTTGCTGTTTTTTTCTGCGGTGCACTCCTACTTCTTCCCCTTCCCGTGCCACTCTCCAATTTGTTTCCGGCACTCGCCGTGTTTCTGACCGCCGCAGCTTTTGCCGAACGTGATGGCTATTGTCTTATCGTCGCCGCCTTTGCCTTTTTGATGACATTGCTGTTTTTTGGCGGTATCGCTTGGGGTGGGGTTGGTGCCGTAAGTTGGATTATCAATCACTAAACTTTTGGCGTGGATGATACGCAGCCATGCGCAATTCACGCTCGCCTCACCGCGCTACATTCGCCATCTTCGCTAAGGCGTATGACCCCAGCATCTCCATTCACATCTCCTTTTTTTCCCTGCACGGTGACTATACCTGCATCAATAAACTCAGGGAGCAGAGGCGTCTTGCCTGTGGAGAAAAAACAATCACAGGCACCTCGCCTGTGCCCCCTATTCTAGCAATGGAGACTTTGGTATGACTTGGGAAATCGCCATAGTTCTGCTGTTGGTGGTACTTACGCTTGTGCAGTTTATTCGCGAGCGTTGGCCCACAGACCTCACGGGCGTTGCAGCTTTTGCGGTGTTGTTGCTGCTCTCTTTAATTCCGGGTGAGAACTCCTTTCCTTCCGCGAGTCAGCTTTTCAAAGTCTTTGCCAACGCTGCGCCGCTCACGGTGGCGGCGATGTTTGTGCTTACCTACGCGCTCGAGCGCACGGGAGCTATTGGGCGTATTCTTGCGGCACTGGAAAACATGGATTCGCTGGGCACACGCAGCCTTCTGCTTCTCATGATGCTGGGTACGGCGGCTGTTTCGGCTTTCATCAACAACACCCCCGTCGTCGTTGTGGGGCTTCCCGTTGCCATGCACTTTGCGAAACGCGCTAAGGCATCCGCCTCGATTTTTCTCATCCCACTTTCCTATGCCGCTGTGTTTGGCGGATGTTGTACCTTGGTTGGAACGAGTACCAACATTCTCGTCAGCGGCCTTCTCTCGGCCAATGGTCATCCGCCGCTCGGAATGTTTGAAATTGGTGCCGTGGGTTTACCGGCAGCTTTGATAGGAATTGCTTATGTCACGTGGTTTGCACCAAAGCTTTTGCCTTCCCGTCGCACCTTAGCTCAAGATATCGAGGAAGGCGGTATTTCCGAATATGTGGTCGAGGCGATCGTTCAGGAAAACTCTCCCGTCGTAGGGAAAAACCTCGAAGAAGCTGGACTCGGCCCTCGTTCGGGAATGCGTGTGATTGAAGTCACTCGCGGGGGCGGTGCCTCCTACGAATCTCTCGGCACCTTGCGTTTGCGCGTCGGAGATCGTTTGGTTGTGGCGGGTGCTCCCGCTGCGGTGGCGGCGATCCTTGCTATGGAAGGCGTCAATTTGCAGGCCGAGCGCGGGGGCTCTGCAGAAATGATTTCCACGCATGAGGGTCATCTTGCAGAAGCTATCGTAAGTCCCCTCTCCGACCTCAACGGACGCAGCTTGCGCGACCTCAATTTTCGTCAACGTTTTGGCCTCGTGGTTCTCGCGATTCATCGGCGTGGTATCAATTTGAGTCGTGGATTTGAAAATGCCCCACTCCAACCCGGCGACACGCTTCTCGTACTCGGTGTCGAAAGTTCCATTGATCAACTGCGCCGCAGCTCCGATATTCTCCTGCTTGACCGCCCGCGTATCCCGACAACAGCGCAACGCGCCAGCACTGGACTTGTTTTGGGGACACTCGCCGCTGTCATTCTGACGGCGACTTTAGAATGGGTGCCCATTGAAGTCGGTTCCCTCGTGGCATGTGTATTTCTCATGATAACAGGCGTCATTAAGCCACGTCAGGCTTATCGCTCGATTGATTGGAGTCTCATGTTTCTCATTTTTGGTACGCTGGGTCTTGGTATGGCTATGGAAAGCACGGGAGCGGCGCGTTTTATTGCAGAAAATCTGACCTCTGCAGCCACGGCTTTTGTCGCAGAAGCATGGAAACCGATGGTGCTTTTAGCGATGGTTTACATCATCACGATGGTTGCTACGGAGATGCTATCCAACAATGCGACCGTCGTTTTGATGATGCCCATTGCCCTAGGTCTCGCTATGCATCTGGGTTTAGACGCACGCCCTTTCGCCATTGCCACCACGCTGGCTTCTAGCGCGGCATTTTCAACGCCCATTGGCTACCAAACCAACACCTACGTTTATTCCGCCGGCGGCTATTGTTTCACAGACTTCTTACGCCTTGGTGTCCCTCTTAACCTACTTTATTTCATTGTGGCCGTCGTCATTATCCCTCTCGTTTGGCCATTGCACCCTTAAAAAAACACTCTCCACTTTTCCATCTTCAATTTTTCTAATCCGCAGAGAAAATCACTCTTTTTTATGGAAACTATCGTCATCGGCCATCGCAATCCCGACATGGACTCCATTTGTTCGGCGGTAGCGTATGCGCACCTCAAACGCGAACTCGGTATGGACAATGTTCGCGCCGCAAGAACCGGCGCCGTCAATGAACGCGTGAGCTTTGTACTCGATTTTTTTGATGTGCCCCAACCATATTTTCTCCCTGACGCGACGCCCCGCGTTCGGGATGTAATGATTACCGATGTCGTGGGAACCGCCCCCGATCGTCCGGTTTCCGAGGTGTTGTCCTCGATGATTTCACATCATCTTCGTGCTTTGCCGGTGGTAGATGAGCAGCGACAATTACAGGGGATCATTAGCGAAAATAAACTGCTCGAAGTCATTCTTCCCGCGCATGTTTCCGCTCCGCGTACACGCATTGTTCATGCCACGCTCGCTAATATTGCCCGCACGTTTGAAGGTCAGTCGCTCACGGGGCCGCTTTCCGACGAGGAAAATGACTACGCCTTTGTCGTTGCGGCGATGAAAACCGAGACATTTCTTGAGAGGCTCAAGTCGTTTGATTCTGCGCACACGGTACTTTTCATTGGTGACCGTCACAATGTTCAGCTGGAAGCCATTCGCGGAGGCGTTCGCGCTCTTGTCGCCACCGGAGGTGTGGCGGTTCGCCCCGCCGTGCTTGAGGAGGCTCTAAGGCGCGGCTGCAGCATCATTTCCTCCCCGTTTGACACCGCCACGAGCATTATTTTCGCCCGCGGTGCTATGACCATTCGCCGCATTCTTGAATCGGAAACCGTTCATCTCAATGCCGACATGTCCCTCACGATGGCGCGACGTATCGTGTCCTTGTCGAATCAGACCATTTTCCCCGTGCTGGATGATGAGGGCCATCTCGAAGGGATTCTGACAAAAAGCGATTTTTTAAAAGGGGCACTTCGTCAGCTGATCCTCGTAGATCATAACGAAATATCCCAAGCGGTGCCGGGGGCCATGGAATTGCCTGTCATTGAAATTCTCGATCATCACCGCCTCGGCAACATGCCAACCGACAAGCCGATTCTTTTTATCAATCAACCCGTCGGCTCCACTTGCACCCTCGTGGCAGAACTTTACGAACGTCACGAAATTCCTCCTTCACGTGCGATGGCCGGACTCCTGATGGCCGGCATTATTTCCGACACGCTCAATGGAACCTCGCCCACCACGACCGACCTCGATCGTAAATTTCTGCGACAACTCGAGAAGGCTGTCGGAATGGCTGCCACCGATCTCGCCGCTCGCATTTTTGCCGTGGGTTCGCCATTGCAGACACTCACACCGCAGCAAGTCGTCACCGCTGATTGCAAGGAATACGAGGAAAGCGGACGCCGCTTCAGCGTGTCGCAAATTGAAGAAGTCACATTTGCACATTTTGACGAGAAACGTGAAATGCTTCTCGCGGCACTGCGCGATTGGATCAGTGCCAAAGGACTCGCGTTTGCGGCATTGCTCGTCACCGACGTCAACAAACAGAACTCCTACCTCCTCGTTCAAGGTCCGCCGGATTTTCTTCGCGCCATCACGTACCCCGAACACACCGAGCATGTGTGGTTCCTCGAAAACGTCGTCTCACGCAAAAAGCAACTCCTCCCTTACCTCATTGAATGCCTCGCCCAGACACGTTAACTACTCCGGATGCGGCGATTTTTTCTCAAAAGCGACTTTAAAGAAGAAGATTTCAATTTGTAACAACCTTGTGGATAGGGAATAAAAGAATTATTTGACGCATTTCCCCGCCTCCTTTTAATCTAAGGAACTTCTCGGAAGTACCTAGAAAGGATGTGAACGACCAATGCCCGAAGTCATCGTAAAAAAAGGAGAATCCATTGACCGCGCTATTAAGCGGCTCAAAGCGAAATTGGATTCTGAAGGAATCATGGATGAAGTGCGCCGTCTGCGCGCTTTTGAAACTCCAACTCAAAAATCTCGCCGTAAAGCGAAAGCTAATGCCAAGCGTGCAAAATTGAAGCAACGCTTCAGCTTCGCTTAAGGCCTACCTGTTGGATTATCATCCGCGCATCTTTCCCGTCGGCTGTGTTTACCGAGGGAGGATGCGCGGAATTTTTTTGCCGCTTACCGCCTGACCTTATTGCCTCACATCTTTGTTCATGTCTTCGCTTAACGAATCACCATCCCCCGCGACGTCGCCTCCCAACGCCCGCATCATCATTCGCGTCTTTGCCTACCTGCGGCGTTATCCATGGCTCGCCTTAGCCACGCTCGCTTGCGCTTTGGGTTCGGCAATCACGATCATCGTTTTTCCCGTCGTCACCCAACGCATCGTGGATGACGTTCTTCGTCAGGGAAAAGCCGAAGCTCTGTGGCCCATGATTGCTTTGGCGGCTGCGGGATTCTTTTTGCAGGATGGACTCAATACTTTGCGCATTTTGCTCAACAATACCTTTGAGCAGAAAGTTCTTTTTGATTTGAGGCGCGACCTTTACGCACGGCTGCAATCGCTGCCCCTCACGTGGTTTGATCATCGCGCCACTGGGGACATCATGACCCGCGTCGTTGAAGACGTGAATAGCGTGGAACGCGTACTTATTGATGGTATTGAACAAGGTGCAGTCGCGATTTTGCAAATTTCCACCGTACTTGTTCTCATGTTTTGGTGGAGCCCTATGCTGGCTCTGAGTGCTCTTACGCCTTTGCCTTTTCTTGTGGGAGGTGCACTTTTTTTCACCCTCACCGCAGGAAAACGCTACCGCACCCAACGCCAAGCCGCTTCGAATCTCAATTCTCTCCTGCACGATAATCTCGATGGCATTCGCCAAATTAAGAGCTATGCACGCGAGTCCGGCGAACAAGGTCGTTTCAACGTCGCCAGCAATAAACTCCGGCAAGCCACCCTCACTGTCATGCGAGCTTGGGCTTTTTACAGCCCGGGTATGAATTTCTTTTCCTCCCTTGGCAGTCTTGTGGTCCTTGCCGTCGGTGGTTGGGCCACCCTTCACGGGCACCTTGACCTTGGCGTTCTCATCGCCTTTCTCGTCCTTGTTCGTTTCCTTTACGAACCTGTCGAACGTCTGCACCAGCTCAATCAGATTATTCAAGCCGGTCGCGCTGCAGGACGTCGCGTTTTCGATATTCTCGATGCAACACCCGAGCCTGATAGCGGCAAATCGCCTCTTCCCGCACCTCTCCACGGCGAAATTCGTTTTGAGGATGTGAGTTTTTCCTACGGGGACAATTCGCCGGTGCTCCATGACATCAGCCTCATCGCTCGCCCTGGAGAAACTGTGGCGCTTGTCGGCCCCACGGGTGCCGGAAAATCCACACTCGTGGGTCTCCTCATGCGCTTTTATGAATGGAATGTTGGCTCCATCACGCTCGATGGAAATGACATTCGTTCTTTTGCAAAAGCCGATCTTCGTCGAGCTGTGGGCATTGTTTCCCAGGAGAGCTTTCTTTTCAACGGTACTGTGGCGGACAATTTGCGATTTGGAAAACCGGACGCCACGGATCGAGCTTTGTGGGATGCACTCCGTGCCGCCAACGCCGCGTCGTTTGTCGAACAGCTTCCTCAGCAACTTCACACCGAAGTGGGCGAACGCGGCATTCGCCTTAGCGTTGGTGAAAAACAACGTCTTTCCATTGCCCGCGCCCTGCTAAAAGACCCACCCGTTCTCATCCTCGATGAAGCCACCGCCAGCGTTGATAACACCACCGAGCGTCTCATCCAAGAGGCCCTAGACCGCTTGCTTCAAAAACGCACCAGCTTCGTCATTGCCCACCGCCTTTCCACCGTGCGCCATGCCGATCAAATCCTTGTTCTCAATCACGGACGCATCGTCGAGCGTGGAAACCATCAAACTCTCCTCGCCCAAGGCGGCCTCTACGCCCGCCTCTGTGCCGGCACCGGACTGCTCAACGAAACGTAGAGCCTGTCGGGGATTTTTAAAGACCAAGTTTAGAGCTTGTCCATGCACCCTTTAGCACATAAAATGCGCATGACACGTGCTAAGCGGCGGAGTACTTGTGTTTACTTTTTGCGATAATTGATATCCACCACGAGGTCCTGGAAAAGCTGGGCATTTCCGGCAGTGCGGTATTTGACTTCATCCCATAGAGCTGCGCCATGAGTTTTACCCGGAGCCTCTCCGAAGCTGAGCTCATTACGCGTTGGTTGCTTATCGGCACGGGCGGCGAGAGCTTGAGGGGCATCAAGATGCAACACATCGTCCACATAGACTTTCAAACTATCGCCTTTTAGCACCACTCGGTAGTTGTGAAAATCATCCGTCGTATCCATCGCATAGCGCGTCTTTTGATTAAATAGCGAAATGCCTTCCGGTGAAATTTCGAGGCGTTCATTGCCCACGCCATTGGAAACGGAGAGATGATGAACGCCGCTTTCAACCCGCAACCGCGCCTCCACAATGCTTTCCTCCTCGGGGTTCGCTCCCCACGTGTTGCTTGTTGTACGACGTTCAAGAAAGTTCTGCACCGTCGGTTCCATTTCCTTCGGAAAATACAAGGCATCACAGCCATCATTATTGGCAATTAAGCGACGTGGTTTCGCCGCCATCTCCGCACGCGCCGCACGAAGGTCATTTAAGGTCGTTATCGGATGGCCCGCAGCCATGGCATTTCCCAACAAGAAAGCCGCAATAAAAGAAAACCAATACGTAAAACGTATGAAGGGAAACAGAGTCATAATTTTGCTCACCCTATAAAAAAGGCCAAGAAACGCAAGCCATAGCGAGCCCTAGTAACTCAAAAATAAATTCAGCACGGGTTAAGCCGAGTGGTGTATCGTGTTTTCGGATGTCCCTTGTATGCTATTAGTTGGTAATGGGGTTGGTTTGGGCGATGCCCCACCACGGCGTTCTTGGCGAGAGTCCGCTGCTGTCGTTGGGGCCATCCGCAACGACCTCCTCGGGCTTGAAGGGGACAATGTGCCCATCGAGCATGAGGTAGTTGCCCCGCCCCGAATGTCGCGTTGCCAGCATGTCCTTCTTCCAGTTGTACAAAAGCCGATTCTGCGAAATGGGCGGAATCTGCCCCTGTGCATCCGGAACATCCATCGAGTCCGCAATAATGATGGTCTGAGCAGGCATCCTAACCTCCGCAAG
>JAJTYZ010000110.1 GCA_021463515.1 Chthoniobacterales bacterium | reverse complement strand
ATGCCGCCGCTCAACGAAGGCAGCCTTCTGCTCATGCCCGTACTTCTTCCCAGCACCTCGCTCACCGAAGTCAATCGTGTGATGGCATGGCAAGACCGCGTGATTAAGGGTGTTCCCGAAGTCGAATCCGCTGCCGGCAAACTCGGACGCGCCGATACCGCCACCGATCCCGCGCCCGTGGAAATGATCGAAACTACCATCATGCTCAAGCCGCCTGCCCAATGGCGCCCGGGTATGACCAAAGAAAAAATCATCGCAGAACTTTCTGAAAAACTCAGCCTCATTCCAGGCTATGTCCCGGGCTTTCTCCAACCCATTGAAAATCGCCTCCTCATGCTCAGCACCGGCATTCGCGCTCAAGTAGGAGTCAAAATTCTCGGGGATGACCTCAACGCCATCCAACAACTCGCCTACAAAATTGAAAGTCTCGTCCGCACCATTCCCGGTGCCGTTGGCGTCGCCGCCTCCCGCGTGCAAGGCAAACCCTACCTCGAAATTCGTCCCGACCGCCTCGCCCTCGCCCGTTATGGACTCAACATCCGCGACGTGATGAACGTCGTCGAAATCGGACTCGGTGGCGTCAATGTCAGCACCACCATCGAAGGCCGCGCCCGCTACCCCATTCAGCTCCGCCTCCAGCGCAGCGAACGAAATGATCTCGATGATCTCGGCGGCATCCTCATTCCCACCTCCGAAGGGCATGCCGTTCCACTCGGACAAATCGCCACCATCCGCCGTAGCAGCGGCCCCAGCGAAATCAATAGCGAAAGCGGACTTCTCCGCGTCTTCGTTCAAGCCAATGTCAAGAACCGCGACCTCGGAAGTTTCGTCAAAGAAATCCAAACCCGCATCCGCGACGAAATCACCCTGCCACCCGGCGTCACGATTGAATGGAGCGGGCAATACGAAAATCAGCTTAGCGCCCAACGCACCCTCATGCTCATCGTGCCCGTTGTGCTGCTCATCATTTTCATGCTGCTCACCATCACCTTTCACTCCGCCCTCGAAGCCGCCCATGTTATCCTTGCCGTCCCCTTTGCCCTCACCGGTGGCATTTTGCTTCAATATCTCCTCGGCTATAATTTCAGCGTCGCCGTTTGGATTGGTTACATCGCCCTCTTCGGCACCGCCATCCAAACGGGTGTCGTCATGGTCGTCTATCTCGAAGAAGCTCTCGCCAAAAAACGCGCCGAGCGAGGAGCCGCTTTCAATGTCGCCGACCTCAAGACCGCCGTCTTCGATGGCGCCATGCTGCGACTCCGACCCAAAGTCATGACCGTTGGCACCGTCATCGCCAGCCTTCTCCCCATTATGTGGAGCACCCGCACCGGCACCGAAGTGATGCAACCCATCGCCACCCCCGTCATCGGTGGCATGGTCAGCAGCCTCCTCCACGTCCTCATCGTCACGCCGGTGATTTTTTACTGGATTCGAAGACGCGAATTGCGCGAAGCCGTAAATCCTGCGGACTTGGAAGTCTGACGACAAGGCTGGAAGAAATTGCCTTTCAATTAGACGGACAAAAACTTGCGATCATCCGATTTTTCATCCTGTCCATCCTGTTTATCCATGTTAGTTCTTCCGGAGCATGGAACATGGATGGACAGGATAAACAGGATGGAAATCCAGTATGTTTTACCCAACCCTCCTCAAGTTTTCATCCTGTCCATCCTGTTTATCCATGTTAATTTTTCTGGAGCATGAATATCCAAGGCAGAGAAAGAGAGCACGCCGAGCTTACACGGCAGATTCTTGGTTGCTCATTTGATGTCATCAATGAGTTAGGCTCTGGGTTTCTTGAATCGGTGTATGAAAAAGCCCTACTAATTACCCTAACCCAAGCAGGGCTTGCCGTCGAACATCAAAAGCCTGTAAAGGTTCATTTCCGTTCTCAGATAGTCGGTGACTTTTATGCAGACTTGCTTGTGGAGGGTCGTGTTTTGGTTGAACTCAAGGCCATCAAAGCTCTTGCTCCCGAGCATCAGGCCCAAATCATCAACTATCTAAACGCCACCGGTATTTCAGTCGGCCTGCTCATCAATTTAGGTGTTCCTCGCTTGGAATACAGACGCTTCACCCGCTTTAAGGGAGAGAAGAAAGGGGACATGGATGAACAGGATGGACAAGATGAGGAAACGGCATACGGCCCGCCTCGACATTCTTTGGAGCAAAGCTAAACGCCCATGATTTTCTACTGGCTGCGAACTCGAGGTAAATTGCTTTCAATAAAATAGACCTTAAACTCAATAAATCACCCACTATAGAAGGAAAAATTTATGTCAAAAGTTAAACTAGCCATCATTTATTACAGCCTCACTGGTCACAATTATCAGCTCGCAAAAGCAGCAGCGGAAGCCGCGCAAGAAGCTGGAGCCGAAGTGCGGTTAGCACACGTTCCTGAGTTAATCCCTACTTCTCAATTGGAATCCAACGAAGGCTGGAAAAACTATCAACGCGTCGCTGCCGATGTGCCCGAAGCGACGCTGGTGGATCTCGAATGGGCCGACGCCTATATTTTCAGCACCCCCACTCGCTTTGGCAACGTGTCAGGTCAAATGAAAATGTTCCTAGACTCCACGGTCAAACTTTGGATGGAAGGAAAATTAACCGACAAAGTCGTCTCCGTAATGACCTCTGCACAAAACCCTCATGGCGGACAAGAAAGCACCGCCTTGGCATTATACAACACGATGCACCATTGGGGAGCCATCCTCGTGCCCCCAGGTTATACAGACCCCTGCATCTATGCTGCCGGCGGCAACCCTTACGGAACCAGTGCGACAGCCACCCGTGAAGTTGCCGTTGCGAAAGAAGTCCTCGCCGCCGCTCGCCACCAAGCCAAACGCGTCGTCCACATCGCCGAGAAATTAAATTAAAATAGTAGTGTCACAAACTCCATCCCTATAACCCCCAATAAACACCGTGCGTGACACCGCCTGCGTCCCATCTCGATAAAGCTCGCCTCCTCGCTACGGACAAAAACTTACAAACAATCGGCTTTTCATCCTGTCCATCCTGTCCATCCATGTAAATTCTTCCGGAGCATGAAACATGGATGGACAGGATGGACAGGATAGAAATCCAGTATGTTTTACCCAACATCTTCGTGATGTCCTTGGCTTGGAAAGCATCTTTGCGCACAATGAAAATACCTGTGACTTTGGCGGCATACTGGGCTGCGCCAGCAAGTGGGAAGTCTAACTAGAATCTCAAGCAATCCGAAAATGGACGATTTATCAAAATTTGAATCCGATCTTTGGAAGGCCGCTGACAATCT
>JAJTYZ010000011.1 GCA_021463515.1 Chthoniobacterales bacterium | reverse complement strand
GGCGGAACTCGGCTTCCGGAAGATGGACGACATGATTGGCCGCGTGGATCTCCTCGGAACCGAAGCTGCGGAATCCATCTGGAAGGCTCATGGGTTGGATTTCTCAAAAATTTTCCATCGGATCGAGGCCGCGCCGAACGAGATTCGCAAGAGCATCCCACAGTCTACGACTTTAGAAAGCGCACTCGACTACAAGCTCTTGAAGGAAATTGAACCTGCTATTAACGAGTCGCGCTCCATCGTCGTGAAAAGTCCGATCAGCAATGTGAATCGGACGGCGGGAACCCTGATTTCCAGCCGCATTGCGCGCAAGTATGGCCATGTTGGACTGCCCGAGGACACGGTCGTCGTGGAATTTACCGGCATTGCAGGTCAGAGTTTCGGTGCCTTTGCAGCGTCAGGGCTTACTCTCAAATTGGAGGGAGAGGCGAACGACTACCTCGGCAAGGGGCTTTCCGGCGGAAAGATCATTGTACACCCGTCCAAGAAATGCCGCTTCAATCCTGCAGATAACACCGTAGCAGGAAACGTCCTGCTCTACGGTGCCATCTCGGGCGAAGCGTACCTAAACGGACGCGTTGGAGAACGATTTGCGATTCGTAACAGCGGGGCCAAAGCCGTGGTCGAGGGAGTGGGCGACCATGCCTGTGAGTATATGACAGGCGGCCGTGTGGTGGTGCTTGGCCCTACGGGTGTTAATTTCGGTGCCGGAATGAGTGGCGGCATTGCTTACGTACTCGATGAGAACGGCACATTCGATAGCAACTGCAATCTCGACACCATTGACCTTGAAGTTCTGGATGATGAAGATGCCGCCGAATTGCATAAGTTGCTGGAAGCTCATCACCGATACACCGGAAGCCCCAAGGCGGCAGAGCTGTTGAGTGACTGGCCGCACGCGCTGACGCAGTTTGTCAAAGTCTTCCCAATGGAATATCGCCAAGCCCTCGCGAAAAAACCATTTCAAGAACCCAACACGGGCGTGGAACCCGAAAACATGGAAAAAGAATAAGACCCAATGAACGACGATTCTTTTGCATTCCTTACAGTCCCAAGAAAAGTTGCGGGGTACCGTCCGGCAATCGAACGCCTCAAAGACTATCGGCCTGTTGAAAAAAAACTCTCCTCCGAGGACCTGCACTCGCAGGCCACACGCTGCATGGATTGCGGTATTCCATTCTGTCACTCGGTGGGTTGTCCCATCGAAAACTCCATTCCAGAATTTAACGCCCTTGTGGCTGCAAATCGCTGGAGCGAGGCGCTCGCTGTGCTTTTGGAAACATGCCCCTTTCCAGAATTCACGTCCCGTATTTGTCCTGCTCCCTGCGAAGGTGCCTGCGTCAACGGACTTGACGGCGACGCCGTTACGATCCGCGA
This sequence comes from Chthoniobacterales bacterium, assembly GCA_021463515.1. Taxonomy (GTDB): domain Bacteria; phylum Verrucomicrobiota; class Verrucomicrobiia; order Chthoniobacterales; family JACTMZ01; genus JACTMZ01. The sequence goes on along the minus strand of JAJTYZ010000011.1, from coordinate 6,011 downwards.
GATCGAGGGTGCCATTATAGACTACGGCTTCGAATCCGGCGAAATTCGCCCGCCCCCTCCCGCCTCTCGCAATGGCAAGAAGGTGGCTATCGTTGGCTCGGGGCCTGCGGGCCTTACAGCAGCGTACCAGCTCAATCAGCGTGGATTCAGCGTTACTGTCTATGAGGCCGCCGCCAAGCTGGGAGGACTGCTCCGCTATGGAATCCCCGATTTCAAACTGGATAAAAAACTCGTCGAGCGTCGTGTTAAGCTCATGGAGGCCGAGGGCATCACATTCGAATGTAACGTGCGAGTGGGAAGCGACATTTCAGCTTCGTTTCTGAAAAATCGTTTTGACGCGGTACTCCTTGCGTGCGGCGCACGGAAGCCCCGCGATCTACCCGCGCCCGGTCGCGACTTGGAGGGGATTCATTTCGCCCTGGATTTTTTGACCAATCAAAACCAAGTGATCGGTGGCGAAGTGGAGGCGGTTGATCGGAAATATCTCGCCAAGGGCAAGAGAGTAATCGTCATTGGTGGCGGCGATACAGGATCGGACTGTATTGGCACATCCAACCGCCAGGGCGCACTTTCGGTGAAGCAGCTCGAAATCATGCCCCAACCTCCGGAGAAGCGTGGTCCGAAGAACCCGTGGCCGCAATGGCCGCTTATCCTGCGCGAGTCGAGCAGCCACAAGGAGGGAAGCAAAAGGATGTTCTCCCTTACAACACTCGAATATCTCGGAAAGGATGGAAAGCTGTGCGGCCTGCGCTGCGCTCAAGTCGAGTGGAAAGCAGGCAAGCCCGGCGAACGTCCGTCGCCGAAAATCATTGAGGGAAGTGAGTTCACGATTGATGCTGATTTAGTCTTTCTCGCCATGGGCTTTGTTGGAGCCGAAGATGACGTGCCAACGCTCAAAGACTATCCTGAGTTTTTCGCGTGCGGTGACTTCGTAAGTGGCCCTTCGTTGGTTGTTCGCGCTATGGCCTCGGGTAAAAAAGTGGCGACACAGATCGAAAAAAAACTTTTGGGCAAGATAAAGTGAGTCTGAGAGATTACTCCCATGCCTAAAAGAACCGACCTGGGGAAAATTTTAATCATCGGCCCGGGTCCCATTGTTATTGGTCAGGCCTGCGAGTTTGACTACTCGGGAGTGCAGGCTTGTAAAGCCCTCCAAGAGGAAGGTTACGAGGTCGTTCTCGTGAACTCAAATCCGGCGACGATTATGACGGATCCTGATTTTGCGGATCGCACTTATATCGAGCCGCTGACGGTGGATTATCTTGCTGAGATTATTCGCCGCGAGCGCCCCGATGCCGTGTTGCCAACGCTTGGCGGTCAGACAGCACTCAACCTTGCCATGGAGCTTGAGGCGTCCGGCATTCTGGCGCGGTATCATGTGGAAATGATCGGCGCACGCCCGGAATCCATTCGCAAAGCGGAGGATCGAGGTGAGTTCAAGACCGCCATGGAACGCATCGGCCTCGATATGCCTCGTAGCAAAATCGCTCACAGTTTGGAAGAAGCCCAGGCGGTGGCCAAGGAGTTTAATCAATGGCCTCTCATCATTCGTCCTGGCTTCACCCTCGGCGGCACGGGTGGAGGCATTGCCCGCAACGAAGCGGATTTTGAGACTATCGCCAAGCGCGGCCTTTTTTACAGTCCAACAAGCGAGATTCTCATCGAAGAATCCATCGAGGGCTGGAAGGAATACGAGATGGAGGTCATGCGCGACGCCAAGGACAACTGCGTTATCATTTGCTCCATTGAGAATGTTGACCCGATGGGCATTCATACCGGCGATTCGATCACCGTGGCTCCGGCATTGACGCTCACAGACCGTGAATACCAACAAATGCGTGATGCCGCCTTCGCCGTGATGCGTGAAATCGGCGTGGAAACCGGAGGCTCCAATGTGCAGTTCGCTATCAATCCGAAAACCGGACGGCTCATCGTCATCGAAATGAACCCGCGTGTGTCTCGCTCCTCGGCACTTGCTTCCAAAGCGACGGGATTTCCCATAGCCAAAATCGCCGCTAAGCTTGCGGTGGGTTATACGCTTGATGAGATTCGCAATGACATAACACGGGAGACGCCTGCCTGCTTCGAGCCGAGTATTGATTACGTGGTTACCAAAATACCACGTTTCGCCTTTGAGAAATTCCCCGACGCTGACAGCTCGCTCGGCACCCAGATGAAATCTGTGGGTGAGACCATGAGCATCGGTAGAACTTTTAAGGAATCTTTTCAGAAAGCGTTACGTTCGCTTGAGACGGGGCGGCACGGCTTCGGCGCCGATGGCAACGACAGCGTATTCGAGTCCTTGGACGAAGCTGCGCTTATTAAGCTTATAGAAGTCCCCTCGGCCACTCGTATCTTCGCCGTCCGCGAAGCTTTCAAGCGCGGATGGTCTGTGGAGAAGGTTCATAGTATTTCCAAAATTGACCCTTGGTTCCTCCGCGAATTTGAAGAACTGGCCGCCTACGAAGGAGATATCGCCTCTTTGAAATCTCTTGGCAACCTTGTTAAAGACCCCGCGCTCTTTCGTCAGGCAAAGACCTTCGGCTACTCGGATCGCCAGATCGCCAATCTGCTTTCGTGCAGCGAGGATGAGGTACGCAACGCACGGGAGGCTCTGGATATTGTCCCTTCCTATAACCTCGTGGACACTTGCGCGGCGGAATTTGAGGCCTTTACGCCTTACTATTACTCAACGTACGACGGAGTATCACAACCACCGGTGCCCAAGGATGGCAAGCGCCGCATAATGATTCTGGGCGGAGGACCGAACCGTATTGGACAGGGTATCGAGTTCGACTATTGTTGTGTGCATGCCTCGTTCGCCCTACGGGCCGCGGGAATTGAGACCATTATGGTCAACTCGAACCCCGAGACGGTTTCCACCGACTACGACACCTCAGACAAGCTGTACTTCGAGCCACTGACCCTAGAAGATATTCTTCCGATTTATCGCCGCGAGCAATGCGATGGTGTGATTGTGCAGTTTGGCGGTCAAACCCCATTGAACCTCGCACAGGCCTTGGAGAGTAATGGCGTGAACATCATCGGCACTCAACCCGCTATGATTGATATAGCCGAAGATCGCAAGCAGTTCGGCAGGCTTGTGAATAAGCTTGGCATTCGTCAGCCTGCAGGCGCAACGGTGGTTACCGAGGAGGATGCCATTAAAGTGGCGCAGCAACTCGGCTACCCGGTATTGATCCGCCCGTCCTTCGTCCTGGGAGGTCGTGCGATGGTGATTGTCTATGACGAGGATGCGCTGAAAAATTACATGCGGACGGCGATCGAGATTTCGGAGAGTCGTCCCGTACTGATTGATCATTACCTCGGTAATGCCGTCGAGGTGGATGTGGATTGCGTGTCGGATGGTGAAAAGGTCGTCATCGGCGGCATCATGGAGCATGTGGAACTTGCGGGTGTTCATAGCGGCGACAGCGCCAGCACCATTCCGCCTCCCACACTTTCAAAGGAGGTGCTGGAAATTCTGCGCTCGCATACCCAAGCACTCGCGCTTGGCCTCGAGGTGAGAGGGCTTATGAACGTGCAATACGCAGTTCATGGCGGTGAGGTCTATGTGCTCGAGGTGAATCCGCGTGCCTCGCGCACGATTCCCTTTGCCAGCAAGACCATCGGCGTCCCCCTCGCAAAGATTGCCGCTTTAGTGATGGCTGGATGGAGCCTAAAGGATATCGGCTTCACGCAGGAGGTGGAAACACGGCATACCGCCGTGAAGGAAGCCGTGTTCCCTTTCACGCGCTTTCCCGGGTCAGACATTCTTCTTTCTCCCGAGATGAAATCAACCGGCGAGGTGATGGGAATAGACATGCACTACGGGCTGGCCTTCCTGAAAAGTCAGATTGCCGCAGGCAATAAAATACCTCGCTCGGGGAATGTCTTTCTGTCCGTTCGCAACCAAGATAAGACCGCCATTGTGCCGCTTGCAAAGAAGCTGTCCGACATGGGATTTATCCTCTACGCGACGATCGGTACCAGCACCCTGCTTCGCGACAATGGCATTAAGGCCCAGGCAATCTTCCGCATCAGTATGGGGCGGCCAAATGTCATAGATCATATTGAGGAAAACAACCTCGTCTGGCTTATCAACACCCCCACCACGGGCTCCGCACCCGCCGCAGATGAAGTACGTATGCGTTCGCACGCGGTGATTCGTGGTATTCCCGTCACAACGACGATCAGCGGGCTTGAGGCGGCGATTGCCGGATTGGAAACAATCCGCACAAAGCCGGGCATCGAGGTCTGCTCACTCCAAGAATACCAACGCCGCACCCCGCATCTCTCGTGGCCTACCAAGGATATTTTTCAAAACAACCCATGAAATACGACTGGAAAGCCCTGAGAGACAAACCCGCATTTCTCGCACTCGAGGATGGAATGATTTTTCGAGGATACAGCGTCGGCGCTCCGATTGATGGTGCCGGTGAGGTGGTTTTCAATACCGGACTCACGGGTTATCAGGAAATTCTTTCTGATCCATCCTACAATGGGCAATTCGTTACGCTTACCGCACCAGAAATCGGCAACACGGGCGTCAACAGCGAGGACATGGAATCACGGGCTTTTGCCGCCTCGGGCCTCCTGATTCATCAACTCAACAACGCGAGCAATTGGCGCAGTGAAGAAGGTCTTAGTGCGGCTCTCCTGCGGCAAAAAATTCCCGCCATAGCCGGTGTGGACACCCGTGCCCTTACCACCCACATACGTCATAACGGCGCGATGAAGTCCTTTATGAGTGTCGAGGGCAAACTCAGCCCGGAGGAGGCAATCACGAAGGCACGCACATGGGCGGGCCTCGACGGACAGGACTACGCGGCCAAAATTAGTACGCAAGAAAGTTATGTGTGGGACCTTGATGGCCGTTTGTCGTCGGCCTATGGAAGCCGGGAAGATTTACCCGCCGTGGACACGCCCATCGTACTTCTGGATTACGGGGTAAAATGGAGCATCCTTCGCTTACTTCGTCGGCTAGGCTTCAAAATCACAGTACTTCCTGCAAAGAGTAGTGCCACTGACGTGCTTGCCCACAATCCTGCGGGAGTATTTCTTTCCAACGGCCCCGCTGATCCCGCAGCTCTAACTTATGCGCATGAATCCATTCGCCATCTCATCGGTAAGCTTCCCATCATGGGAATTTGCCTCGGGCATCAACTTCTCGGCCATGCGCTCGGCGCAAAAACCTGCCGCCTCCCATTTGGCCACCACGGCTGCAATCATCCGGTGAAAGACTTGCGTGACGGACGCATCGAAATCACGTCGCAGAATCACAACTACACCATAGACCCCGCGACGCTCGACACATCGGAAGTGGAGGTGACCCACATAAATCTCAATGACCAAAGCATTGAAGGTATCGCCCACAAAAAACACCCCATTCTCTCCGTGCAATATCACCCAGAAGCCGGCCCCGGCCCCCACGATGCCGCACCGTTCTTCAGGCAGTTCCGAGAGCTCATTAAAAGCTAAGTTTTATATCGCCGGGATATTCGATTGTTTTCGTAACTTGTTGGGCCAGGTTTCTGACGCACTTTCTTTTCCTAAGCCAGCGAAGCCGGTGCCAAGAGTTGAATGTGATAGAATGGTTTCATGAAAACGACATCTGGTTTGACGGAGAGGTATGAGAAAGAAATTGAAGGGGTTTTGGGTTGCTTCGATCGGTTGGTGGTGACCGGGACGCTGACGGAGGTTGCGTATCCTGAAGCGATGACAGCCGTGCTGCATCGAGAGGGCATCCGGTGTTTTGATATTGGGCAATTTGCCGAACCCTTGCGGGAATGTATCCGTGATAACGCGCGGAAGCAGGCCCTCGCTGCAGGTGTGGAAATAGAATACCTCTCGCGCAGCAAAGGGGTGCGCAAGGAAGAACTTGTGGCCAAAGTATTGGCCAAGCGCGGGGATCATCCGGGGTCGCTGTGACCGGCGATTTGAAAAGCGGATGAAATGGACGGTTTGAAAAGCGGGTTTTCTTGTTCTCCGTTTTCTTCCAAAACTTCAGC
>JAJTYZ010000109.1 GCA_021463515.1 Chthoniobacterales bacterium | reverse complement strand
TGCTGAGGCGGAACTTTAGATGCTCTCTGGTGCCTCTAGGACTCAAAAATTTCTTATGAAAACACGCAACGAAACCGACTCCATGGGAGCCATTGAAGTTCCCGCTGACCGTTATTATGGTGCTCAAACAGCCCGCTCCCTCATTCATTTTGATATTGGTGATGATACGAAACCTCGCGAATTAGTTCGTGCGCTTGGAATCCTTAAAAAGGCCTGTGCCCTCGTGAATCAAGACCTTGGCAAACTCCCTGCTGACAAAGCCAAACTCATCACCACTGCTGCCGATGAAGTTATTGCCGGAAAACTTGACGATCACTTTCCTTTGCGAATTTGGCAAACCGGTTCCGGTACCCAGAGCAACATGAACGCCAACGAGGTAATTTCCAATCGTGCGATCGAAATTGCCGGCGGCGAGATGGGATCAAAAACCCCCATTCATCCCAATGACCATGTCAACATGTCGCAGTCTTCTAACGACACCTTTCCCACGGCCATGTCCATTGCCGCTGCCGAGGTCGTCACGCACAATTTGCTTCCCGCCGTTCGTGAACTACGGGATGCCCTCGATAAAAAGGCCGTGGAGTTTAAGGACATTGTGAAAATCGGGCGCACCCATTTGCAGGATGCGACGCCGATTACATTGGGGCAGGAGTTTTCTGGCTACGTCGCTCTGCTCGATGCGGACATCACGCGCCTTGAATGTTCCATGCACGGACTTCTTTCACTCGGCATTGGCGGAACCGCCGTGGGCACAGGCCTGAATTCGCATCCGGAATTTGGAGGCCGTGCTGCAGCGAAAATTGCGGAACTTACGGGCCTGCCTTTTACGTCGAATCCTAATAAATTTGCGGCGCTTTCTGCGCATGATGAATTTGTCTTCGCCTCGGGAGGATTAAAAACTTTGGCGGCAACGCTGATGAAAATTGCTAATGACATTCGTTGGCTGGCGAGCGGCCCGCGCTGCGGACTTGGGGAGCTTAACATTCCCGAAAACGAACCCGGCTCGTCCATTATGCCGGGCAAAGTGAACCCCACGCAAAGTGAAGCCATGACCATGGTGTGTTGTCAGGTAATGGGCAATGACGCCGCGATTGGATTTGCGGGTTCTCAGGGCAATTTTGAACTCAATGTTTTCAAGCCCGTGATCATTCACAACTTCCTTCATTCCGTTCGACTCCTCGCCGATGCCTGTCGCTCCTTCACGCATCATTGCGTTACGGGCATCGAGCCAAATATGGAGCGCATCAATCACTATGTCCAAGATTCGCTCATGCTCGTCACCGCGCTTAATCCTCACATTGGCTATGATAAAGCAGCTCAAATCGCTAAAAAAGCGCACAAAGAGAAATCGAGTTTGCGCGACGCAGCTATTGCTTCCGGGTATCTTACCGGCGAGGAATTCGACGCGTGGGTTAACCCCGTCGAAATGACGCATCCTTGACGCAAGCCGTATGATGACACCTCACATTAACGAATCGAAAACTATGATTACTATTGGAACTAAAGCACCGGATTTTTCACTTTCTACCAAAACCGCCAGCGGGCCGAAACTTGCGACGCTTTCGGAGCACGCAGGAAAAAATGTCGTTGTACTCTTTTTCCCGATGGCATTTACCGGAGTTTGTACGGACGAATTTTGCACCATCTCGAAAGGTTTACAGGATTACACCTCGTTGGATGCGGTCGTCCTTGGCATCAGTGGCGACAATCCGTTTGCGCAGGAGGCTTGGGCGCAAAAGGAGGGAATCACTGTGCCTCTCCTCAGCGATTACGAGCACAAAACCGCCAAAGCCTATGGCGTCGCTTACGAAACGTTTTTGCCTGAACTCGGTTTGCCCATGGGCGGCGTTCCCAAACGTTCGGCATTTATCGTAGATAAAAATGGCATTATCCAATATGCCGAATCGCACGACGATCCGCACAATCTCCCGAACTTCGATGCCATTAAGGCCAAGCTCGCGGAATTGAAGTAACTTCCCCAAACTTCATGCGATGAACTTTGCGGTTGTTGGTTGTGGGATGCTGGCGCAGCAATCTCACATTCCGAATCTCGTGGCGATTGAAGATGCCTGTTTTCATACAGCGTGCGATATCAACGAGGACAATTTGCGTAAAGCAGCGGCGTTTCATCCCAAGAAAACGACCAAGGATTTTCGCGAGGCCATTGCCGAACCCGAAGTGGAAGCACTCATTGTGGCTACCACGGAGGCTTTTCGCCGACCTATCATTGAAGCTGCGGCACAAGCCGGAAAGCCGGTTTATACCGAAAAACCGCTTGCGGATACCTTTGCCAATGCGCTCGCTATCCAAAAAATCGTCGAAGAATCCGGTATTCCATTTTGTGTCGGCCACAACCGCCGAGCGGCACCAGCCATGCGAGATGCACAGAAAATTTTTACCACACACCTCAAAGCACCGCAGCCACAGCCTTGGCGTTTTGAGCGACCGGGGTGGGAGACAATGGAGGTAGGAAGTTCGCCCGGAACACCGGTTTTAGCGATTCGTATCAATGACGACTGGAAAAGCTGGAAACCCGTCCATTTGCAAAATGACCTCAATCGTCGCGTGGGCCTGCTTCTTTCCGAAGGAACGCATTTTGTGGATTTGGCGAATTGGTTTCTCGGAGCAGAACCGGTGTCCGTTCTATGCACGGGACAAGGCGTCTTAAATCACGTAATCGTGATTCACTATGCGCATGGAGGCATGGCTGTCATCACGATGGCTGGAACTGGAACTTTTGGCTATCCTAAAGAATTGCTCGAAGCCATCGGCGAGGGCGGCATCGTCGTATGCGAACACATGCTCGAAGTGCGCACCGCTGGTATTGCAGGTGCGGCAGCGTTAACTTGTTATCCCATGCTCCATGACCGTCACCCTGACATTGGCGTGGAAGGCGGTCTCTCCGGCTGGTTGGCAAAAAAACGCGCGGCGTGTGAAGAGGCCGTAGTATCGAGGGATAGCTTACGGCAATTTGCGGCGGAACCGGATAAAGGGCATCAGCGAATGCTTCGAGAGTTTATCCGTGAAATACGAGGCGAGCGGAAGTCTGTGTGCCCTGTGAGTGCCGCTGTTTTGGCAACGCAAGTTTGCCTTGCTGCCGCCAAATCCTACCTCGAAGGACGCAAAGTGGACGTCGCCGAAATTACGCCAGAGACTAAAATTTGAGGGTATAAGCACGCGTGAGGCCGCCCCTTGCCGGTACGTTGCAAGGACACTTACGCAATCCAATAGAAATCTCTTGGTCACTTTTTGCTTTGCTTCGCAATACGGCCTCACTTTCTCCCTGAGATGGACAACGGCGCGTTGTGGCAATACGGCAGTGGTTCCTTGACTCTTGCTACAGCTGGCATAGATTCACGGCTCATGATTTTTGCGCGTTATGCACGGCTCTTTGTTGTTGTAGGGCTGACTATGCTTGGGGTGGCTTGGGCGACTCATGCCCTCGAGCATTGGGAAATTGTGAGGACTCAAGATTGCGTGGCGCATTCGGAGAGCACTTCCCCCGACGCAAAAACAACAGCCTCCCATGATCACGGCTGCACGGTGCAAGACCATGCTCCGGCCATTGTTTCTGCCGCTATTTTCATTCCCCTTATGGAACGGATCACGGAGGTCATTCCCGCCGTTCTCGCAGTGCCCTCGGTGCTGCCGCTCGAAATCGAGCATCCGCCTCAAATACTCGCCTGACGTTCGCAGGCGAGAACGGCCTTTTACCTGCGACAAGCTGGATTTCTTTGGGCGAGATGCGCCTTTAAGGAGTTTGCGAGAGTGTTTTTGATTATGCAAATTTTCGATTTATGTGTGTGATAAAAATTTCAATTTTGGTGTTGGCGATGTGTGTCATTGGGAGCGCGTCGGGGGCGGCAGACCTTTCCATGGAGGGCGTCGTACACGCGGCTCTCTTGGGAAATGCGGATTTGGCGGCGGCGCGATTTGAAGTTCATAAGGCCGAGGGACGCCTGCGCTCCTCGGGGTTATTGCCCAATCCGGAAATCGAATTTTTGGGATTAAGCGATTTTGCAAGCGCGAATCAAGGGGAAGGGGAAATCAATGTGGGCTTGTATCAGCTGTTCCCCCTTACTTCCCGTTTGGGGATCTCGCGTGAAATAAGCCGCGTGGGCGTTGCGGAGGCTTTGCGCGAAATTCGCAACCAAGAACGCCTTCTCATTGCCAAGGTGCAGGAACTTTATATCCGCATTCAGGCCGCTCAAATGCGCCAACAAATTGCCCAAAGTGCCGGTGAGGATTTTCATAAATATGCAGCAGCAGCCCAAGAACGATTGGATTCCGGGCAGGGCTCGCTTTCTGAGTCCGTGATGGCCCGCATTGAAACGCAACGATGGAGGATTCTGGCCAATGAAGCACACGTTGAAGCGGAAAACTTTTTGATCGAATTAAAAACGACTCTCAATTTGCCAGCAGACGCCATGCTGTCCCTCACGGAATCGCTGGAAGATGCCGTTAAGAATTTGCGTGCTCGTTTGCAACAAAGCCGCCCTTCGCAACGCCCCGACGTAGAATTGCAATGGCTCGCTCTGGATCGCGCCGCCGCCGAAGCGCGTCTTGCCCGTGCTAGCGCATGGGAAGGAATACGTGTGGGCATCGAGTATAAGCAGGACAAGAGCATGGAGGAACCCGAGGGCTTGGGAACGGGAAACTTTTTCGGCGTGGGTGTTTCATTACCTTTGCCGGTCTGGGATAGAAAAATCGGGGATCGCCTCGCGGCAGATGCTACGGCGGAACAACAGCGCGTAAAAATTCGTGCGCTGGAATTGCAAGTTGCAAACGCTATTGCGACCGCGAAAAAGCAATCCGATCTCTACGAGGGACAATGGGTGCTCTATGGTGCCGAATCTCGCCCCCTGATCGAGAGTGCCATACGGAATATGGAAGCCGGATTTAAAGACGGACGTGTCGAAGCGACCGATGTGGTTTCGGTTCATCTTCAATGCGACACGCTCTCACATGGATCCGTTGAAATTCTCGAAAATTTTGCGCTTTCCCTCGTGGAATTGGAATCCGTCACGGGCACCCACCCAGCCATTAATCTCCCCTATGTGAATCCCAACTCCCTCCGCAAAACGAAAAATAAAAAATGATGAAACCCTTCCTTTATTCGCTAATGCTCGTCGGCTTGACGGGAATAATTTTGGCGCATCCCGGCCATCCGGAGGCTCCCGGTGAATCCGACGCCGCGTCCGATGGTACCCTTGTGGAACTCAGCAAAACTCAGGCGGAGAATTTAAAGCTACGCACGGTGAAAGCTCAGGTTGCGTCTGTGGCACCCACGCTCGAAATCCCTGCTGTCTTGGTTCTGTCGCCGGAGCGCCACGCTCGTGTTACGGCACCTTTCACCGGGCGTGTTACGGAATTGATGGTGAAACTCGGGGATCAAGTTCAAAAAGGTCAGCCCCTCATGCGTGTCGCGCCACTCACTCTTGGGAGTGCTGCTCAGGAATTGAAGGCTCCTTTGGATGGAGTTGTTTTTGAGCAAACCGCCGTGATTGGTTTGCCCTTCACGGCAGAAACCACACTTATGCAGGCGGGTGACTATCGCGAATTGTTGGCGCGGGGAAATTTTTATCAGTCTCCCGAATTAGCGAAAATCTCAAGCGGTCAAAAGGTTATCCTACGCCTCGATGTTTTTCCCGACGAAACATTTGAAGGTACCGTTCAACGCATTGATCCGGGACACGAAATTGGCAGTCCATTTTTTCATATTTACGCGCTCGTCCCGAATGCCTCGGGAAAGTTGCGTCCCAATTATCGCGTGCGGCTGTTTGTTGAAATCGGCTCAGCGCATCAAGGTGTCGTCGTTCCTGCCCGTGCGATTCTTGGTCGCCTCAATGACAAATTCCTTTTCGTCGAAACCGAGCCCTTACATTTTGAACGACGCCCCGTAGTCACAGGGCAAAAGTCGGGCGATACCATCGAAATTCTCGAGGGTTTGAAGGCCGGAGAGCCAGTAGTCACCGAGGGACATTACCAATTGCAATACTCCCAAACGGGTCATCGTGAGGAAGCCGCAACGAAGGAAGGCGGGCATCAACACTAAGCTATGTTCGATCGCCTTATCGCCTTTTCAGTGCGCTACCGCACGATGGTCATCATCGTCTCGGCTCTCATCGCGGCTTACGGTGCCTATGTTCTCACGAAGATTCCGATTGATGTCTTTCCTGACCTCAATCGTCCGACCGTCGTTGTCTTCACGGAGGCACCCGGCTTTGCACCCGACGAAGTGGAAATGCTCGTGACCGTTCCTCTTGAAACCGCCGTTAATGGGGCTCCGGGTGTCGAGCGCGTGCGCTCAATGTCGGGCCTAGGGCTTTCCCTCATCTTTGCCGAGTTTTCGTGGGAGACGGATATTTACCGTGCTCGGCAAATCGTGGGAGAAAAAATTACGGAGGTTGCAGACACTTTACCCGAGGGTATTAAGCCCGTTCTCGGGCCGGTTTCCTCGATCATGGGGCAAATTATGGCCGTGGGGCTTTCCAGCGATAATCCAAGCATGAGTTCTACCACATTGCGTACCGTGGCCGAGTGGGACGTACGTCGGCGACTCATGGCGATTCCGGGCGTTTCGCAAATCACCGTGATGGGGGGCGACATTCGGCAGGTTCAGGTGCTCGCCGATCCGCTTAAAATGGCGGCAACCGGTGTGACGCTCTACGATGTTGAGCAAGCGATTGATGAATCCAATGTTAATTCCTCTGGTGGCTTTCTTCCCGATGCGCATACCGAAAGGCTCATTCGCATTTTAGCACGCGTGGAGGCATCGGAAGATTTAGCAGGAACCGTCGTCAAAGTTTTACCCGATGGTTCCAGTGTATTGCTTGGGCAAATCGCCGAGATTCGTGAAGGTGCGGCCGTCGGGAAGCGTGGGGACGCGGGGATTGACGGACGTCCCGGCGTGATTCTCACCATTCAAAAGCAACCCGGTGTGGATACCGTAGCGCTCACGCGCCGCATCGAAATAGCATTGGAAGAAATGAAATCCTCGTTGCCCGAAGGCATCCAAATTCACGGGGACATTTTTCGCCAGAGTAATTTTATCGAACGAGCCGTTCACAATGTTGAAGAAGCATTGCGCGATGGAAGCCTCATGGTTGCCTTCGTCCTTTTCATCTTTTTGCTCAATATCCGCACCACATTCATCACGCTTACAGCGATTCCAATGTCGCTTTTAATCACCTGCATTGTCTTTGCAAGCTTTGGGATTGGCATCAACACCATGACCCTCGGGGGTCTCGCTGTGGCCATTGGCGAGTTGGTAGATGATGCCATCGTAGGCGTCGAAAATGTTTTTCGTCGTCTGCGAGAAAACCGCCTAGCGTCCGTGCCGCGCCCTGCCGTGGATGTCGTGGTCGAGGCATCGCTCGAAGTGCGTAATTCCGTGGTTTACGCCACAATCATCGTCGTGCTCGTCTTTCTTCCGCTCTTTGCTTTGCAAGGAATTGAAGGGCGTGTTTTCGCCCCGCTTGCTCTGGCTTACATTGTCTCCATCCTCGCGTCTTTGCTCACGGCAGTGACCTTGACGCCGGCTCTTTGTGCCATGCTTTTGCCAAAGATGAAGCGCATGAACCACCCCCGCGAGGGTTGGCTTGTACGAAAAATAAAGTCAGTAGAAGCACGGTTGTTGGACTTAGGATTTCGTGTACCTTGGGGAGTTTATGGTTTAGTTGCTGTTCTTTTTCTCGCCGCTGCTGCCGTCGTACCAACATTGGGGCGCGAGTTTTTGCCGCCTTTTAATGAGGGCAGTGCCACGGTTTTTCTCACCTCGGCTCCCGGAACATCCCTTGAGGAAAGCAATCGCATTGGTCGCATCGCGGAAAATCTCCTAGGTGAAGTTCCCGAAACGCGCACGATTGCACGACGCACCGGGCGCGCCGAGGGAGATGAACATGTCCTCGAAGTTAATTCGACCGAAATCGAATTTGAACTCAACCCCTCCGCACGTCATCGTGATGAAATTTTGGCGGACATCCGCTCTAAGCTCGCTAATCTTCCGGGCGTGAGCGTGAGTGTGGGGCAGCCCATTTCCCATCGGATTGACCACCTTCTTTCCGGAGTACAAGCGCAAATTGCCATTAAAATTTTTGGTGACGATCTCAATGTTCTGCGTTCGTTGGCAGGCGAGGTACGGGAAGCGATTGAGAATGTTCCGGGTCTCGCCGATTTGGAAGTGGAACGCATCACTTTAGTTCCGCAAGTACATGTCCGCCTCGATCGCGAACGATGCGCCCTTTACGGACTGCGTCCGGGTGAGGCGGCTCGTTATACCGAACGTGCCCTGCGTGGATCGGTGATCACAACCGTCATTGAAGGGCAGAAAACGTTCGATGTGGTATTGCGCCTCACTGATGAAGCACGCAATGATTTGGAAGCGATTCGTGCGATTCCGGTACAGACCTTGGATGGACAAACCATTCCGCTGGGTCTCATAGCGGAAGTTTATGAAACGATGGGGCCCAACATGATCAATCGTGACGATGCCCAACGCCGCATCTTTGTTTCAGCCAATGCCGCAGGCCGTGACCTTGTGAGTGTGGTGCATGACATCCGTGATGCCATCGCGCAGAAAGTGCATTTTCCCGAGGGTTACCAGGTGAGTTTTGGCGGACAGTTTGAAAGCGAAGCGGGAGCGTCTAAGTTAATCGTGATTCTCGGACTTTTCAGTCTTTTGGTGATGTTCCTCGTGCTCTATGCGCAATTTCGGAGTTTGTTTTTGGCGAGTCAGGTCATGTTGAGTCTTCCCCTGGCTTTTATTGGTGCCGTGATTGGGGTGAAGTTTTTCTCCGGCGGGGTGATGTCCGTGGCGTCTCTCGTTGGGTTCATTGCCCTCACGGGAATCGCCTCGCGCAATGGCATCATGATGATCTCTCACTACCTCCATTTGATGCGCGAAGAAGGCATGGCCTTTGATCGCGCCATGATAGTTCGTGGAACCCAAGAGCGCATCGTTCCCGTGCTTATGACAGCCATGACCGCAGGATTTGCGTTGCTACCGCTTCTCTTAGGTGCAAGCCAGCCCGGTCGCGAAATTCTGTATCCTGTCGCCGTGGTTATTTTCTTTGGCCTCTTCACCAGTACCATGCTCGATTTAATCGTTCGCCCTCTCGTTTTTTGGAAATACGGTCGGAGAACAATAGCATCTCTCATCCCAGGTGCTATTTTAGAAAAGAGCTAACTCCTGCCGAGAATGGCGAGCTTGTGGATGCGGACAAAATCTTTTCTTGAGGAGGAATTACGGATTAGCTGGAGGTTATGAAATATCGGGCGGTGGTTTTTGATTTGGATGACACGTTGATTTGGGATGAGCGAATTTCTCGTCAGGTTTTACGGGAAACGGCGGAACGGGCAGGGCGAGAGAAGGCAGTTGATGTTGCGCGTGTGGCGTGGGCAGCGCGTGAGGCGATGGATGTGTTATGGCAAGCGCATGCGCCGGTGGAGCGGTGTGAATCATTGGGCATTGTGGCTTTCGAAGGGATGTGGGGACATTTTCAAGGTGAAGATGATTATCAGCAGCACTTGCAAAAATGGGTTCCACAATTTCGCACGGAAGTCTGGGGGCGCGCCCTTTCGGCAGAAAGAGTACACGATGAAAATTTAGCGCGTAAATTAGGAGAGTTTTTTTGTCAGCGGCGACGAGAATTGCAAGCACCGCTTCCTAAAGCGGAGGAGATTCTTCACACATTGCGGCAGGCAGGTGCGCGTTTGGGGTTGTTAACCAATGGAGACTCCGGTTTGCAGCGTGAAAAAATTGAGTCATCCGGACTAGGAATATTTTTTGACGCAGCCATTGTCTCCGGAGAAATGGGCATCGGTAAACCGGAACCAGAAATTTTTCATCATTTGCTGGGAATGTTGGGTGTTGCCCCTCAAGAGTCGCTCATGGTTGGCAATTCTCTGTCACGTGATGTTGTGGGAGGTAAGCGGGCAGGAATGCATACCTGCTGGCTGGAATTGGAAGGGGAGGAAGAACCGGTGGGGCTCGTCGAACCGGATTTTACAATTCACACGCTCGAAGAATTACCGAGGGTTGTGATTTAATTTTGCCCCATCGGCTCACGGGTTTCCGTAGGGGCGGGAGCAGGGGTTGGCGTGGCATATTCCAATGGAGGAATAAACTCGGCGGGTGGCTGAGGCTGCGGGGGAGGATTGAGAGGAACCGTGGGGGCAATGCGAGTTTGGTAGAGGAAAGCAAGAGAGGATTTTTCAAGGCGATCAGCATAGTCCGATAATTTGGGATTTGCTTTGCGAACTTTCTGAAAAAATAAGGCATAGTAAGCGCGACGAGCAGCCCGATGGTCTTCGGGTGTTGATGCGAGATCGGCTGCTTCCTCCAACGCCAGAAGTTGAGGATCGCGATCAAGAACGGCTTTTACTTTTCGAAATTGCACACGCTCTTTGCGTTCGGCTTCTTTAGGGTCTTCGAGCAAGGGGAGGCGTTCGGGAATGACAGGCTCCGTGGGTTCTTTAACCGTATTTGGAAAACCAAATAGGTCGTTGCCAAAAAGATTTTCCTCCCCGGGCAATGGGCTATCCATCGCTGGCAAAGGTGCTTCCCCGGGTTCCATGGGCGCCTCCGGAGAAATGGTTTTCTCGGGCTCCGGCAATAATTCCGCGCTGGGCAGTTCCTGCGGCTCGAGCGTTGCGGCGGGAGATGCTTGCTGGGCCAGCAAGGATGAGGAAAAAAGGAAGAGCGCAAGAGCGATCGTTGCAAGGCGTGAAATCATGGAATCTTTGGTAGACTAATGCGGTGCCTCTTGAAATGAAAAGGCTTTCCCGCTGACATCATTCCCATGGAGATTTTGTCAAAAGGCGAAAGGGCTGATTTTGCAGCCTTGACGGCAGGGGATGCTGATGGCGTTGTTTTCGATGGTGCGGGATTTGGTGGCGGTGGGACGCGGATAGCTATGCGACCTTCCGAGGTGTTGATGGGAAATTGGAATGACTGGGGAATTTTGTCGGATGCTTTGCAAGAGGGGAAACGGCGGGGCAAGGAGGGAGGGCTTGCGGGATGGTTTGATTACGAAGGGAACTTTCGCTTTGGTGTTTTTGATACGTGGGGAGCGAGGGATGTGATGAGGACAAAAGGTGAGACATCCATGGCACCTGTTGATTTTTTACCAACGCTTGGAAAAGAAGAATGGATTAAGCGGGTTCAATGTCTTCGCGATTACATTGCGGCGGGAGACATTTATCAGGCCAATCTCACACACGCATTGACAGCCTTATGGTCGCCGCCGGATTGGGCGTTTTATTGTCGGCTTTGCGCGGTGAGTCCGGCTCCCTATTCTTGCTTTTTACGACTAGGTGATACGACCGTGTTGAGTGCGTCACCGGAGTGCTTTTTACGCCTGGATGGACTTAAAATTTCGACAGAGCCTATTAAAGGAACCCGCCCTCGAAGCATTGTGAAATCCAAGGATGCAGCCCTTGCTCGCGAACTTATCACCTCCGAGAAAGAGCGTGCGGAGTTGGTCATGATCACCGATCTCGAGCGCAATGACCTTGGACAAATTTGCGATTACGGGAGCGTGCGGGTGTCCTCTCTTTGTCGTCTAAAAAGTTTTGCGCAGGTGCATCATCTTGTCTCCACTGTCGAAGGGCGTCTTCGCTCTGATGTAACGCCACTCCAAGCCGTGCGGGCCTGTTTTCCCGGTGGTTCGATCACCGGTGCTCCTAAAAAGCGTGCCCGAGAAATTATTGCCGAAGTTGAATCAAGGCCGCGTGGAATCTACACCGGTGCCCTTGGTTGGTTTGATTGGAGCGGTCGCGCCGCTTTCAACATTGCCATCCGCACTCTCGTTTTACGGCAGGGACAAGCGACCTTCGGCATTGGTGCTGGAATCGTCACCGACTCCGATCCCGCTATGGAATACGAAGAAACACTTCACAAAGCGGCAGGGCTTTTGGAAGCCGTACTCGAGAAG
>JAJTYZ010000108.1 GCA_021463515.1 Chthoniobacterales bacterium | reverse complement strand
TGGCGGAAGATCAGCTGGGGCCTTATAGCAACCATGGTTTGTGGGGATTGTATCCGGGCGGCGGATTTTACGAATTGGTTGTGATCGGCAGTGCCTGCTCGGCACTGGATTGGGCGGATCAATTTCTTTTCGGCTCGGTGGATAGTCCGCGCTTTGCGGATTATGCAAGTCGTGCGGCAATGACACTCGATGCGCCGCTTTTTTATCCAAACCGTTGGGGTACCGAGGCGGCGTGGCGTGGGGAGGGGACACCGGAGGAAAAAGCCTACGCTGCCATGGAGGGAATTCTTTATGCCATCTTTGCGCTTGTTCCTCTAGGCTTCCTTGAAACTTCCGAAGAAATCGTTGTACTCGGTGGTGGTAGTCGCTTGAGCTTTTGGCTTCAAATGGCAGCGGATATTTTTGGCTGTCCGCTTCGTCCGGGAACGACGGATGGTTTAAGCGGGGCAGCACGCCTTGCGGGATGTCCCGTGCAAGACATTCCCGCTGCTCCGGAAAGCACACGAACGCCGCGAGCAGATCGCCTCGCGTTTCATCGTCAGCGTTTCGATGCTTGGAAAAAGCATGTTTCCGATGTGTAATTGCCCTTTATGAAAAAACGCCAGCCTCAGGTCGTCATTGATAAAAACAAACAACTCTCCGGTGCTGCTGCAGCGGAATTAGGAGCGAAGCTCATTCGTCAGGCCATTAAGAAACGCGGTCGCGCCAACATCATTGTCGCCACGGGCGCCTCGCAGTTTGAGATGCTGCAAAATTTGATTAAGGCCAAGGGAATTGATTGGACCAAAGTCACGGCGTTTCACCTCGATGAGTACGTCGGCGTTTCCATCACGCATCCTGCATCGTTTCGCAAATATCTTTGGGAGCGCTTTGTTTCACAGCTTCCGCTGCCGCTGGCCGGATTTCATTACATCAGCGGCGAAGGCAATCCGCAGGCGGAATGTAAGCGCGTCGGCGAAATAATTAAGAAGCATCCGATTGATGTCTGCTTTGCAGGCATTGGAGAAAACGGTCATCTGGCTTTCAATGATCCGCCGGCGGATTTCAAAGCAACCGCGCCTTACCTCGTAGTGGATTTAGATGAAGCCTGCCGCAAACAGCAGATGGGTGAGGGCTGGTTTAAGACGCTAGCGCAGGTGCCGAAGAAAGCCATTTCCATGTCCATTCGGCAGGTCATGAAATCCAAGGCGATCATTTGTACGATTCCCGACAAACGCAAAGCGCAGGCGGTGAAGGATTGTTTGACGAACAAAGTAACTCCCATGCACCCGGCTTCTATTTTGCAGCGACATAAAGCGGCGTGGTGTTACCTCGATAAAGACTCGGCTTCGCTGTTGGAAAAATCCTGATTGCTGTTTATGTCCCTCAGTCTATTCGACATTCAAATCAACGGCTTCGCTGGAACGGATTTTCAGGCCGCAGATTTCAGTCCGTCCGCTGTACGCCGTGCGGTGGATGGTTTAGCAAAACATCAGACGCTGCGATTTTTCCCAACATTTATCACCGACTCGTTGGAAAGGCTGGAGGCGAAGTTTGCGCGGTTTGAGAACATTCGAAAAAATGATGCCATCGTGCGTGAGGCCGCGTGTGGTTATCATTTGGAAGGGCCGTGGCTTAGCCCCGTATTAGGATTTTGTGGAGCTCATAATCCGAAGTATATGGGGCCACCGGACTATGCTGCATTTCAACGTTTGCAGGCGGCGGCGGGAGGAAATATCAAGCTTCTCACCGTGGCTCCGGAGTGGGCCGGGAGCGCGGAGTTTATCCGTCGGGTGACGGCGGATGGCGTGGCTGTTTCGCTGGGGCATACGAATGCGGATGATGCGGCTATTGATGCGGCTATTGCGGCGGGGGCGCGGTTTTGTACGCATCTGGGCAATGGTGTTCCGGCGATGATGCACCGGCATGATAACGTGATGCAGCGGTTGCTGGCGCGTGATGAGCTGACAGCTTTTTTTATTCCCGATGGGATTCACTTGCCTCCTGCGGTATTGAAAAACTTTTTCCGTGCGAAACCGCAAGGGCGTGTTTTGTTCACCACTGATTGCATGGCGGCAGCGGGGGCACCTAATGGTTCCTATCGTATCGGCGAAATCGAGGTTTGTGTCGGTGACGATCGCGTGGTGCGTCAACCTGGAGGGCAAGGATTCGCGGGTTCGGCACTCACGCCGGATGAAGGGGTGGCGAACATGGAGCGTTGGCTTGGAGTTGATGCGGCTCGTGCTCGCGCCCTTTTTTCTACCGATGTCGCCGAAGCTTTTGGTGTCAGCCTTCCGCAAATCACCCATTAAATTATTATGAGTCAAAAAAGAACCCGTTATGCTGCCGTAGGTACCGGTGGCAGAGTTGTTATGTTCACCCGTCCTATCGTAGGCACGTACCAAAAGGATGCGGAACTCGTAGGCCTTTGTGATCCCAGCGAAGTTCGCCGTACATTCCATCAGAAGGCGTTGTCGAAGGAATTTGGCATCCCGCCCGTTCCGACCTATGCGGATTTCGATGTGATGATGAAGGAACAAAAGCCTGATGTGGTGATTGTTTGTACGCCCGATTGCTACCATCACGAGTACATCGTGCGTAGTCTCGAAGCGGGAGCGGATGTGGTTTCGGAAAAGCCGATGACGATTGATGCGGAGAAATGTCAGGCGATTTTCGATGCGGTGAAACGAACAGGGCACAAGGTGCGCACGACGTTTAATGTGCGTTGGGGCGCGGGGCCGACAAAAGTGCGTCAGTTAATTGAGCAGGGCGTGATTGGCCGTGTGATGCATGTGGATTTCGAATACTTGCTCAACACATCGCACGGGGCGGATTACTTTCGCCGTTGGCACAGTCATAAAGAATTTTCCGGTGGACTTCTTTTGCATAAATCCACGCATCATTTTGATCTGATCAACTGGTGGATCAATGGCATCCCGGAGACGGTTTTTGCCATGGGCGATCTCGTATTTTACGGGAAAAAGAACGCCGTGGCACGCGGGGACGAAACGTGGACGCGTTATGATCGCTACACCGGCGTGGCAGAGGCAAAAGATGATCCGTTCCGCCTCGCTCTCGATGAAGACCCGACGATGCGTGAGATGTACCTCAATGCTGAAAAGGAAACCGGCTACATCCGAGATCAAAATGTTTTCCGCGAGGGCGTGGATATCGAGGATACCATGAGCGTGATGGTTCGGTATCGTCAGGGTGCGATGCTAACTTATTCGCTCAACACGTTCTGTCCGCGTGAAGGGTTTCGTGCCTCTATTTCCGGCGATCGCGGGCGCATCGAATATAGCGAGGAACACGCGAGCCATATCATTACGGGGGATGCAAAAACTGACGGCTATACAGGCCCGGAAATTAAACTCATTGTGCAAAAATTATTTGAGGGGCCGCAGGAGATTTCGGTCGAAGTTCTTGAAGGCGGCCATGGAGGTGGCGACCCGCTTTTGCAAGAGCAGATATTTTCTCATGCGGCAACGCGGGATCCGTATGGGCGGAGCGCGGGCCATGAACAAGGCGCGGCATCATTGCTTATCGGTGCTGCTGCCAATAAGTCTATGGCGACGGGACTTCCGGTGAATATCAACGATCTGGTGACGCTTAATCCGTCCGTTAAATTGCTGAGCGATCTTATCTAAAATATGGTGATTCTTTTCCAAGGTGATTCGATCACGGATTGTGGCCGTGAGAAGGAGGACGGGGGATCAGGCGATCCGTTGGGGCGCGGTTATCCTTCGCTCATTGCACGGCGTGTGGGCACCCAACATCAAGTGCTCAATCGCGGAATTAGCGGCAATC
The DNA here is from genome assembly GCA_021463515.1 of Chthoniobacterales bacterium. Taxonomy (GTDB): domain Bacteria; phylum Verrucomicrobiota; class Verrucomicrobiia; order Chthoniobacterales; family JACTMZ01; genus JACTMZ01. The sequence continues at coordinate 39,915 of JAJTYZ010000108.1, read as the reverse complement.
GTATTGTGGACCTCTATGCACGGTGGAAGCCGGATGCCCTGCATTTGAAGCCCGACATGATTAGCATTCTTGCCGGAGTCAATGACACCTGGCATGAGAAAACGCGTGGCAATGGCGTTGAGGTGGATCGTTATGCGAAAATCTATCGGCTGTTGTTGGAATGGACGCAGCAAGTGCTTCCCCAGGTGCAGCTGGTACTTTGCGAGCCTTTTGTCCTTCCTTGCGGTGCCGTGACGCCGGACTGGCGTCCGGAAGTTGATGAGAGGCGGGCGGTGGTGGCGGAGCTGGCGCAAGATTTTAAGGCGCGGTTTGTTCCTTTCCAAAAGGAATTTGATGCCGCACTCACGCAACATCCTGCCGATTATTGGGCTCAAGATGGGGTGCATCCTACACCAGCGGGGCATGAGCTGATGGCCTCCTGCTGGCTTCGGCATGTGCCGGGGGTGACAGGCTAATCTTTGTTGCTCGAAATACGGGAAGCTCCTCGGTATTTTTTGGAGGTGTCCGTATGAGTTGCACGCATAAAGCAAAGCGCCACACAATCGCTGATCACGAAGGCATTCTGGGAGTTAATCCCCAAGCAGATGGCGAACGTGTAGAAATTTCCTTTGACCCCCAAAAAATTTCTGAAGCGGAATTGCGTCAGATTACCGAGGAGCATTTAAAGCCGGAAATGGGTTCGGTGGCGGATGGCGGATTTCGCCGCACCGTGATGCGTCTGGATGGACGAGCTTGTGAGGCGGCGGCTGCCAAGCTTGAGCGTCGAATTGAAAAAATTCCGAGTGTGCGTCATGCCACAGCGACGTACATTGGTCGAGTTCTTTGTCTGACTTTTGATGCAACTGCCGCCAGTGAGGAAGCGGTATGGCGCGATGTGTGTTTAGCAGGAGCCCAAATTGAACCTCTCGAATCGCGTTCGTCTAATCCCCCTAGCGTGTGGACACGGATTGTTTCGGGCGACCTCCACGAAGAAATATTATGCATCTTGGCCTTAGTCTGCCTCGTTGCGGGGGCGATCGTGGAGCACGCAGCGGGGAAGGATGCTCTCGCCTTGTGTTTGTATGCGGGTGCTTATCTTTTTGGAGGACAACATGGCGTTCGCTCCGCGATTTCATCCCTACGGGAACGGACGCTTGATATTGATTTGCTGATGGTGCTTGCGGCCTTGGGAGCTGCGGCAGTAGGTGCGCCTTTTGAGGGTGCGCTTTTGCTGTTTCTTTTCAGCTTTTCTCACATCCTACAGCATCATGCTTTGGAGCGTACGCAGCGGGCTATTGAGTCCTTGCTGACTTTGCGGCCCGAGAATGCGTTGCGTAAAACCACAACCGGTTCGGAGTTGGTGGCAATCGAATCACTCGTCGTTGGAGACATCGTGATTGTTCGCCCGGGGGAGCTTCTTCCGGTGGATGGTGTCGTCATGGAAGGTCACAGCAATGTGGATGAAGCAAGCCTCACCGGAGAATCCTTGCCTATAGCAAAGGAAGTCGGTGCCGAAGTTTTTGCGGGTACGGTGAATCAATCTGGCGGCTTAGAAATTCGCGTCGCCAAAGCTTCGGAGGATTCCACTTTGGCAAAAATGGTGCGGCTTGTTGCCGAAGCCCAGGCCGAAAAATCCGGCACCCAACGATTTCTCGAAAAAGCCGAACAAACCTACGCGGCACTCGTGATTGCTTTTACGGGCTTGGTATTTCTCGTGCCTTGGCTCTTTTGGGACGAGGCTTTTAGTTTGGCGTTTTATCGTGCGATGACGCTGATGGTTGTTGCCTCGCCGTGCGCCCTCATTATTAGCACGCCGGCAACAGTCTTGTCAGCCATCGGCGGTGCCGCTCGCCATGGGATTCTTGTCAAAGGCGGACGTCATTTAGAAGCCGCCGCACGAGTGAATATTGCGTGCTTTGATAAAACCGGAACTCTCACGGAGGGACGTCCGCAGGTTACCGATGTGATCACGCCCACGGGCCATGATTTCCCTCTGCGTGGTGCGATGTCCGTCGAAGCAGCTTGCGCATTAGAAATTTGCGCTGCGCTGGAAGTAAAGTCGGAGCATCCCTTGGCCGCAGCACTTGTGGCGACAGCGACGGGTGCAGGATTGGTCTTGCCGGAAGCGGTGGCCTTTCGGTCTGTGACAGGAAAAGGTGCCGAGGCTGTTGTTGCAGAAACGCGCTACATTGTGGGAAGCGAACGTTTTTTTCGCGAATTAGCAGCGAAAGGAATGGGCGCCATGTTGCCGGAGGTCGAGCTTTTGCAAGCTCGTGGAAAAACCTGTGTTTGGCTGGGCATGTGGACATCGGAAAACACCGTGGATGTATTGGCGGTGTTTGCACTGGCTGACACAATTCGCCCTGAAGCCCGTCGTATCGTAAAGCAGCTTCACGCGCTTGGCGTTCCAAAAGTCGTCATGCTCACAGGGGATCAAAAAGCCGTCGCGTCTGCCATTGCGGAAGAGGCAGGGATTGATGAATTTCGTGCGGAGCTTTTGCCTGTGGATAAAGTTCGCTTCATTCAAGAGCTTAAGCAGGAGGGAGTGGTGATGATGGTGGGGGATGGTGTCAATGATGCCCCTGCTCTCGCAGCCGCAAACCTCGGCGTGGCGATGGGTGCCGCAGGTTCGGATATTGCCATGGAAACAGCGGATGTGGTTCTTATGGGAGACCGTTTGGGAAATATCGCTATTCTCGTCGGTATGGCACGCCAGGCAAAACGTGTGCTCATTCAAAATCTCACCTTTGCCTCGGGAGTGATTCTTCTTCTTGTCGCCGCCGCTCTGGGCTTTGCTCTACCGCTTCCCGCAGGTGTGATAGGCCACGAAGGTAGCACGGTACTGGTTTGCCTCAATGGTCTGCGCCTTCTTGCCTATCGTCCGAAGAAAAATTCAGCCGCCGCTGCTGAAACTCCGTCGTGAAGCATCGCTCGCCCAAGGCACGAACCAAACGCGCCATTTATCGCCCCGAGCGAAATGATCCGAAAAAACTTCCTGCGGGGGCGCGTTCACGCGGTTGGCTGGGCGTCATTCTCGAACGCGATGATCCTCAAAATCGTCGCTCTCCGGGAGCCTTGTATATTTACGGACGCGAAGGCTATCTCGGCACGTTTCGGGCGAATGAAAATGGCTTCATCGGTGCGTCGCGAGGTGTTCCTTCCGGGCGTTACACATTGCAACCTAAGCGAACGAGTGGACGCTGGCCCGCACAAACTCCCGCAGTGACGGGCCCTGGGCAACCTGTGGGAAAACCGGGCCAGGGTTACAAAGCCGATGCCATTTTACTTCATCCCGAAGGTCGCCGAGGTCAGCCTGATTCCCTCTCCTGCATCACGGTGAACAACGAAGGTTTTCGCCGCGTCATGCACGTGATGCACCAAGCACCGGACACGACGATTCCAATGATCGTCGTTTGAGCAGAGTTGACGTCTGGCAGGTAGCATGGCATCAAAGAAGTTTCGTGCGCGATTAGCTCAGTGGTAGAGCGCTTGCTTCACACGCAAGAAGTCGCAGGTTCGAACCCTGCATCGCGCACCATGCTCACACAAATACCGGCGGCAAGACGTCATCTTGCGCTGCGCATAACACGCGAATCGCCGGATTTTCAAGAGCAGAAACCACGCAGGCCGTGGCAAGTTCGGGCGTGTTGCAATCACGGCTGAGATGGCCGAGAACGACATGTCGCAGAGCATCGGTGAAGGCGCGTTTGGCGAGGTCTCCGGCGGCGCGGTTGGAAAGATGGCCGTGCGGAGAAAGGATGCGTTGTTTGAGGGCAAAGGGACGTTTGGTGTTCGTTTGGAGCAAATGTTCGTCGTGGTTTGCTTCGACAAAAAGGCAGTTCACACCGGTGACATGATGAACAACGGAATGATTGACGTGACCAAGATCGGTAATAACACCAAGGGCCGACGTCCCATCGCGCAAAGTGAAACCCACAGGATCCGCCGCATCGTGAGGCACGGAAAATGCGGTAATTTCCAATGAGCAAATCGTGAAAGTTCCGCCTGTGGCAAAGAGTCGCCATTCGCACGAAGCAAAGCGTTCGTGTTGCCCGCGCAATTCCTCAGCCGTTAAGCGCGTGCCATAAATCGGACAATGCAAATGACGCAGCAACACGGGAAGGCCTCCTGTATGATCGCCGTGTTCGTGAGTGAGGAGAATCGCATCAATTTCCGAGGGAGCAATGCCTGCTGCCGCGAGACGAGTGAGAGTTTTTTTGGCACTAAGCCCCGCATCTAAAAGCAACGTCGTCTCCCCGCTTCGCACAATAGCCGCGTTCCCATTGCTTCCACTCCCCAAGACAATCAGTTCCACACTCGTCATACTAAAGCGATGAGCCCGCATGGGCAAACCCCGTGTTTCTTAGACAGGTAAACTCAGAGAATAAGCCAAAAAAAGCAGGAGACACGAGTGATTGCCTAAGGGCAATGCCGTTCGGGAATTTTTGCGTGCCGTAGGCACACCTTGAAAGTAGCGCGGCGATTTATCGCCGGGATCCCCGTGGAAAAGGGAGCGCGTCCCAGAGGGACGCCTGAGGATTCATTTCGCCGTCCAGCACTCAACCCCAAAGGCATTTCAACCGTCCCTCTAGGACGGGCACAACGCAAAAACTCCGTTATCCGGCGATAAATCACCGGACTTCTCTCAAAAGTCCCTACGGGACACTCGGATGCGGTGGGAATTCCCGAACAGCATTATGCCTAAGGGCTATCTCCGCTTTCGACACCGGCACGATCGTGGTTTACAAAAGTCTAGGGGGCATCGGCATCACCCCCGTGATCCAAAAACAACCACACGCAAACACCCGTGCATCCTAACTCGGCACTTCGATTGGATTAGCTGACGCCCCACATTCGATTTGGCGTGACAGTCCGCGCTCTCACAGGCTGAACTTCGTTTCGGACCACGATGTTTCCCGCGAGGGCGCGGAAAACGACACCCGAGGCGGGCGCGGTACCCGAAGGCAATTTTTGGGGCGTTTTCTAATCACCCAACTCCACATTCCAACACCCCACATCCACAAAATGCCGCCATGTATCATGGATCGTCGTCGCGTACGTGAGATTGATGAAAGGCCGCCAACGCGGACGTTTTGGTTCTTTAAGCAGTCGCATGTTGGCTTCGTGAGGAAGACGATTGCCTTTCCGGGTGTTGCAGGGGATGCAGGAACACACGACGTTTTCCCAACTCGTTTCTCCACCGCGCTGACGTGGCAGGACGTGGTCGAGGTTGAGGTCTTCGCAATCAAGCTGACGCGCACAATACTGACACGTGTGATGATCGCGTTCGTAGATGTTCTGCCGCGTAAGTTTGACCTCCTTGCCCGGCAAGCGATCGAAGAGCAGAAGGACAACGACTGTCGGAACTCGAATGTCGAAGCGCACCGAATGTACCATTTCCTCGCTCGGTGACGCTTGGGAAAAATTATACCAGCCGCGAAAATCGTGTGTCAGGTAGTTGTTGGCCTCATCCCGCCACACCACATGAGCATGCCCTTGATAAAGCAGCGTAAAGGCCCGCCGGGCACTGCAGACATTCACCGCCTGCCACAGCCGGTTGAGCACTAAAACATTCTTGTCGAGAACTGACTTCATCCGAGGGCGAGCGTTAGAAAACTCCTTGCCGCCCATAAACGCCAGTTTATTCGCACACAACCATGCTGTCAAATGACGGCCTGTAGCTATGGAGCCGCATCACTCCCCTGACACGAAACGCACTTTATCCCACGTACAATATGTACAATTGTTGCCCCCGCGTCATCACAGATAGTGTTCTCCGTTAAAAAAACCAGGGGGCATGGGCGTCCCGCCCGCGATCCAAAAACAATCACCGGCAACCCCCTGTGCTCCCTGCCCAAGACACATCGTTGCGGCACCTCAAAGTTACTCCCTCGAAGCGTTCATCAATCCACCCATCACGAGCAAATTCAGGAGACCTTAAGAAAAATAAAAAAGCATTTGACAAAACAAGCCCTTCGCTTACTTTCGCCTCGTATGAAAAGTTTTCCGCCCCTCCTCGTTGTTGCCGCAACGTTATTCGCGGTCACGGGACTAAATGCAGAGGTCACGGCGGTCACGGATCCGGTGGGGTTTATGACGATTGATACGCCTCAAGGTTCAGACACCATCATTGCGGCCCCGTTTACCAAAGCACCCGTTTTTCAAGGGGCGGTCACTTCACAAAACGGTTTTGTCATTACCGCTACAGGTGCTAGCTTTGGTGACCTCACCACCACACCCCATTACGTACAAGCTGCGGATGGGTCGCAGGCAGGCATGATTTTTGATGTCCAGACCAATAGCAGCACCACAATCACTCTCGTGGATAATGGCGTCCAGCCTACAGGACTCTCCGCAGGGGTTCAGATCAAGGTTATTCCTTACTGGACCCTCGGCACCCTCTTCCCAGCGTCTGATCAAGGAGTGTCGTTTACACCGAGTGCGGGAGTCATTTTACCGCAGCGCCGAACTCAAATTTTATTTCCAAATTTTGCAGGAATTGGAATAAATCGTGCGGCTGGCAGCATTTATTATTTTGTTACTAACACATATTGGCGTAATACGTCAGGGGGAACAAACAATTTTAACAATACGCCGATTCTTCCAGATTCGTATTTTATAGTACGAAACCCAACTAATGCCGCATCGGACCTTAAACTAACGGTTGCAGGTAGTGTGAATATGGGGCCCATGGCAGTACAGCTTGATAGGCAGGGAAACACTGGAAATGACAACTATGTTTCACTTGGTCGCCCTGTAGATATAACACTTAATGATCTTGGATTAATTTCAAGTGGAGCTTTCACACCGAGTTTAGGTGTTATATTACCCCAGCGTAGGGATCAGTTACTTGTTTTTGATAATTCAGCAAGCGGCATTAATAAGGCGGCTAAATCAATCTATTACTATGTGACAAATAGTGGATGGAGGAGTACTTCTACAGGAACCAATGATGTGGGCAATAATATCATACCTAGTGCAGTCGGTTATGTGATCCGTAAGGCGACAAATAACGGAACGGGAACAGTGTTTTGGACCAATACAGTTAATTTTAATCAATAAAGAAAAACCTACGAGTTTAAATTACTATGAAAGCACTTTTTTGTCCTATTATTTTAATTGCATTGATGGTTCAAACTGCCTTGTCATCAGTCAATCTCTCTTTTGGCATGGGAACTATGTACTCGGGAACTAATACTGGTAGCTCTCCATTTGCTAGTGGGGGATTGATTAATCTTCTAGCGGTTACCAATGGTGATACATGGGCTACGTTGCCTACGACGTTAGGATATTCTTCTTTAAACGATTTGTTTGCTAATACAACGAATGGATTTGCACCAACAGGAACTGTTCTCGTTGGATCGCTCGCTAATAGTGATGTTGGTGGTCCCGGGATTACTGATGGAAACTTTATTTTTAATTATAGCGGTGCTTTTACTAATGGCGTCGAACTCATGGTTGTTGGATATTCTACTTTGACCACTAATTCTATAGTTCCAGGGCAGGGGACTATGGGCTTTTTCTTTAGAACTAATGGTATTATTGATGGTTCTGACATTGCATGGATCACTCCAGTTGATGGAACGTGGGGTTTAGGCGCATATACCCTTGGTGCCGGTGGCTCCCTCCCCAATGCCCAATTCACCTCCGGCGCAGGTGCCGCAGGCGGCAATGGGTTTACCACAGTTCCCGAACCAGCAACGTATGCCTTACTTGCCATGAGTGCTTTGGGGATGGGTGGCTACATGATTCGTCGGCGTCGCCGGTAAGTGCCTCTGCTGACTTGTGCTTTTGATACATTAGTTCTTTCATTACCTTTTGGTAATGTTTGCATCGGTATTAGCTTGGTAGTAATATGAGCCATTATGGAAACATCCTGCATTGAGACAATTAAGCCCGCAGATTTGGCGGCACTTTGGAATAAGGATTCGGATTTGATAGTAATTGACGTTCGTACGCCGGGCGAATTTGCATCGGTTCACGCGGCGGGAGCACGACTGGAACCACTGCATGATTTGGATGCGAAGGCATTTTCTTTGACTCACGCCTCGCCTGACGCTCCGGTTTATATTCTTTGCAAGTCGGGAGTTCGAGCGACGCAGGCGGCGGAGAAACTCAGGGCGGCGGGGCTTTCTCAGCCCATTGTGGTAGAAGGTGGCACGGATGCTTGGGTGGCGGCAGGATTGCCGGTGGAACGTCGGGGGCGCCATGTGATTCCGCTTGATCGCCAAATGCGAGCTACGGCAGGTTTTTTTATTTTTCTAGGTGCAGCACTTGCCCTGACTGTTCATCCGCTCTTTGCATGGATTCCGCTGCTCATGGGCATGGGCCTTTTTGTCTCCGGGATTACCGGAGTTTGCCCTATGACGGGCGTCCTTGCCAAAATGCCGTGGAATCAGGGAACAGGCCAATCATGTTGCTCTGCAGATAAGCAGTAATCACGCCAAGGGCACCAAGGCGCAAAAAAGAAAAAAAGTTTGGAAGGACGTAAAACGAATTTTCTAATTCGTTAGACACAGCTGAGGCGGTGGTGATGAGTGCGCCACTTTGAGGCATCCAAACGATCTGCCTTGGACAGGGGGTACAGGCGTCTCGCCTGTGATTGATTTTGGAACACGGGTGAACCGTAGCCGAAGGCGGAGATGGCCTTTAGGCAAACGCCCATGCCCCTTGGTTTATTTTGCAACAGAGCCTTTTACCTTTACTCGATTTCAATATTTGATGGAGCAACCGTAGGGTTGGGAGGTGGGTTTGGTGATGGAGTTGCCGGCGAGTGCTTCGTCGAGAGCTTGCGCAACGTAGTTCTTGGCGGTGGCGATATCGGCGACATCGGTGGATCGTTTGTCGTCAATCCCTCCGGCATAAACGAGGACACCTTCGGGATTGATGATAAACATGTGGGGGGTGACTTTTGCGGCGTAGAGGCGTCCGACGGTGCCGCTCTCATCGAGTAAAATAGCTGTGGCGGCTGATTTCTTTTCGGCTTTAGTTTGGTTGGCTTCTTTGGGCGTGGCATGGCCTTGAGAACCGGGTTTGGAGGAAATGATGGAAAGCCAAACGACACCGGCGTCGGTGTATTTTTTCTGCAAGGCTTGCATGTGTCCGCTGTCGTAATGTTTGGCGACAAAGGGGCATCCATGATTGAGCCATTCTAGGACGACAAACTTTCCTCGATAATCTGCAAGATGGTGGGTGTGACCGTCGGAATCAATCACGGTAAAATCGGGTGCAGATTGTCCGATCTCCGGTGCTGCGTGGGTGATCGGAGCAAGGAGGAGGATTGTTGTGAGAAGAAGAATTGGATGGAGGAAGTGCTTGATCATGGATGAAAAATTAAGGATGTGTGGCATCGAGGACACGGAGTACGATTTGTTCCGTAAGCAGCTCTGGAAGAATGATGGGATCACGGGATTTTCCTGCTGGATAAAAAACGTAGAAAGGTACGCCGACACGCCCGAATTGTGCGAGTTTGCGGGTGATCTCCGGATTGGCGTTGGTCCAATCGGCTTTCATAGGCACGATGTTAAGTCGCTTTAATGCTTTGCGAACGGCAGGGGTATTGATGGCTGTTTTTTCATTAAATTTGCAGGTGATGCACCAATCGGCGGTGAAATCGAGAAAGACGGCATGACCTTCTGCGAGGAGTTTATCTAAGGCATTTTGGGAAAAGGGAACCCATGGGATGCCATCGGTGGATGTTGTGGCGGATTTTGTGGGCTGTGTAGCGGCGGTAGCGGCAAAAAGTTGACCTGCAAAATACCCAAGGCCTACGGCGAGTGAGGCGAGAATGCTAAGGGTGGCCAGCGTTTTGGTGCGCAGGGAGCTCAGGGGCCCGAGAAAAGCACCGTAAAGCCAAACAGCGAGTCCAAGGAAAAGGTAGGATGCCAAGGCCCAAATCACCGCTTCTGTGCCGCGTTGTTGTCCGATCACATAGAGCAACCACAGCAGGGTGGCGATGAGTGGGAAGCCCATGAATTGCTTAAGACGTTCCATCCATGTGCCGGGTTTTGGAAGGTATTTCATCCAACCGGGTTTGGCGGAGAGAAGGATGTAAGGGAATCCCATGCCCGCGGCGACGGCGGCAAATATGGCGAAGATGACAGCGGGAGAACGACTAAATGCAAAGCCAAGGGCGGTGCCGAGAAAGGGAGCGGTGCAGGGAGTCGCGAGCAGGGTAGCGAGGATGCCTTGGGCAAAAGAACCGCTGAGGCCGCTACGACCGGCAGCTTCGGCGAGCCCGCTGGCAGCACGCCCGGGAAGTACAATTTCAAAGACGCCAAAAAGATTGAGTGCAAAGACAAAGATAATTGCGCCGATGGTGAAATTGAACCATGGATTTTGAAATTGGAAGGCCCATGTCACTTCGCTGCCGGCGGCTTTAAGTCCCACCACAATGGCGGCGAGGCCGAGAAACCACACAAAGATGCCGGCGATAAATGCGAGGCCGTGTTTCAAAATACTTGCTCGCGAATCTCCCGCCTGACGCATGAAGCCAAAGATTTTCAGCGAAATCACCGGCAACACGCAGGGCATGAGGTTGAGGATAAATCCGCCTATAAATGCAAAAGCGAGAAAGGTCCAAAAGGAAGTTGCCGGTGCGGCGGCAGCGGCCGCAGGAGCCAACGATTCACGAGGTTCCGCTGAAGCCGTTGTGCTGGCGACAATCCACCCTCGACGCTCCCCATTTTCCAAAGCAATCACACCGCGTACTGGCGCCGATTGGGCTATGGGAATGGAAAGATCGGCGTGGCCTTCCACGATTTCTCGAGATTCGGAAGGGCCCGGGGAAACATCGTCATTCGCATAGGGAAAAAATTCCACGCGGCTCGCTTCGGTTGGCAATTTGCGCAGCCCGAGATTCCATCCGGTTGGCGTGGGCGTCCATTGAACGTCAAAAGGAGGAGGCTCGGAGGAAGGGAGGAGTGCTTCGTATTTTGCAAAAAGTTCGGCGTTGGCTTGTGACGCTTCCGCAGCGATAGGTAATGTGATGGCGAGGTCCGCCTGCCCGGGAATACAACTCACTTTACACACGAGCCACGAGGCGTTGGCTTTAATTTCCACGGAGTCCGATAATGTGGGCGGGGGAGTAACTGTGATAATGAGCAAGGTTTCCTCATTGTAGGCATAGACCTGAATATCGCCGGCTTCCACAAAGCGCTGTGGGAGAGGCCAAGCCATGGGACTTACTTGGAAACCTTCGGGCAGATGGAGATGAAATGTCGTATCAAGACCAGCGTCTCCGGGGTTTTGCCAATACACATGCCAGTCGGGTGCCATGCGAAGGTGGAGTCCAAGGCGAAATGGCTTGCCTGGCACAATGGCTGTTGTGTCAGCAACAAGCGATGCTGTGACAAGTTGCTGCCCGTTGTGCTCCTGCGCTGCCAGTGGTTGGCATGTCACACTCCAAAATAATGCGGCAACGAAAAGTCCGAGACTTGTTGCCGTTGCCCTGTGCTCTTTTAAAAAACTCATGATTGCTGTGGCGGAATTCCAAATCCGTGAGTCATCTTACGCCAACTTAGGAGCATTTTCATGTAGTTTGCTCGTTCAAAGGCACTGGGATCGGGGCCTGTCGTGAGATTGAGGCTGCCTCGAAGTTGTTCGAGGCTCTCGTATTCATGCTCCGACATCCAGTGACCGAGAAATTCTAGAACCTGATGAAAATGTTCCGGCCCATGGCGCAAAAGGGCGGAGACCATTTGCACGGTAGTGGCACCGGCCATGATTGCTTTAATGGCATCCAATCCCGTGTGAACGCCGCCGGTGGCCGAGAGATCGAGGTGAAGATGGGCACTAAGAATGGCGAGCCAACGCAAGCGCAGCCGCAATTCGTAGGGATCGGAAAGTTGGAGGGTAATTTTTATGTCCAAGGACTCGGGGTCGAGATCGGGTTGATAAAAGCGGTTAAAAAGCACGAGGCCATCCGCACCGACCCGCTGCAGCTGCAACGCAAAATGAGGCAGTGCGCTGAAATACGGAGAGAGTTTTACGGCAACCGGAATGTTTACTTTGTTTCTTACCGCACGAAAGACCTCTATGATTTGATCTTCAATATCCTTGCTGGTTCGTAAAAGATTTGTGGGAAGAAAATACGTATTTAATTCCAGCGCATCGGCACCAGCCTCTTGTATTAAACGTGCATGATGAACCCAGCCTCCGAGCGTCGTGCCGTTGAGTGAGGCAATCACGGGAATCTCGGTGACCTGTTTTATTTGGGCGATTTGTTTGAGGTACTCGTCCGACCCAAGGGCAAAGTCGGCGATGTTGGGGAGATAGCTTGCAGCTTCGGGCGAGGAAAATTCATGCAAATTCACATCCTCCAAAGTGGCCTGTTCCTCCATGATGAGCTGTTCCTCGAAGAGCGAGCGCATGATAATCGCCGGTGCACCGGCATCCTCCAAGCGACGCACTGTGTCGAGATCATCGGAGAGCGGCGAGGCTCCCGGAAGAAGTGGATTTTTAAGCTTAAGCCCTAGGTATTCTGTCGTGAGCTCCATCAGCTAAATTGTCTCCTCCGTATCAACATCCGAAACTTTCATCACATCCCGCAGCCGTTCGTAAAGCTTGTAATGTTCGCGCACCTGCTGCTGGGCGCCCTGCTGTAACGCACGCGCACGCTCTGGTTGAGTGCGTTCGACGATGCGGTAGCGCATTTCGTTAGCGGTGTATTTTTCCAGCGCAACTTTCGGTGCGGAAGAATCTAATTTGAGTCGTTCGTCGCCGTGTTTATCCCGCAACGGATTAAAACGGAAAAGCGGCCAATACCCGGAGTCCACGGCAAGCTTTTGCTGTTCGAGGCCAAACTGCATTCCATAACCATGGGCTATGCAATGGCTGTAAGCAACCACGAGGGAAACGCCGGGGAATTGCTCCGCCTCGGTGAGTGCCTGCACGGTTTGTCCATCCTTCGATCCAAAAGCAACTCGCGCCACATAGGCGGTGCCATTCATCATCGCATAAAGGGCAAGGTCTTTTTTGGGAAGAGCTTTTCCGGAAACCGCAAACTTAGCGGCCGCACCCATCGGTGTGGCCTTGGAAGATTGTCCGCCGGTGTTGGAATAAACTTCCGTATCCATGACGAGAATGTTCACGTCGCGCCCACTCCACAGCACGTGATCGAGTCCTCCAAAACCTATGTCATACGCCCAGCCGTCGCCGCCGACGATCCACACGGATTTTTTGACAAGATAATCGGCGATGAGTTCCAGTCGTCGTGCAGAGATGTCTTGAACGTCGCGCAATTTTTCCCGAAGCATCATCACCCGCGCTCGCTGAGCTTCTAATGTTGCTTCATCACCTGCGTAACCGCCGAGAAGTTCCGTCACCAAAACTTCGCCGACTTGAGGTGCGAGAAGTTGGAGTAATTCCACGGCACTTTCGTGGTGTTTATCCACCGCCACACGAAGCCCAAGGCCGTATTCCGCGTTGTCCTCAAATAAGGAGTTGGACCACGCCGGCCCGCGCCCGTCGCGATTGGTGGTATAAGGTGTGGTCGGGAGATTGCCGCCGTAAATGGAGGAACATCCCGTGGCGTTGGCGATAAACAGACGATCTCCAAACAACTGCGTGAGCAACTTAAGGTAAGGTGTTTCTCCGCATCCTGCACAGGCACCCGAATATTCGATGAGCGGTTGGTAAAATTGCGTGGCTTTAACTTCCGCCTTTATCAATTTGCGATCGGGTTCGGGCAAATCAAGGAAGAAGCGGTAATTGACGCGTTCCGCATCGCGTAAAGGCAACTGGGGTGCCATATCGAGTGCTTTGTGGCGAGGATTGGATTTGTCCTTCGCCGGGCAAACTTGAACGCATAAGGTGCAACCCGTGCAATCTTCCGGTGCCACTTGCACGGTGTATTTAAAGCCTTTGAGTGTGGGAGATCGGAAGGCCACGCTTTTGAAGGTTGCGGGAGCGGATGCAAGCACATCCGTTTCATAATACCGAGCGCGAATGGCGGCGTGTGGGCAGACGAGTACGCATTTGTTGCATTGAATGCAGAGTTTTTCATCCCAGATAGGAATTTCCTGAGCAATGTTTCGCTTCTCCCATTGTGTCGTTCCCATCGGCCAACTTCCATCCACAGGAAACGCGCTCACCGGCAACAAGTCGCCCTGACCTGCGAGCATCACGCCGGTAATACGCTTTACAAATTCCGGTGCCTCCTCGGGAATAGGCGGTGGACGATGCCGCAGACCATCGGCTGATATTGGCACAGTCACCTCGTGCAAGGCGGCGAGTGTAGCATCTACCGCTGCAAAATTTTTCTCGACGACCTCCGGTCCTTTGCGGGCGTAGGTTTTTTCAATGGCTTTTTTAATGTGAGCGATAGCTTCTTCGCGGGGAAGGACGCCGGAAATTGCGAAGAAGCAGGTTTGCATGATCGTGTTGACCCGTGCGCCCATGCCGGTTTCACGGGCGACTTTGTAGCCGTCAATAACGAAGACGCGCAGCTGACGTTCGACGATGGTTTGCTGTGCCTCCACGGGGAGGGCGTTCCAAAGGCTCTTGAAGCCATGCACCGAATTGATCAGCACCACGGCACCTTGTGCGGCAACATCCAGAATATCGAGGCGATCAAAAAATTCCCATTGATGAACGCCGATAAAATTGGCATGGCTCACTAGATAGGTGCTGCGGATCTGGCGCGGTCCAAAGCGCAGATGCGAAATGGTGACCGCTCCCGCTTTTTTTGAGTCATAGACGAAATAGCCTTGTGCAAAATTATCCGTTTCTTCTCCGATAATTTTGATCGTGTTTTTATTGGCGCCGACAGTGCCGTCCGACCCAAGCCCAAAGAATACTGCTCGCGTGACATCGTTCGGTTCAATGTCCCAATTGCGATTCCAATCAAGCGACGTGCCGCTTACGTCGTCCATAATGCCGATGGTAAAATGATTGCGCGGTGCCCCCGTTTCGAGTTCTTCAAAAACGGCCTTCGCCATGGCCGGAGTAAACTCTTTCGAGGAAAGCCCAAAACGTCCGCCGACCACCACGGGATTACAACTCCTCGGCAATAATCCAAGTGTTCGCGCTTCGGCGAGGGATGTTACGACATCTTGATAAAGCGGCTCGCCGAGTGCTCCGGGTTCTTTTGTGCGATCCAAAACCGCGATGGCGCGAACGGTCTCCGGAAGGGCTGCTATGAAGTGTTGTAGGGACCACGGACGAAAAAGTCGCACTTTAAGAATCCCCGTTTTTTTGCCATGAGCATTGAGCCATGCAGAACATTCCGTGGCTGTTTCCGCGCCTGAGCCAATCACGATAATCACCTGCTCCGCCTGAGGATCACCCTCGTAATCGAAAAGCCTGTAATGGCGCCCGGTGAGTTGTGCAAACGCTTCGAGCAATTGTTCAACCGCCCCAGGAACAAGCGAGTAAAACGGATTGCACGCCTCCCGCGCTTGAAAAAAAGTGTCAGGATTTTGAGCAGAGCCACGCAAAATCGGCGCATCCGGCGTGAGCGCACGTTCACGAAATGCTGCCACATCTTCCTCCTTTACTAATGCACGCAGAATGTCGTGTCCGATAAGATCAATTTTTCCAACTTCATGCGACGTACGAAAGCCGTCAAAAAAGTGCATAAATGGCACACGGGTGCGTAGTGTTGCCGCATGGGCAATAGCCGCCATATCTTGCGCTTCTTGCACGGAAGCTGAAGCCAGCATGGCCATCCCAATTTGACGGCACGCCATCACATCGGAGTGATCGCCAAAAATGGACAAGGCGTGTGTCGCCAAGGTGCGTGCCGTGACATGCAGAACAAAGGGCAATAGCTCACCAGTGATTTTGTAGAGATTGGGAATCATGAGGAGCAGCCCTTGCGAAGCTGTGAAGCTCGTGGACATCGTTCCCGCTTGAAGCATTCCATGGAGGGCACCTGCCGCACCGCCCTCGCTCTGCATTTCCACCATGCGCGGCACCGATCCCCAGAGATTTCGCAAATTTTTAGCCGACCATTCATCACAAAACTCCGCCATCGGTGATGACGGCGTAATGGGATAAATCGCGAGCGTTTCCGTGAGAGCATAAGCCACAGCTGCCACCGCTTCATTAGCATCCAGAGTGGCCTTCAATGCGGAGGATTTCATCATTAGCTACGCTAATACATCGGTAGAGGTGGGTCAATGATTCTTGTCTCCACGTAGAACGGGTTTTCCAACCCGTTCCCGAATCCGATTTTCAATTTTTTTCAAACGCCGCATAGAACTTTTCCTTGCATTCGGTAAATTTCGCGAATAATATCCGGCTCCATTTTTTTCATGAAAGCCGGCTTGCATCCTGATTATACCGAAACAACGATCACCTGTACTTGCGGTGCCGTTTATCACACCCGCTCCACCCGCAAAAATGTCAAAATCGGCATTTGTGCCGCGTGCCATCCCTTTTTCACCGGCGAACAGAGGTTTGTGGACACAGCCGGTCGCGTGGAGAAATTCTCGCGTCGCTACGGTTCGGTGAAAGCCGCCCGTGCTTCCAAAGCTTAACCGGCTTTTCTTTTTCACGGCGGTCACGTCGCTTTCGGCTTGGACGCCGTTTTATATATGGAACTTGCCCCGCTCATCGAAAAAAAACGCGAGCGTTTGGCGGAGTTGGATGTGCTGATCGGCTCCAATGATTTATTTGCCGATCCCGTCAAAGCCCGTAAAATCATGCGTGAACATGCGCGGCTCAAAGAGATCACGGATGCCAGCGATGAAATGAAAAAACTGCGCGGGCAGTTGCGCGAAAATCAGGAGCTTGCCGAGGGCTCTGACCCCGAAATGGCGGAGCTGGCGAGCGCAGAAATTCCGGTGATTGAGACGCGGCTTGCGGAGCTGGAGGATACGATTCAGTTCGCACTTTTACCCCCGGATGAGAGCGAGGAACGCAATGCGATTATGGAAATTCGCGCCGGCACGGGCGGTGATGAGGCGGCACTTTTTGCGGCAGACCTTTATCGGATGTATCAACGTTATGCGGAGGAACACGGGCTGAAAATTGAGCCTGTGGATTCCAATGCTTCCGGCCTAGGTGGTTTTAAGGAGGTTGTTTTCAAGGTTTCCGGCGACGCTGTTTTTCGTCGTTTGCGGTATGAGAGCGGGGTTCATCGTGTTCAGCGCGTTCCTGCCACGGAGGCGCAGGGCCGCATTCACACCTCCACGGCGACGGTGGCTGTTTTGCCCGAAGCGCAGGAAGTGGATATTGAGCTTCGCCCCCAGGATCTTCGCATTGAAGTCTGTCGTTCTGGAGGACCGGGAGGACAGGGGGTCAATACTACGGACTCCGCAGTGCAAATTCTTCACATCCCCACGGGAAAAATCGTGCGATGTCAGGACGGACGTTCTCAGCAAAAAAACAAAGCAGCGGCATTGGAAATTTTGCGCACGCGATTGTTGGAGGACAAGCGAAACGAAGAGGAGGCCAAATATTCCGCGCATCGTCGCAGTCTCATTGGTCGGGCTGGGCGCGAGGAAAAAATTCGTACGTATAATTACCCACAAAACCGAGTGACTGATCACCGCATTGGCCTCACGCTTTACAATCTGGATCGTTTCGTGGAAGGGGACCTCGAAGAAATGATGAGTGCGCTCCAACAGCACGACATGGAAGACCGTTTAGCGGAAGCGGGCCTCGTTTAAGCATGGCTGACATGCTTTCTTTACTTGAGGTTTTGCGTGGTGCGGAAACCTATCTTGCGGCTCGTAACATAGAAAATCCGCGCCTTAACGCCGAGCATCTCCTTGCGCATCAGTTGGGGTTAAAACGCATGGAGCTTTATTTGCAATTTGATCGTCCTCTCGGCGAAAGTGATCGTGCGCCTTTGCGTGAATTGGTGAAACGCCGCACCGCACGGGAGCCCTTGCAGCACATTTTAGGTACGGTGGAATTTTACGGGCGTACTTTTCTTTGCGATCAACGCGCCCTTGTGCCTCGCCCCGAAACCGAACAGCTCGTTGAAATTGCTCTCGAAATTGCAAAGGCAAAAGCGCAAGAAACGCCCCTCGCCATTCTCGATGTCGGCACAGGAAGCGGAGTGATCGCTCTTACTCTTGCCCTAGAACTTCCCAACGCCTCGATTCAGGCAACGGATATTTCTTGCGACGCCCTTGAGCTTGCGAAAGAAAATGCGGCACGGCATGAATGTGAGGAGCTGCTTTCATTTTTTACCGCCGATTTATTTCCACCCGAGGGTGGCTCCTTTGATCTTGTTGTTGCTAATTTGCCTTACATTCCATCGCGCGAAATCAGCGAACTTTCACAGGAAGTTCAACATGATCCTCCTTCCGCACTCGATGGTGGAAAGGAAGGATTAGACATTATTCGCCGCCTTGTGGAAGTGGTCCCCAATCATCTCGCACCTCATGGTGTGTTGCTGCTGGAGATCGGACTTGGGCAGTCAGAAGCGATAAAAGAAGCTTTAGAAGCTCGTAAATTTCGGGACATTTCACTCCGCAAGGATTATCAAGGTGTGCCGCGTTTTGCGGTAGGTTTTCATGGATAAAATTCTTGTTCACGGTGGACGAAAGCTGCGTGGCTCGATTCGCGTCAGCGGCTCCAAGAACTCTGCCTTGCCCATTCTTGCTGCGGCACTTCTCACGCGTGACACCTGCGTGATTCGAGGCGTTCCCGATCTCAGCGACATTCATTATATGCTCACCATTCTCAGCCATCTTGGTTGCGAGGTGGAACGGGCGAGCGGCGTGGTAAGTATTCGTGCGGATAAAATTCGTACCGAAGCCTCCTATGATCTTGTGCGGAAAATGCGGGCATCCGTCTGCGTCCTCGGCCCTCTTCTCGGACGTGAACGCGAAGCGTGCGTGGCCTTGCCAGGAGGATGTGTTATCGGAGATCGCCCGATTGATCTTCACCTTCTCGGATTTGAAGCTCTCGGTGCGGCCGTGCGTGTCACCGGCGGCAATGTCAAAGTTTTTGCCACGCGCTTGCGTGGAGGCTCTGTCAATATGTGTGGCACGCATGGCACGACCGTGTTGGGGACAGACAATGTGATGATGGCTGCTGTCTTAGCCGAGGGCGTCACGGAAATTCACGGTGCTGCTGAGGAACCCGAAGTGGTGGACCTCGCAAATTTTCTCAAGGCCATGGGCGCACGAATTCACGGTGCAGGAACGTCGCATCTCATGATCGAAGGTGTCAAAGAATTGCATGGTGCCGATTACACGGTCATTCCCGACCGCATTGAAGCGGGGACAATGTTGGTAGCCGGAGCAATTGCCGGTGAAAAGCTCACGGTGCGCCGCCTTCGCCCTGATCATCTGGAGTCCGTGATCACGCCTTTACGGACGGCTGGTTTTCAGATCGAAACGGAAACGGATGCCGTGACCATTTCACCCGGGGAAAAATCATCGCCCTTGCATCTTGAAACAACGCCTTATCCCGGGTTTCCCACCGACATGCAGGCACAAATGTGTGCGTTGCTTGTACGGACGCCGGGGGAGAGCGTTATTACAGATCACGTTTTTCCCCAACGATTCATGCACGTTGCCGAGCTTTCGCGCATGGGCGCACAAATTCGCCTTGAAGCACCGACGGCATTTATTACGGGCAATGGCAGACTTAGTGGTGCTCCCGTTATGGCGAGCGATTTGCGTGCTTCAGCCGCGTTGCTGCTTGCGGGGCTCGCGGCAGAAGGAGTTACCGAAATCAACCGCGTCTATCACATTGATCGCGGCTACGAGCGCATTGATGAAAAATTCAATTTTCTCGGTGCGCATATTGAGCGCGTCAAAGCCTAGGAGTCCTTTCACCATGACACATCCCGACCACGATTTTCGCAGCTATGCTCCCGGATATTGGTCTTCAGCTAAGCCCGAGGAGTGGAATGACTGGCGTTGGCAACTTCGCCATAGCGTCAAAACTCTTTCGCAAGCGGAAAACTTCCTCACCCTCACGCAGGAAGAACGTGAGGGATTACTTCTCACGGCGCACAAACTCGCTTTTTCCATTACGCCGCATTTTTTTAATCTCATAGATCCCAACGATCCGAATTGCCCCATCCGACGCCAAGTCATTCCGCAGGGGGGGGAGGCAACGATAAGTCCGGGAGAAATGGCGGATCCGTGCGGCGAAGATGGCGACATGCCCGTGCCCGGGTTGGTGCATCGCTATCCCGATCGCGTGCTTTTTCTCGTCACCGATCGTTGCGCAAGCTATTGCCGTTACTGCACGCGAAGCCGCGTGGTGAGCGGGGTGGGGGAGCAGGAGTTGGAGACGGATTTTGAAGCAGCTTATGCCTACCTCGAGGAACATACCGAAGTTCGCGATGTGTTGTTTTCAGGAGGGGATGCGCTGCTGCTTTCCGACGAACGCCTACGGAAAATCATAGCGCGTGTTCATGCCATTAAACACATCGAGTTTATTCGCATTGGATCACGTGTACCGATTTTTTTACCTCAACGAATCACGCCCGAGCTGTGTGCCATGTTACGAGAGTTTCATCCGCTGTGGATGAGCATTCACGTCAATCATCCGCGTGAGCTGACCACCGAAGTTCGCGATGCACTCGGACGACTGGCTGATGCGGGCATTCCCATGGGAAACCAGAGCGTGTTGCTTGCGGGAGTGAATGATGATGTGGAAACCATGCGCACCCTCATTCACAAACTCCTCCGCTGCCGTGTACGACCTTATTACCTTTACCAATGCGATTTAGTGCGAGGATCCGCGCATCTGCGAACGACGGTGTCGAAGGGACTCGAAATTATCGAGGCGTTGCGTGGATTCACCACCGGCTATGCCGTGCCGCAGTTCGTCATTGATGCTCCGGGTGGTGGAGGCAAAGTCCCCGTGAGCCCGGGTTACGTGTTGTTTCACGACAAAGAAAAAATCGTTCTACGCAACTACGAAGGGAAAGTTTTCGAATATCCCGAACAACCTGGGAAACCCACCACCTCGGCCACCGCAGCCCGCCCCGAAGCTGTATTGGATTATTAATTCCCCACGTAAAACGTGCCACCAACGTAGAACGGACATTCCTGTCCGTTCCCTTTATTTTTTAAGCGCAGCACTTTGTTTGAACCTTCATAAACACTAAGGTTTATCATTTATGGGTAATGTTATCATTCGTTCACGTGCGCGTCTTTTTCATGGACATGATTGGGTTCACGACAATGAGGTTCTCAAGGTCACAGGACATCCGAAGGATGGGGATGTTGTCGGACTCAAGGATCAGCGGGATCGGTTTTTAGGCAGCGCGATTTTCAACAGTCGCTCCAAAATCCCAGGCCGCCGCTTCTCGCGTCAACGTCAGGATTTAGACGCCGATTTTTTTCGCCGACGGCTCACGCTTGCGAGTGCCTGCCGCGACAAACTCGGTATTTCATCCACCGCCCGCCGTGAAGTATGGAGCGAAAGCGATGGATTACCCGGGGTGATTCTCGACCGCTATGGCGATTGCGCCGTGCTGCAAACGCTCACGCTGGCGATGGATCAGCGTAAAGAATTGCTTGCGGATGCAGTGATGGAAACTTTTCATCCGCGCTGCCTTATCGAACGTAATGATGCCTCGGTGCGGCGAGCGGAGGGATTGGAATTGTACACGGGCGTTTTGCGTGGAGAAGCGGCGGGAGTAAGGGAAGTGGTGCTCGGGGGCGTCACATTTGGTGTTGAATTACCCGGAGGACAAAAGACCGGCCTTTATTTGGACCAAGGCGATAACTACGCGCTGGTGGCTCAACATGCGGCAGGTCGCCGCGTGCTCGATTGCTTTAGTAACCAAGGTGGCTTTGCCCTCGCCTGCGCTCGTGCAGGGGCGTCGCATGTGACAGCGGTGGATATTTCCGCCGACGCGTGTGCCGCCATTACGTCGAATGCAACGCGCAATAACGTGCTGCTCGATGTCGAAGAAGCCAATGTCTTTGATTACCTCAAAGCGGCGGCGTCGCGAGGTGATTCCTACGATCTCATTATTCTCGATCCACCTTCCTTCACCCGTGATCGTGCGCGACTCAATGATGCTCTGCGCGGGTATAAAGAAATCCACCTCCGTACGGCACAGATCCTCGAAAATGGCGGACTCTTGGCCACTTTTTGCTGCTCGCATCATGTCTCGGATGCCCTATTTCTTGATGTCATTCGCGATGCCATGATTGATGCCAAGAAAACCGCCCGTCTTCGTGCGCATTATTTTCAACGCCCCGATCACCCCGTAATTCTTGGACTCCCCGAGTCGGCTTATCTCAAAGGGTATTTGCTGGAAATGGTGCCCGGGCGTTAATGCAAGGGCGTGTTTTTTTTGCATGACAATAGCTAAGAACTCGCTGCAATTTGCTTGAAATCAATTTATTACAATAAGGAAAATTTTTTCCTGAATTTCTTATTGCAAATGAGACGCTGTCTCATCTAGGATAAGGGTTCATGAAAAACTCATTTGTTGGCGGGAAATTCCGCCGTCGGTTCGCCATCGGTCTCCTCAGCGGTGCCGCGATTGTTTTAGCTTCAACGGGAGAGGTGCGGGCGTTGACAGCAGACTTCCAATTGCTGACATCAAGCACAGTGATTGGGAAGGGAGCATCCACTAGTAACTGGCTGACTTTTCCGGATACGAATTCGCCAACGGGGCATAATCCGTATGGGACTTATAGCTTCAATTTCGTGGACCCTGCAGGCGCACTCGGTGCATTGGGATTTGCCATGTCTCCGGCATTGACGGGGAATTTACAGCTTCAATTCCAATCGGGAGGGGGAAGTTTATGGAATGTGTCGGCTTCGAGTTTGTCCTATGCAGGTCAAGTGGGGCCTCTTCCGGCACAGGCTATGAATCAATATTTGAACGATACAAATGGCACAGGAGGGTCTTGGGATGAGAGTGGAGCCGTAGATTGGGCGATTCAGTACAATTTAAATTTCTTTTTGGCGGCGGCGCAGGACGGAGACCCGAGCCCAACCGATAAGGATGCAATCTTCGTTCAGGCCACGCAGACGGGTTATCTTTTACCGGTGTCGGCACTGACTCCAAGTTTGCCGGAGCTTCTTTTTAATCCGGGCGGTATTTCAAACAGCCTTTCGCTAAAGTCCTATTTGCTCAGTGAAATTCAGCCGGCACTTCCTACGAACGCGACATATCTATTGCTGACGTGGATGAATAAAACGAATCCGTTTTCGACGGATACGGGGTTACCCATTACCACAAACTCTCTCGTAGGAAACATGACGGTTGCTTACACCACGAGTACAGTTCCTGAGCCATCTTCCATGATGTTGCTGACCCTGGCTGCGGTGGTGTTGGGATTTCTTTTCATGCGTCGAAATCGTGTTGCGAAAACATCTCGGAATTAAGGATCCTAAAATGCCTTTTCGCCGCAAATTGCGAAACTATTGCTTAGGTTTCACCTTGGTGGAATCCTTGGTGATTGTAGGGCTTATCACTACGCTTTCGGGGATCATGTTTCCGGCTGTGGAATCGGCGTTGGATGCGACACGTCGTGCTCGATGTCAGCACAATTTACGGCAAATCACCGTCGCTTTGCTAAATTATACAGCCGACCATGATGGCCTTTTGCCTGTCGCAGCACCGCAAGAGTTGGGTGGTGTTCAGGGAAAGGGAGGAACATTTCCCGCGACAATGTTTGGAGGAGAATTACCTGCCGAGGAACGTCCGCTCAATGCCTACGTGGAATCACCGAAGATATTTCGCTCTCCCTGCGATCGTGGTGAACCGCTTTGGTGGCTCACACCTGCAGATGCTGGCAAAGCTTCGACATGTTATGAGCTCTATGGAAGTAGCTATTTTTATGCGTCGGGGTTCAATGAGATCGGTGGTGTGATTGCACCCATGGGCATTGCGAAGTTTATTGGCGTGGAGTTTTCATATGCGAAATTTGCTTCCGATTTTCTTCCACTCGGAAAAGCTCTTCGCGTAACGTCTTATCCTGCTGCTTCCAAAAAAGTCGTGATTGGCAGCATCCCTATTCACCGCACGATGAGCGGCGTGGTGGCTGTGAGTGAAAAAGCGCAGTGGTATAAAAACGATCCGGATCATCTTTGGGCGAATGCCGCATTTCTGGATGGCCATATCGAATTTGTTCGAGCCTTCCCTTACGACGCAGAATATGCGAGCGTATTTACCCAGCCGGACGAAAATAATCCTTACTTTTGATGTCAGGAAAATTTGGTCTTATCGCGGCATTGGTTCTTCTTCTCGTTGGTGCCGTCGTATGGAGTCGTGTCTTGCTCTCAAAGCCCCGGGTGAGTGTGGAAAGCCTGCGTGATGTTGCCGGGATGGTGCTGGAAGTGGAGCCATTGAAAATTGCGGAAGAAGGAATGTCCGTTGGCGTTCGCTTAAAAAATCAAACGTCGCGCACGGCTACTTCCGTTGTTTTTACAGTCGAAGTGGTGGATGGCACGGGTCAGGTGCTCGCGGAAAACCCGCTGGGAAATATCTTAAATATGCAGCCGCACGAAGTACGAACGATGCTTGTTCCTATTCCGAGTGCCACCCGTGTGGATGCGGACTTCGATGTCATCACGCGCGGACGTGTAAATTTGGTTCGCTGGAAAGATTAGCGGATTTGCGACTTCGAGGGCACTTTTTCCTCGTCATGGGATGTTGGAAAAATTACCATTTAGGCAGAGACTCATTTATGGCTGATCCCCGTTCATTTCGCGAAGATTTCCTTGAGGACAACGACCGAACTTCGGCTTCACCGGTCGAGCAACTTGGTGATAAAGCGGCGCAGATGCGAGAGCGCCTAAGTGCCCTTAAACAACAGGAAGAGCAACTCGAACGTGAAAGACAAAAGTACGAAGAGCTAAGTCACCGCCAAGATCAATTTGAGTCTGGACGTGCGGAAATGGTGGATAAGTTCACATCTTCGCTGGTGCAAATTCAGCGTGAGACGGATGAAACTCTCAAACGACTAGAAATTCTCAAAAACGTTCGCGATAGCTTTTCCTCCTACCTGCAGGAGCTCGAAGCCATCAATCCCAAGGATTGGGCACAGGACGAAATTCAGAAAGAGCTTTCGCGTGCCAATGGGACGGTGGAGGATGCACGGTCGGTATTTGTCAAAGCTCAGGCGCAGGTCGTTTCCGAACATCCCGTGGCAGGGCCCAGCCCCTATGATGATGAGTTCACGAATGGAG
Organism: Chthoniobacterales bacterium; assembly: GCA_021463515.1. Classification (GTDB taxonomy): domain Bacteria; phylum Verrucomicrobiota; class Verrucomicrobiia; order Chthoniobacterales; family JACTMZ01; genus JACTMZ01. The sequence goes on along the minus strand of JAJTYZ010000108.1, from coordinate 14,859 downwards.
GTCAGGGATTTGGGTATTGGCTGATGGCCGGAATCGCCTTCACGCTTCCCCTCACAGCGATCGGATTGTTGGGCCTCGTGCTTTGGTTTATGCAACTTCAAGTGGGAGGACACTGACTCCATGGCGCGTAAAAGTCCTTCAAACTCGCTGGCGGCGCATGTTCAGCGACTTGAGGAACAACAAGCACAGCTTAAACAGGAGATGGCAGAGGCGGAGAGGGAACTTCGTAAAAAACCGCGGGTCAATCGGTCTTCACCTTCTCCAGACAAAAGAGTACGCCTCAATAATATCGCCACCATTGCGCATCCTCAACCCTTGGGGCATCGCGTACTCGGCGGGAACTCGGGCCTGCAAACGAGGAGTCGAAGGAAACGTCAAACACGCAGAGAAGTACGCCGAGATAAGATTCTCTTCATGCTCCTTTGCTTGGTACTCATTGTCATTGCGATCTTCGTCGCACACAATCTGTTCGGCTAATGCGATACCCGACAGCTAGTTTTCTTTGACGACGAAAAGAGCGGAAGTCATGGGTGGAATTTTGAAAGAAGTACGTCCGTTTTTCACTTCCATGGTGTTGCCAGAAAGTGCGTCTAAGTAAACTCCATCACGCATTTCCGGTGCTACGGTGAGCCTGAATTCGGTTTGGAATTTTCCGCGATTCCATACGGCCAGCACCGTGTCGCCGAGATGTGCTCGAACGAAGGCATAACGGTCGCCTTCCGCAACTAACACACGACGGCTTCCATAGCGAAGGGCGGGATGTTGATGACGAACGGCGGCGACCTTACGAAAATGTTCACGCACGGCATTTTGTTCGTCAGTCACTTTCTCGTCCCACAACATCATGCGTTGATTATCGGGCGCACCGGCCCCCGTCATTCCGATTTCATCGCCGTAATAAATTGTGGGAACGCCATCAATGGAGAGAAGAAATGTGAGTGCTAACTTGAGCTTCTCGTAGGAGGTGATGTTGTCCACAGAGGGTGGCTTTTTCCATCCGACTTCTTCTTCGTTAGGTTCGGCCGGGTCGGGTAAATCACCATCGGCAAAAGCCATAAATCGGCCTGTCTCCTCCCCCCCCACAAAGGGTGCCATCGGCGTTTCCTTTCCATAAATCCATTCGGAGGCCACGAGGGATTGGTTCAAAATTTCCATTCCTAAATCCTGCTTCGCAAAGACGCTTATGATGGTTTTGTAGAGCGGAAAATCAAATTGTCCATTAAGCATATTGGACCCCACGTAGCTCACGATGTCCTGACGATTTAGGAGCGTTTTGCCGACGCTATAAAACGGCACGCGCCGTTTGGGGTTTATCAACATGCGAATGGCGGCACCGTAACGCCACCAGAATGAATGTTCGATGTCCTGTGCGGCATTAAAGAGGTACCCATCGAGATCAAATTGCTCGGCCACTTGCGTGGCATGTTTCAAAAGATACTGAGTGACCTCGGGATTGTTGACATCCCACCTTGGTAACCATTTTTCACTCCATGTGGTCCATGGATTGTCCTTCGAGAGGCGTAGATTTTTTTTGCCGTCACCTAATTCCAACGAGGTAAAAAACTCTGGCTGTTCTTTCCAGAGCGGGTGTTCTTGATGCACGTGCTTTAAGACGTTGCCCGTAATGACACGCATTCCTCCCGCATGAGCCGCCTGCACTAATTCCTTAAAAGCCGCACTTCCTCCAAAGCGTTCGTCAACGTCCTGCATCGAAATTGGCCAAGCACCATGGTAACCCGTCGAAAATCGAGAGGAGGATAGGTAAGATTGCCATGCTCCTTCGGGATTGCGAAAAATGGGTGCCAGTTCCAATACATTGATGCCAAGTGATGAAAAATATCCTTCCTCCATTTTTTTACGGATGCCCTGAAAATCCCCGCCTTGAAAATTAAGAGAAGGCAGTACGCGAGTGTCATCCACGGGACGATTGTTGCTCGGCTCTCCATCGGCAAAACGATCGGTAAGGACATGATAAACGATGGCGTCTTGCCATTGAAAATCGGTGAACGGACGCACGGGAGCTCGAGCGACTTTACTGACATTGCCAAGGGCATCTGCTGCGGCGAGACGAATCCATGAACCCTCGGGCATCGCCGTCGTATCCACCGTTACGACATTTTCCTCGCGGTGATGTTGCACGATGCGGCTGTCCCCTCCGGGGAGTTGAAGGACTGTGGATATTTGAACAATGTTTGAATCTCCCGGGATGAGACGAAAAGCCATTTGTTCGTTATTGGCAGATTCTGCATAGACAACCGGAGCGCGCCCACGATCCCAAGTACCGACACGAGCAATGGTATTTTTGCCGCCTTTTCCATCGTCAGCTTGCTCCGGATTTTCGGGGTCCGGGATTTGCTGACCGTCCACGATGAATTTGTAAGAGTGCGGCCCGGGAGGAAGTCGTACGAAAAGCTGAAAGGTGTTTTCGCTGATAGGCCAGAGTTTATGGGAGGTGGGATTCCATTGATTAAAGGAGCCGGTGACAGATACATTGTGAGGTGATTCTCCAATGGCGTGGTAGGTGAAGGTGTACCCGTCGGCAGGTTGAACAGCGATGACCAGTACTCCCTCATGAAGAACGGTTCGAGCTTCTCGATTGGTCGTGGCCCCAAGGCTCATGTCTTTGCGCCCGACTTGGGTGAGATCACGCGTCTGGTGAGTAACCCGTTGAATTTGTAACGGAATTTCAAGCAGCCCCGCCGTATGTTTGCCTACATTGATAGCCAACGTGCGGCTTGTGGTATCCATGGCGATTAAAAATTTACCCGGAACGGAGTCACTTATGACCAATTGTTCATTGCTGCCCGGTGCCTCAAAATAAAATCGTCGCAAATCGAGGAGGAGTTGATCGCCGGCAGTTACCCGCTGCATGGGAATCCAACCAAGGAGGCTTTCTGGTTTTGGGGCTGACATTTCCTCCGCACAACCCCACCTCGTCGCGAGGCAAAATAGAAGGAATGCGGTGCGCCAACGATTGAGGCTGAAAGAAATGACCATGAAGTCCAATGTCACGGATTGCGTGTTGGCAAACGTGTGGGATGGGTTAATTCATAATAAGCGGCGGAAAGTGGAGGAAGCTCTTTTAACGGTAACCCGGGAACATCCATTTCCGCAGGTGTAGATTGAATGTTTGCGGACTCTGCCGGCATATCGCCTAAGGTATCTCGAACCATAATTGGAACTATTTTCGACCCCGCAATGTCATCCCAGCCGAGAAATTGCATGACCGGACGTGTTAGCCGCACGCGTAAGTCGTGGAGCGTTTCACGAGGGTGAAGATTCACAATCACGAGGAATCGCTGCTGTGTGGTGGGATCGTAACGTAGGTAACTATAAAGCCAACGTCCGCTTTCGCCATTGTCTATCCGGCCATAATTGGGATTCTCACGGTTGTCGGGGTTGAGGGGATAAAAATCTCCTTCGCGAAATGCAGGCTGATTGAGGATGCTGAGTAAGCGGTGGTAAAAGTCGCGTTGTTCCACGGCAGATTCGGCGTCTTGATTTTGCACCAACATCACAGGCCCGCGAGAAAGTCCAAACAACAGCGGTGCCACAGCGTGATATAACCGTTCGTCGGGAACCGCCCATAAAGTGGGATCCATGCTTTGCAGCGTGTGATCTTCAACAAGAGGCCTTCGCGATTTCGGGTCTCTGTCATTGGCACTGGCCTCCTTTTCGTAAATTGCCTTCACGGTTTGTTGCGCTGTGAGATCGTGGAGCGCATCAAATCCTGCATCGAGCCACGCCGTTATCGCCTCGCTAGGGATGTCATTTGCATTCTCAAGGATAAAATAGGCTTGGGGATCACGCTTGCGAGCTTGGGTTATAAATTGCCGCCACTCTTCCGGCGACGCTGTGAGCGATACGCGAACGCCAAAGCCATCGGCTCCTAACTTTTGCCAAGTGTGGAGAGCGCGATCCACGCCTTCTTGCGAGGCGTCGAAGCTCACAAGCATTTTCATTTTTCTCGAATGAAGACGATCTGCCAATGAACGAAAGGTGTCTGCCCATGCTTCCGGAGGCGGCACATTCGTTAGCCAAATGTGAGTGAAGCCTCGTGCTTGCAATTCGTCCCATGTTTTCTCATACGTCTCGAGAAAATTTTTTTCTCCATCAATAATGTGAAGTGACATTTGGTAAATGCGTATCTTCTCAGCATTGGGCATGAGTCGTCCGGCCCTCAGAAATTGCGTGCCGATTTTTCCGGACTCCATGATCAGGTAATGATGAATCACGCGCTCACCGATGCCGGAGACGGCGGATTGGTCTTCGGCTCCGTAAAATCTTCCTCGACCACCATCAGTACGAAGGTCTTTTAGATAAATCGCCAAGGGGATTTGCGCGGAGGTGCCGAGGAGTTTGTTGGGAATGTGCAGGGTGAGTTGTGCGGGTGCGGACGCGATGGAAACGAGATCATTCTTCGCAGCGAGGGGACGCCATTCATTTTTATCCCACTGGTATATCAAGGGAGCACTCTTTCCATTTGACGCATTCGCGATGATAAGTGTGTCTGCGGCGAAGGGGAGCCAGGTGGCAGACCCGGTTTGCTTGAGTGTAGGGGGAATGAGATAGGAACCGGAGTCGCCATTTGCATGAAACGCCACAAAGACGATTTGATCAGGACCATCCACACCCGCCCCCAAGACTCGAATTTTCAAGCCTTCCGCTTCTCGCTGGAAATGGTAGCGGATGAGGTCTGCTCCGAATGTTTCATAAATTTGGTCTTTCGCTTGCCCCTCGCAAACAAGGAATGCCAACACGCAAACGACAAGGAAACGATACATACAGACCTGCTATCACAAGTCGTCCTCTTGGCACTGTCAAGCAGCCGACTTCGCACGCACCAAGAGCGCGTTCCTGCAATTCACCTGACTCGCAAAAGCGGCGCGATATTGCTTCTGGCCTTGCACGAATGACTTTCCTCAATTCTGCTCTAAGAGTTCTCCGTCGTGAAAAAGAAGCGTCCTAAATTAGAATCTGGTTTACCCGAAAGCCGTTGGTTTGACGGCCTGATGAGAAAAATTGCGTCCTACGCCTTTTTATCATTCACCGCGATTCTTGCTCTGCTGCCGCTTTGGCAAATCCTTGTGCCCGCGCTCGAACCTTCGTCTCCTTCGGATGCTTCGTCATGGCGACTTCCTGGTGATGCGACATTGGATAATTTTTATCGGCTCATGACCGATACCGAATTTTTACGGTGGCTCGCCAACTCGCTCATCATTGCCCTTGCCGTCACCGTGGTAGGCGTGATTCTCTCGGCGACCTCAGGCTACACCCTTTCACGGTATCGGTTTTTTGGACGTCCGACCGTTCTTCATACCCTTCTTGTGACACAGCTTTTCCCTGCAACGATGGTATTGCTGCCGATTTTTTTAATTCTCGTGCAGATCAAGCTTATCAATACCTTTTTTGGCGTCATTCTTATTTATCTCGCCAGCATTTTGCCGTTTAGCATTTGGCAAATGAAGGTGTTTTATGACGGCATTCCCGAGACGATTGAGGAGGCGGCGAGTATGGATGGATGTACGCCGGCAGAAATTTTTCGAGGTGTTGTCTTACCTGTCTCGGCTCCTGGACTTGCGGTGACGGCACTTTTTTCCTTCACGGCCGCATGGAATGAATACGTCATTGCCGCCATTTTGTTGCAGGATTCCGAGAGGTTCACGTTGCCCCTGGGGTTACACTCACTCTACTCCGACACGATGGGGGGAGTTTTTGCCGCAGGTGCTTTGGCAGTCACCCTTCCCATGCTTGTTTTTTACGTGCTGCTCAGTCGTTTCCTCATTGCCCGCGTCAGCCGCATCAGAGTTTCGTAGCTTCAGGTATTTGGACAAATCCCTTTTGTGCGGCAACAATCGTAGGTAAATTGCCTGTGCATGAAGCTATCGGAGGACGCCTCGCCCGTCGGACTACGGGACACGCAAAATGAACCGGACCATCGCCAAATTGTGATTGATCGCGTTGGCGTCAAAAATTTGCGCTTTCCCATTCGGATTGCGGTTGGGCCGGAGGACACACAAAGCACCATAGCCACGGTGCAACTTACGGCAGAATTGCCGCATGAATTTAAGGGCACGCACATGAGCCGTTTTCTTGAGGTCATTCAAGCGCACGGCCCAATTTTGCGCACGGAGGGTATTGAGCATTTACTGCGTTCCCTTATCCGACGTTTGCATAGTCAACGGGCGCATCTCGAATTTGAATTTCCCTTTTTTCTCGAAAAAAAGGCACCTGTCACCGGTGCTCCCGGGTTGGTGGATTATGTGGCGCGTTTTAGCGCCACTGCGGATGAGCAATCGCATGATTTGGTGACGACAGTCATTGCCAATGTCACCACGCTTTGCCCGTGTTCCAAGGCCATCAGCAATGTTGGGGCGCATAATCAACGCGGCCAAGTGACGCTCGCGCTACGCTCGGTGCCGCCTCTTCCGCTTGCCGAAATGGTAGCCTTAATTGAACGCTCCGCTAGCAGCGAGCTGTATAGCGTTCTGAAACGTCCGGATGAAAAAGCTGTGACGGAACGCGCTTATGCGAACCCGGTGTTTGTCGAAGACCTCGTGCGTAATATCGCGGCTCAAATCAATGATGATCCCCGTATTGCATGGTGGCGGGTTGAGGCAGAAAATTTTGAAAGCATTCACAATCACAACGCTTATGCGCTCGTAGAAAAACATATTCGTAAATCATGATTCGACTTTTCCCATTAGTTCTCGTGGCTCTTCTAGCTGGATGCGCAACCACTCCTACGCCCATCGCCCAACGTGCCGAACCTGTAGCACCGCCCTTAGCTTTGGTGGCTATGGCACCATCTTCTTCTGCCGTCTGGCCATCTAATGCACCTGCATTACATGCCGAATCGGCGATTCTCATTGATGCTCGAACAGGCGAAACATTGTTTCAAAAAAATGCGGATATGCGCCGTCAAGTGGCCAGCACGCAAAAGTTGCTTACAGCCCTCATCGTTTCACGTCATGGTAATTTTGATTCCATGGTCACCATTCAGCCCGAAGACACACGCGTCGAGCCAACCAAACTTGGAGTGCGTGCCGGCGAGCGTTACTCACGCCGCAATTTGTTGGAAGCTATCATGGTCAAAAGCACCAATGATGCCTGTGCCGCACTGGCACGAGATCATAGCGGCAGTGAGTCGGCATTTGCCGCAACCATGAACAATCTTGCATGGTCTCTCGGAGCCCGTGATTCCCATTTCGTCAATAGTAATGGCCTTCCCGCTCCGCAGTATTCGACAGCTCGCGACATCGCTCGTATCGCCTACCTTGCCTACCGCGAGCCTGTGCTACGGATATTTATGCGGCAACCCGTGGCCTATTTTCGTCATAACAGCGGACGCACAACGACGCTTAAAGCTACCAACAAACTCCTCGCGCGTTCTCCCGCTTTTAATGGCATGAAAACCGGCTACACCATCGCCGCAGGGCGCTGTCTCGTCTCGAGTGGGCAGTTTCATGGACGTGATGTCATCCTTGTTCAGCTGGGTAGCAAAACGAAATACATCTTTGATGATGCCGCTCGCATGATGGCATGGTCACCCTCCGTGCGCATGTAAAAAGCCGTATTTTCTACAACCGGCAAATTTTCTTGTGATGATTCGGGGGGGTGTCAGCTGGGCTGAAGATCGGGATGGAGTGCTAACTGTGGATTGCTGCCGTAGAGGGTGAACCCGGATGTTTCGGTGATTTCGATGTTTACCAATTCTCCCGTGAAATCTTCGGCACTTTTAAACACGACGATTTTATTGCCCCGTGTGCGTCCGGTAAGCCGTGCGTCATTGTGACGGCTGGTTCCGGTACAAAGGACTTCGACGATTTGACCGGTGAGATTTTGGAGCTTCTGCTGTGCATGACGATTGACGACGGACAAAAGATCGTGATTGCGTGCTTCTTTGATGTCTTCCGCAATTTGATCTTCCATCGTCGCAGCGGGGGTGTCCTTACGCTGCGAGTAACGGAATACAAACGCATTGTCGAAGCCGATTTCGTCCGTAAGTTCTCGCGTAGCGGCATAGTCATCCTCCGTTTCGCCTGGGAAGCCGACAATGATGTCGGTGGTAATGGCAATAGCGGGGCTTTGCGTACGAAGTTTTGCCACGAGCGCACGAAATTTTTCTGCCGTATAGCCACGGTGCATGGCTTTAAGAATGCGATTGGAGCCGGATTGCAAGGGCAGATGAACATGCTCCGCCAATTTTGGCAGACGGCCAAAACATTCGATGAGATCGTCACGAAACCCTATGGGGTGCGGAGACGTGAAACGCAGACGTTCAAGACCTTCAATCGCATCCACAGCGTCCAACAACTGCACGAAGGGACTATGTCCGTTTACCTTTGGAAATTCATGGCGACCGTAGAGATTGACGATTTGTCCGAGAAGAGTGACTTCACGGCAACCGCGTTCGACTAAGTCGCGGACTTCGGCGACAATGGTTTCAATGCTTCGCGCTCGTTCAGAACCGCGCGTATCGGGAACAATGCAAAAGGTGCAACGCATGTTGCAACCTTGCATGATGGAAACAAAAGCACTTGCGGGAACGCTGGCGTGGTCGCGGATGGTTTCTTGTGAGCCAGGCTCTGCTTCGATGTCCACCACGGGAAATCGCAGGTCATCCATCGCGGCATTGTGCGCCATTTTACGGCGAAGAATTTCATCCACATGGTCTGCGACGCGATGGAACTTTTGTGTTCCTACGACGAGGTCGAGATGCGGAACATCGGCGAGGAGTGACGCGCCACGACTTTGCGCCATGCAGCCAATGAGACCATAAACCGTGTGTGGGCGTGCTTTTTGAAGTCGCCCAAGGAGTCCGATTTTCCCAAGTGCCTTTTGCTCAGCCATGTCGCGTACGCTGCAAGTATTGAGCAAAATGACATCCGCTTCGGCTGCTTCGGGAGTCATTTCATACCCTCGCGCCACGAGCATTTGGGCGACTTGTTCGGAGTCGCGCTCGTTCATCTGGCACCCGTAGGTTTTGAGGTACACCTTAGGCATAACGCTTGTCACGATAGGGACATCACCACGCAATTTCCAGCCGTCAACGAAAGCTTACGAGGTGCGTGCCCTAGGCTTTTTGCATGTAAGGAAGGCGATCGGCGGTGGCGTGGACGGCGTTGAGACCTTCGAGCAGGTCTGCAATGGCGTCCCACCGACCATTGATAAGTGCCTCTTGCGCGTGACTTGGAATCATCGCAGGAAATGTGACATCCGCGATGCCAACTTGCCCGGCGGTAATATCAATGTTGATCTCACTCTGGGGCGCTTCGGCGATGAGTTCCGCAAGAGCGCGAATATCGCGTCCGTCCATGACGAGGCATGGCATCCCAAGGGTGATGCTATTTCCGAAAAAAATTTCGGCGAAACTTTCCGCAATGACGGCACGAAAACCATGACGGTAGAGAGCCTGTGGTGCGTGTTCGCGTGAGCTGCCGCAGCCAAAGTTTCGTCCGGAAAGAAGAATACTTGCACCTGCAAATTGGGGGTCATTCATTGGGTGCGCCTTCGGTTGATTGTTGGCATCGAAGCGTTCGTCGTAAAATGCGAACTCTCCGAGTCCATCGAAGGTGACGCATTTCATAAAGCGGGCAGGAATGATGCGATCGGTATCAACATCATCACCGGCCACATAAACTCCTGTGCCGGCAAGTTGAGAAATTTTAGCGAGAGACATGGTTTAAGAGTTTTCAGTTTTCAGTAGTCAGTTATCAGTTTTCAGTGGCGGAGAGTGAGGACTGTCATCCGTGGATTCCAAAGACTTCGCGGGCGTCGCTAATTTCTCCCGTGAGCGCGGCGGCGGCGACCATGAGCGGACTCATGAGAACGGTGCGTCCCGTGGGACTGCCTTGACGGCCTTTGAAATTACGATTGCTGGAGCTGGCGCAAAGTTGATCGCCGATGAGTTTGTCGGGATTCATGGCAAGGCACATCGAGCACCCCGCACCACGCCATTCAAAACCGGCTTCGCGAAAAATTTCCGCAAGTCCCATGGCTTCGGCAATAGCCGAGACGCCTTGGGAACCCGGGACAACGATGGCTTTGAGGCCAGGTTTGACCTTTTTGCCTTGGATATGTTGCGCAACTTCTTTGAGGTCGCTGATGCGGCCATTGGTGCAGGAACCGAGGAAGGCGACATCAATTTTCGTGCCTTTAATGGGAGTGCCTGGACGCAATTTCATGTGCGCGTAGGCTTCCTCTGCAGTACCACGATCTTTTGCAGGCAGGTCGGCAAGTGCGGGAATATTTTCATCAATAAAGATGGCCTGCCCGGGATTGATTCCCCACGTGACGGTAGGGCCAATATCGGACGCTTGAAAATTCACGATGTCGTCGTAGGTGCAATCCGCATCGCTCGCAAAAGCCTTCCATTGGTCAACAGCCGCATCGAAATGCGCTTGCGCCGGAGCATAGGGGCGACCACGTAGGTAATCGAAGGTGGTTTGGTCGGGATTCACGTAGCCCACACGTGCCCCGCCTTCGATAGACATATTGCAAACGGTCATGCGTTCTTCCTGTGTGAAAGCATCAAATGTAGAACCGCCGTATTCGTAGGCGTAGCCGAGGCCGCCGTTGACGCCGAGCATACGAATGATGTGGAGAATGACGTCTTTGGCATAGACGCCGGGAGAAAGTTTTCCATTCACATTGATGCGACGTACTTTCGGTTTGTGTAGAGCCATGGTTTGTGTGGCGAGCACGTCGCGCACCTGACTCGTGCCAATACCGAAGGCAATAGAACCGAAGGCACCGTGGGTGGATGTGTGGGAATCACCGCAGGCGATGGTTGTGCCGGGCTGTGTGATGCCTTGCTCGGGACCGACAATGTGGACAATGCCTTGATGTCCGCTGGAAAGATCGAAAAACTTAATGTCGTTCTCGGCGCAATTTTTGCGAAGTTCTTTAATCATCGCATCCGCCAATTTGTCAGAAAACGGCTCCTCGCGTTCATCCGTAGGGACGATGTGATCCACGGTGGCAAAGGTGCGGTGGGGATAAAGTACTTTGAGATTGAGATCACGAAGCATTCCAAAAGCCTGTGGACTCGTCACCTCGTGAATGAGGTGGGTGCCGATAAGAAGTTGTGTCATTCCATTGGGCAACTCACGCACGGTGTGCGCGGCCCAAACTTTATCAAACAAGGTTTTACCCATAAGTAAGCGCGGCAGAATAACGAAGGGAACGGCGTGGAGCAAGTGCGTGCGGGAAATCGTTTGTCGGCTGATTTTCACTCGGCGGGGGTGATGATGATGGTTAACATGCAGTTATGGCCATGCATTTGGGGCTTCTTACCAGCGGAGGAGATTGTCCGGGACTCAACGCCGCGCTTCGCGCGGTGGGGCGGGCAGCTCAGGATTGTTTTGGGATGCGACTTCTCGGATTTAGTAATGGATTTCGTGGACTTGCGCAGGATCAGACAGTGGAATTGGACAGCAAACAACTTTCCGGAATCCTGACTTTGGGTGGTACGATTCTTGGAACGAGTCGGGACAAACCGCATCGTATGCAAATTGGCGGGCGCATTTTGGATATGACGCCTTCCATTGTTGAAAACTATAAGCGTCATAAGCTGGATGCGTTGGTGTGTTTGGGTGGGGGAGGCACGCAAAAAAATGCGCTGCGTTTGCAGCGTGCGGGACTCCATGTGATTACGCTGCCCAAGACGATTGATAATGACATTGTTTGCACGGATCGTTCCTTTGGTTTTGATACCGCTTTGGATATTGCGACCGAAGCGATAGATCGTTTGCATTCCACCGCCACAAGTCATAACCGCATCATTGTGGTGGAGGTGATGGGCCATCGGGCAGGCTGGCTTGCTCTCGAAGCAGGCGTGGCGGGCGGCGCGGATGTGATTCTCATTCCCGAAAAACCTTACGATGTGAAAATTATTGCAGATGCGATTAAGATGCGTACGCGGCAAGGAAAACGCTTTAGCATTATCGTGGTGGCGGAGGGGGCACTTTCTAAGGCTGATGCGCTGAAAGTTCAGCGACTCATTGTTTCGCGTGATGCGGCGCAAACAAAAGCTGCGCGGGATAAAATTTCCCAAACTCTCGATAAGTTTCACGATCAACAACGCTTAGGTCATGCGGTTCGGCTGACGCGACAGCTTGAGGAATTAGCAAGTCAGGAATCGCGTCTCACCATTCTGGGGCATCTTCAACGCGGAGGAACGCCCTCGTCCGCCGACCGAGTGTTGGCGACGCGTCTTGGTACGGCCTGCGCAGAATCAGCGGCGGAGGGACGTTTTGGGGTGATGTTGGGATTGCAGGGCAATGAGATTGTTCCCGTTCCTCTCGAAGAAGTCGCCGGTCGCAAAAAATTAGTACCGGTGGATTATCCGCTTATTCGTTCTGCCGAGATGGTGGGCACGAGCTTTGGGTGCTAAAGCGGCGTCGCTTGTTTTTTAGACGTTGTCAAAAAATCCAAAGTAACGACGGGCGTTGTTGTAGCAAATGTCGCGGACTAATTTGCCGACAAGTTCTTCATCATCGGGAATAAGACCACGTTGCATATCGCGTCCAAGAATGTTGCAGAGCAGCCGCCGAAAGTATTCGTGACGTGTGTAGGAAAGAAAGGACCGACTGTCGGTAAGCATGCCGACGAATTGGCTTAGGATGCCGATTTGCGAGAGCGTTTCAATTTGTCGCGTCATGCCATCCCACTGATCCATAAACCACCAGCCCGTTCCAAATTGCAATTTCCCAGCGGTGATTCCGTCTTGAAAATTACCGGTCATGGTGGCAATGACGGCATTATCTCTCGGGTTGAGATTGTAAAGGATGGTCTTGGGCAGGCTTCCTGCGGTGTCAAGGCGATCAAAGTGTTTGGCGAGCGATGCGGCAATGGGCAAGTCCCCAATGGAATCAAAACCGGAATCCGGCCCAAGGCGAAGCATCATGCGCGTGTTGTTATTACGCTGTGCCCCGTAGTGAATTTGCATCGTCCAACCTTTTGCCGCATCCATCACTGCCAGTTCATGGAGCATGAAGGATTTGTAACGTGCCGCTTCGGCGGGATTCGCGGCTTGCCCGTAACGCGCTTTGATAAAAATAGCGGCGGCTTCCGCACGTGTGCAGTCCTCCGCCCAAACGGTATTGACGCCGCGATCCGAAAGGCGACATCCATTTTCTGCAAAAAAATTATGACGCGTTTGTAGGGCGTTGAGCAAATCATCCAACGTTGAAATACGGCTGACGGTAACGTCTTCCAGTGAGGTAAGCCAATCAGCCAACACACCCGGTTGCTCTACTGCGAGTGCTTTATCGGGGCGCCACGTGGGGCGGACTTGGATGGGAAAATTGGAATCCGCCGCAATAGCACGATGGTATTCGAGAGCGTCCGCTGGGTCGTCCGTCGTACAAACCACCTCGACGTTAAAGCGTTTCATGAGGGCACGTGCAGAAAACTCGGGTTGGGCGAGTTTTTCATTACAGCGATCGTAAATGTTGCGAGCGGTCGCGGGGGAAAGGAGGTCGTCAATTTCGAAGTAACGAGCCAGCTCAAGCTGGGACCAATGATAAAGCGGATTACGCAAAAGTTTGGGGGCGATGGAGGCAAATTTTTCAAACTTTTCCCATGGTGTGGCATTGCCGGTGATAAATCGTTCCTCAATTCCGCACGCACGCATGGCGCGCCATTTGTAATGATCTCCACCCAGCCAGATGGAAGTGATGTCCGGCCAGCGTTTATCCTCTGCAATTTCGTGAGGGGGAAGATGGCAGTGATAATCAATGATGGGTTGAGGTGCCGCGTGCTCATGGTAAAGCCGCCGTGCCTGCTCCGTTTCGAGCAGAAAATCATCGTGAATGAAGTTCATATCGTCATCGCTGCATACCCTCCATCTACAACGATTTCGCTGCCAGTGATGAAGCTTCCGGCGTCGGAGGCGAGGAGTAAAGTTGCGCCGATAAGCTCCCGCGCTTCGCCAAAGCGTTTCATGGGCGTGTGGCCCATGATGGACGCGACACGATCGGGTGTGAGGACTTTGCGGTTTTGCTCGGCGGGGAAGAATCCCGGAACGAGGGTGTTGACGCGCAGACCTTGTGTGGCCCATTCACGCGCGAGATTTTTGGAAAGATTATGAACGGCGGCTTTGGTAGCGGAGTAGGTGAAAACGCGAGAGAGAGGAATGATTCCCGACATGGAGCCAAGATTGATGATGCTTCCTCCACCTGTGGCTAACATGCGTGCGCCAAAGACTTGGCATGACACCAGCACGGCTTTCAAATTGACCGAAATGATGCGGTCCATTTCTTCGTCGCTAATGTCGAGAAATGGTGTGGCACTATTGATGCCGGCACCATTGACCAGCACATCCACTTTGCCCGCTTTTTCGTGAATGCGATCGGCAAGGTTGTTGAGTGCGCTGCGTGAAGTAACTTCGCAGGACTCGAAGCAACTTGCCCCACCGTCTGCCTGAATTGCGGCTATGCGTTTCTCCGCTTTCGTGGCATCACGGCCAACAAGCACCACTTGAGCTCCCGCCGCTGCCATTCCTTCGGCCATCGCGCCGCAGAGCTCACCCGTGCCTCCAATAACAACGACCGTTTTTCCTGTGAGGTTAAAAAGTTCGGAAGGTTTCATGGCTTAACGTACAACGCGGGCACTGCCGCCTTTCATAAGTTTTTCGACTTCCTTTCGTGTGGCCATGGAGGTGTCACCGGGTGTTGTTGAGGCGTGGGCCCCGTGGGCCGCGCCGTAATCCACCGCAAGTTGGGGATCATTGTGTTCGAGAAATCCGAAGGCTACGCCGCTGGCAAAGCTATCGCCGCCCCCGACGCGGTCCATGATGTCGAGTCCTGCATATTTGCGGCTTTCGTAAAATTTGTCGTCATGCCAACAAATCGC
>JAJTYZ010000107.1 GCA_021463515.1 Chthoniobacterales bacterium | reverse complement strand
TCGCGTCTTCGGTTTAACGCCTCTAACGCCATTTCAGGAACCCTGACGCTATCAAATAGCAGCCGCGTTATTTTTAACACTCCGGATTCCGCAGGCTCGGCCAGTCTTGTCTTGGAGACGAATGCCCAAGCCCAGATTGGGGAAGGAATTTTCACCAATGCCGTCACACTCAATGGCTCTGGAGCCGGTATCTACGCCTTTAATATTAGTGGCAAAACCTTGGAGGTCACCGGGCCCATTTCCGAATCTGGCGGTGTGCGGTCCATGTCGTTTTCCGCACTAAATGATAATGGAACCATCATTATCTCGGGAAACAACACCTATACCGGCGATACCACCATCGGGCGCAGCTCCGCCGGTTCAACCACCACCATCCGCATCACCAGTGGCACCGCTTTCGGCTCGGCCTCAACGAACGCCAATGTGACATTCCTCACGGGCGCGGGCGGCCCTCAAACCCTCGAAATGGCCGGCGGCATTACCGTTTCCAATCGCAATCTGACTCTCTACGGAACTGGAATCAGCAATAAGGGTTCTCTCTATAATGCCTCGGGAGACAACACTTGGGCCGGTGGCATTGATTTAGGAAGCACCAATAACGCCACCATTGGCGTGACCAATGCCACCATGCTGATCGTCAAGGGCGTGGTCAGCGGAAACGCGGCCGGTGGCCTGACCAAAACGGGTACCGGAGCCTTGGTTCTCGAAGGTGCCAATACATACTCCAATGGAACGACCGTCAGCCAAGGCATTTTGCTCGTTGAAAACACCATCGGCTCAGGAACTGGTGCCGGAAATGTCTCGGTACTCAGTGGTGCAGGCATCGGTGGCAACGGAACGATCTCGGGCGACCTTAGCTTTGCTTCGGGTGCAAAGTTTGAGTTTACCCTCAATGATACCCTTAAGGTTTCTGGCAACATCTCCTTCACTGATTTTAGCATCAATAGCGTGGTCACCGCTGATTGGAACGCCGTCACCAATGGCACCTACACCCTCATCGGTGGAACCGGTACTTTCGATTATACGGGCGTGGATTTCCTCACCACAAAAGATATTGGTGGCGGCCGCACGGCGTCCCTCCAGCAAGGAAGCCTACAAATGGAAGTCATTCCCGAGCCGGGCACCTTGTCCCTGCTCGGCCTCACCGGCCTGGGCTTGGCTCTGCTACAAATGCGCCGTCGTTCCAAATAACGTGGCGACATGCCTAAACGTGACTCTCATTTGCCGTCACACCATATGGAGGTTCTGGTTTGCTCTTTTCCTCGCTTTCCTGCTTGTTGGTTGCGTACCCAAGCAAGAAAGCGGTAAGACAAGCATTCTCTACGCCTTCTGGGGTTCGGTCGAACAGGCGCGCATCGAGCGCGAAGTGGTCGAAGCGTTTGAAAAAGAGAACCCTGACATCAAAGTCAATCTCCTGCCCATCGGCGCACGCTATTCGGATAAAATTCAGGCCATGTTTGTCGGCAATGTCGCTCCCGACGTGATGATGCTCGGCATGCCGCATTATTGGGATTGGTCGGAAAAGGGGCTGCTGGAAAAGGTGGACGATCTGCTGCCGCCGGAGCGCATCGCCGATTTGATGCCTGCCGCCCGGCGAGGATTCGACCGCGAGGGGCATTTCTATGCGGTGCCGGTGCATGTCGGGGGGCACGTCATGTTTCTTAACCTCGCCGCCCTGCGCGAAGCCGGGGTGAACCCGGATTCACTCACGACGTGGGATGCTGTTCTTGCAGCCGCACCGCGCTTGGCTAAGAAAGGCGGCGGAAGCGGCACGGTAACGGATTTTGCCTTCATGATCCCGCAGGCGCTTTCTATTATCTGGTCATTCGGCGGAAAACTTTTTGACGATCATTATAATCCCAAGGCCGTGACGATCGCGTCGCCGGAAACACTCGAAGCGTTGCGGTTCCTGCGTAAGATGCGCACCAACCCTTATGCAGTTCCCTATGAAATGCTGGGGGATCAAGGCGGCTACACGCTTTTTCGGGATGGGCGGATCGCGGTGTATTTCAACGGACGATGGATCACTCCGGAATTCGCAGGGATCAAAGGTTTTGATTGGGACGTGCGCCCGATTCCCCAAGCGGGTGGCGGGGCGGTCAGTCATCTCTTCGGCGGAGCGCTGGGCATTTGGAGTGGAAGTAAAAATAAGGAGGCAGCCCGGCGTTTTGTTCAATTTTACACGATGGGGAAAGGCATGGATATTCTCATGCGGGGCGGACGCTACACGCCGGTCTTTCGGGAGGCTGCTTACGGCAAGGAGTTTCTTTCCCTGCGTCCGCCGGAATCCATGAAGGTTTTTTCCGAAACGATGGAAGAAGGTCAGGCCGATTATCCGCTCTATGCCTCGAGTTCGCTCAAGGTGGGAGAAATTGTCCG
>JAJTYZ010000106.1 GCA_021463515.1 Chthoniobacterales bacterium | reverse complement strand
ATGGCGGCATGACGATTATCTACGCCGAATTTGTCAAAAATCGTGGTGACATGACCTTTCACCGTAGAAAGTGAAATGCCAAGGATGAGCGCGATTTCGGAGTTGGCTTTTCCTGAGGCGATGAGCGTGAGGACATCCGTCTCCCGATGCGAAAGCCCCGCTCGTGAGAAATGATCCGTATAGGCCACCACTTCCTCAATAGGCGCGAAGGATTGTGCGAGAAGCCGAGCGTTGATCAGATGAGGCTGTAGGGCATTGAGCCGACAACGATGCTGACGATTAAACGTGTCACCATCGCGTTTTTCCATGGCGAGGAAAAACACCATCGAATCATTGGAGGGAAGGAGCATTGCCGCATGGTCAGAAATACCGGCGACCTTAAAGCCTTCATGATAGACAGCAGAGTCATAAAATTCCTCATCGCTCAGAAAGTCGCTGCGGAAAAATGGAGTGCCGTCTTTCACCGTGGGATCGCAGTTGAAGCAGGGATGGCTGGCCATGTGGCGTCCAAAGCCCTCAAGACCCGGAACCATTTCCGCAAAAAACGGGTCAAACACCACATCCATTTGGCGAGTTTGCGGGTTGAATAAAACGAAGGACACCTGTTCACAATTCATCGCCTCTCGTAGAATCCTCGCCGCTCGTGACCGAAACGTCGCCGGTGCCAACCCTGGAGCAAAAAGTGCCGTGAGATGTTCGGCAAGCAGGCATGGGGATGTGTGAGACATGACGACTAGAATGCGAGAGATTGTATGGTGTTTAGATACATCGAAAAAAAAGATGTTCTCCGCCGATTGTCAAGCGACGCACGGGGCATAGGGAGAGAGAGCGGGTGACGAGACTCGAACTCGCGACATCTTCCTTGGCAAGGAAGTGCTCTACCAACTGAGCTACACCCGCGAAATAAGGGCTCACTATGCGAATGGATGGAAGCGGTGTCAATCTTGTTCATCATACGCCTATATGTTGAAAATTAGCTTTTCGGATTCTCGATTTCGGGGATTTTTTCTGCGGCGGGTTCCTCACGCCCCCCGAGATGTTTCGCCAAAAATTGTTCGATAGCGCGATAAAAATAGAGGCGATTTTCTTCGTTGGCAAAACCGTGCCCCTCGTTGTCCTTCACGATGTAAGGAACATCAATCCCGCGCTTTTTGAGGGCCTCCACAATTTGATCACTCTCAGCCTTTTTCACCCGTGGATCATTGGCTCCTTGGGCAATGAGAAGCGGAGCGCGGATGTCATCGGCCGAAAACAAGGGCGATGCTTCGCGTAACAACTCCGGCTCTTTTTCCGGGTCGCCGATCATTTCGTAATTCATCTTCCGCATCGGCTCCCAGTAAGGAGGAACCGTTTCGAGCAATGTGAATAAATTCGACGGCCCGACAAAGCTGATCCCCGCCGCATAAACTTCCGGCGTAAAAGCCATCCCGGCCAGTGCCGCATACCCGCCGTAACTCCCGCCATAGATAGCGATGCGTTTGGGGTCCGCGATGCCCTGCTCCACGAGCCATTTCGCCGCGTCCGTCAGGTCATCCTGCATGGCCTTACCCCATTGCTTAAATCCTTTTTCCCAAAACGCCCGCCCGTAGCCGGTGGAGCCTCGGTAATTGACCTGCAGTACCGCATAGCCACGGTTGGCGAGAAATTGTGCCGCTCCATTGAATCCCCAAGCATCACGCACCCACGGGCCGCCGTGAACGTAGAGAACCGCTGGTAAATTGTGGGCCTTTTCGCCAGGAGGCAGGGTGAGATAGGCTGGCAATTTCAGCCCGTCACGAGCCGTAACTTGCACCGGCGTCATCGGAGCCATCTGCTCCTCATGCAACCACGGCGAAATATCCGCCAGCTTGCGCAGATCATCCGTCGTTGCATCATAAAACCATGACGCTCCCCGCGTGCGATCGCTCTGCGTGCGCACAATGAAACGGTTTTCATCGCGATTCATCGAAGCGAGGGATACTTCCATGCCGGGGAACTTTTTCTCCAATTTTTCCTGAAGTTCCTGACGCCACCTGTCAAAGAAATGGTATTCCCGTTTGTCCTTCGTGAAGGTGGCCGCTGTAATGACCTTGCGCTTATCCGAACCAAGCAAGCTACCCACATCCACCTCGGGATGCTCAAAAATAACTTCCAGCTCCTTGCCGGTTTCGGGATCAAGGCGGACGATAGCCGCTTTGTCACGCCCGAGATTAGAGGAAGCGTAAAGCTCCTTGTTGTCGTAGGTGAAAAAAAGCGGATCCACGCTTTCGCGGAAGTCGGTGACGAGTACCTTGCGAAAAGGTTCATTCTCACTCGCACGATAAAGCAACTCGGTATTCACGCCGTCCGTCTGTATCGCCGCCCGCACCTTGCCCTCGTGATCCGTGACCCATTCCGCCACACTGCCCGGATTTTCGGCGACCATCTGCATCTCGCCCGTGCGGGTATTAAGGCGATAGACATCGAAAACATGGGCATCGCGCTTGTTCATGCTGATGAGAAGATGGTCTTCATCATCGCGTAAATCATCCACCACACTCACCCGCACACCAGGGAAAGGTGTGAGGTCGCGCCGTTCCTGACCGTCGGTATTGACGGCATAGAGATGAAAGTTTTCATCACCGCCATCATCCTGCAAATAAACAATCTGATCCTTCGCCGCCCAAAAATATCCCGCAATGTCGCGCTTGGTGGCATCGGTGAGGCGTCGGGGTGCGGTGGAACCATCCACCGGTTGCACGAAGACATTGAGGCGATTTTCCCAAGGAGCCAGCCATGAAAGGTATTCGCCCCCCGGACTCACCTCGTAGCCTGCCGCTTCCGGATTACGAAAAAAATCCGCCAACGGAATTAGAGCGGATTTTTGCGGTGCGGGTGTGGGTGGAGGTGTTGTAGATTTTTCGGGATTCGTTTCCATCGCCCAAAGAGTGGTTCCAAATGTGGCTATCGCTAAGAAAAAAATTCGCATCATGGTGAGTTGGTCTGACCACACCAACAGCCCGGACGTTCAACCCACCTGCGGTGCGCCGTGCTCAAGCTAGCGATGTGGAGATGACACTTAAAATCTTTTTCTATTTTTGGGGTTGCAGGTGGTTCCGGGTGTGCTACAAGTTGCTCAGATATGAAATCATTAAAACGTTCCCTTCGCGGGTTCACACTCATCGAACTTCTCGTCGTTATCTCCATCATCGCCATCTTAGCCTCACTCGCCATCCCGGCGGTGACAAGTGCGTTGACGCGTGGGCAAATGACCCAGACTTTAAACAATGCTCGGCAGTTGCATTTGGCGACGCAGACAATGTCTATGGATACGACGACGTCCGGTGACGGTGTTTCGTGGACATTTAATATGAGTAATCCCTCAACAGCACTTGGGGTTCAAGCTTTCAGTCAAGCACTCATTGATGGAAAATATCTCACGGGTCCAGACCTCAGGAAAATCTTCTCAGCACCTGGTGTTGCTCCTGCTGGAACCAACTTCACAGCGGCTACAATTGCATTTAAAATCATTGCGACTTCTGACAATTCTCCATCAGATCAGCCCTTTGTTTTCACTAAAAACCTAACCCCCGGCTCTCCCTTAAGCTCAACAGGAGTTCCTTACGGTGACAAGGGCTTCGTTCTATTCCGTAAGGGTGGAGATGGTGGTATGTTTACAAGGCCTCAAGATTCGACGAATACAAACGTTATTGGCACCAACAACTCGTTAACCAATTTGACCTAAAACAAAGATTTATATCATCAACCCAGCGACCGCATCCATGATGCGGTCGCTTATTTTTTGGTAAGCGTCTCGTCCGGAATTCTGGGTAAAGTCAAAGTGGAGCGGCTTACCTACGACGACGGTAATAGGAACATAGCGCGGGGTTTTACGATCTCTGGGAAAGGCATCGAACGACCCAAAGATACGCAT
>JAJTYZ010000105.1 GCA_021463515.1 Chthoniobacterales bacterium | reverse complement strand
TATCTGGGGAGACAGTTCCGTACCCGGAAAAGGTTCTGCTTTTGACATCGCTTTCCGCCGTGAAATGCGCCGCGTGATGCCTGATAAAGATAAGGATTTCGAGGCATTGGATGCCAGAGATGCGATCTTTAGTAAGGCGACCTATTTTTCGGAAGTCCGCATCCAACCGCGCGGACTGAACTATTATCAGGAGCCGGTTTATGTACTGCGGTATTTCGGAGAGGTGTCCATTATTTATACGGCCAATGATTACGGGGACGTGATGCAATTTGGCATTAAGCAGGATGCCAAGAACGCCAGAGAATGGGTGATCAACTTAGATAATAATGAAAACGGCGAACCCGTGGCGTTGAATCGTTCGCTCTATCAAAACTCTGGCTTGTACGTTCACAACACCATCCCCACGCCGCCGCTTACTTCCATCCTTGATGTTTACAAATTCAGCACAAACATGGTGCTCCATTTGCTCACGCGCTGGGAGGATAGAGTGCGCACAGCACCGAAGTTGTAGGGGGAAAGGCTGACATGCTGAAATGTGCGGGAGTGCGCTTTGGGTGGTGAAAACGTAGAACGAGTTTTCCGACTCGTTTCCTTTAAAAACTCTAGCCCCTCTCCTCTCCGCAAGGAACTTTGTAGTAGTTGCGATGATGATATCCTTGATTTCCGAAGGCGCAGTCGTAAGAATTGCCACCTAACCTAAATGCCATGAACCAACCTATCTCCCCTATCCGCCGCTTCTTGACAGCCTTTGCCAATTGCCTCGCCCCGAAACCTGCTGTCTCCATCTATGCTGTCGGCGTCATCGTGTGGGTGGCCGGAATGCTCTTGCTTGGTCTCAAATCCGGTGAGGGTAATTTGTCTTATGCGCTCTTAGAAAGCACACGCTCGCTTTGGCAAACAGCGTTTTTATGGAGCATCGCGGCAGTGGCACTGGCGGCGTTGATTTATAGCGTCAAGTCCAAGAAGAGCTTGTTGACGGTGGTGGCTTACACCGTTGTTTATACCTCGCCGTACGCGCTGTTTCTTCTCGGAATTTGGACATTGGATGCCTTTTATTTTCAGCATCCTGCCACGGTTGAAACCAGCAGTATTCTGGGCCCCATCTTTGTCATTTTCTACGTGATTGGCATTCTCTATATGCGGGCACGTGCGGAGCGCGATAAAGATGAGGCGCAGATGTTTTTCATTTTGCCGACCTTCACAGTGGTCATTTTGCTCGTAGGAATCACAGCCGTGAAACTTTTTACTTCTAACGAGTACATCTATCGGGATGCCTTTCGTATGGTGATTGAATCGGTGGATCGCAAGGGCGACCCGGTTAAAGTGCAAGGCACCCTCACTTTGAATAAGAGCGGAAATTACAGTTTTTCTGCGATTAGCAATGAAATGATGATTTCACTGGATGACATGCCTCGTACTTTGAAGGTGGTGTGGGCTGGGGATGTGAATGAGCCGACGGAGGAGGGTGATTATAAGTTTTCGGTGGACCTCCCAAAATCGAAATTGGCGCAGCGAGGGCCATGGAATCCAAATGCCGAAGATTTCGCGGGGCCGGGATATAGTGGGCCTGAAGTTTATTTTCAAATCAATCTTAAACCGGCATCGAAAGATGGGCATGTGTTGCTCAAGAGCATTCCCATTTGGCTCGATGAATTTATTCCGCATTAATCGAGGGCCGCATCCTCAAAGGTTGTTGAGAAAAATTGACGGATGTTGAATTGGAAATTTCTTCTCGCCTTAATTCTTGCATCGTTGGCAGGAACAGGGTGTTCCGTGGTTGGCGTGAAGGTAAAGAATCCTTTGACCGCACGTGCGGAAGTACGGCGTGTTGCAGCCGGAATGTCAGAAAGCGAAGCGATTCGACTTGTAGAGCAAGCCGCAAAGGCGAGCGTTTCTGACGAGGCAAAATTAAGTCTGTGGCTTAAGGTGGCAGAGCTTACGCAAAAGGCTCCGGAAGGCAGTTCGGATCATAAGGTCAACCAGCTTGCCACGGCGGAGATAGTTAAAGTCATGAAACAAGGGCAATTTGCCCCCGTGCGGTTGGCTGATGGATACACACTCTCGCTTGTGGAGAATGGAAAAAACACCCTTGATCCTCGCACTGCCGATGAACTTCTCCTTGCCGAGTCCATTCGGATTCGAGGCCTTCGTACGCGCACGGTGCAAGAAGGTGCCGGCTTGTCTTACGTTGTGCGCTTTGCTCCCAAATCTCCCGCGCTGAAAGGACAACCCGGGATTCCGCCCCGTGCGGGAATTTGCGAACCGGTCACCGCCGTGGTGCATTTTGAGGGAAAGAATCGACGCCTCGCTTTTTATCGTACGCTCAAATCCGATGAGGCTTTCGTGGGTGGGCGGAAAGTAAAACTTGCGGCAGATTTTTCCGCGCCTCTCGCTTACATGATTTCAAAGGGAGAAAATCGCCTACTTTCCCTTCGCGCCATGTTCCGCACGGATGCCAATATGCACTATTCGGGATTGTATCAATTTTCCACATACGACCCGACGAAGATTCCCGTGGTTTTTGTACACGGCCTCATGTCGCGTCCGGAGACTTGGACTCCCGCTGTTAATGCCCTCCTTGCAGATAAAAGGATTCGCGAACGCTACCAATTTTGGTTTTTTATGTATCCCACAGGACTTTCCGTGTGGGCGTCAGTAGCCAAGCTTCGAAGCGAGATAGATCGCTTTCGTACGACCTTAAATGCGTCCCATCAAAATCGAAATTTTGATCACATGGTACTCGCAGGCCATAGCATGGGCGGATTGATTTCCGGGCTTCAAATAAGAACGGGCGGGAAACTTCTTTGGAGGCAATTTCTTACAACCCCTCCGCAAGAATTAAAAATTTCGCAAAAGTTGAAAGAGCACATCATCCGTATTGTTGAGTTTTCCCCGCGGCCGGAAATTGCCCGCGTCGTGTTTTTTGCCACACCGCATCGTGGCAGCGATCTCGCAGTCAATCCCATCGCCAATTTTGCGTCACGTCTCATTCGGCTGCCGTTAAAATTTCTTCGTACCGACATGCGAGATATGCAGGAGTTTTTACATGAGGATGTGCGCGAGCTTTTTCTGGCACCCGTGAATAGTCTCGTCTTTTTAAGGTCACATTCTCCCCTGCTTACCGCCATCTTAAAGCTGCCGATGCGCCCTCATGTTCCTTTTCATTCCATCATCGGTGATCGCAGACGTGGAGATACGCCTCATAGTTCGGATGGTATTGTTCCGTATTGGAGTTCCCATCTTGAAGGAGCGGCCTCGGAAAAAATCGTCCCTTCCGGTCACGGCACGAATGAAAATCCCGAAGGTATCGAAGAGTTCCATCGTATTCTGCGGCTCCATCTGGCGTGTTATTAAAAAACTCCTTCTCGGGTACCGCGCCCTCGTGAGAAACACTGTGAACAAAATCCACTTCACATGCACATTCTACGAGGATACAGGCTTTTAATTCTTAGCAGCCACAAGGTTCGCAATACCGCTAACGACATCATACGTCGGTTTCCACCCCAGCGAAAACAGTCGCGACGGATCGGACGTTGAATGTCGAATATCACCCAAACGAGGAGGTGAAAACTCCAGCGCAGACGACGAACCCACAGCATCACGAATTTTTTCCGCTAATTCGAGAATGGTGATGGCATTTCCATAACCTGCATTAAAAACACCGGTTGCCTCGGGATGTTCTCCGACAAAAGCCAAGGCTGAAGCAATATCGGCGACATGAATGAAGTCGCGAGTTTGACCGCCGTCACCATGAATGCTCATGGTTTCCCCACGCCGCGCTTTATCCAAAAATGCGGCCACCGCCGCTGCATAAGCACTCGCGGGGTCTTGGCGTGGACCAAAGACATTGAAAAAGCGCAGGCAGGCTGTGGAAAGCCAACCCTGACGCTCATAAATCGCACAATAGTACTCGCCATCAAGTTTCGTCACGGCATAGGGACTACGAGGATCCGGCGTCTGTGTTTCCACTTTAGGTTGTGTAGGGTTTTCTCCATACACTGCCGCCGAACTTGCGAAGACTAGCTTGCGGGCACCGTGCCGTCGTGCGGCCTCCAAAACATTAAGAAGACCGGTGACATTGAGTGCCACAGTTTCGAGAGGCTGTTCCATGGATTCCGCAACACTCACCAGCGCGGCGAGGTGAAAAACAAGATCAACACCCGACATGACCTGATCCAAAATTTTCACATCAAGGATGGATCCTTCGACAAATTGACAATCAAATCCCGCTAAGTTTTCGCGTTTTCCCGTGCGCAGATTATCCAGCACCACAATTTCTGCTCGCCCTTGATAACGTGCGACTAGATGACTCCCGATAAATCCGCTGCCTCCCGTGATAAGAATTTTCATGTACCTTTCGAGGGTGGACATTTTTGCGAATAACACAAGATTGCTTCACAGTGGAATGTACATTGATTTTTGACCGCTCACGATTACAACAACATCTCATGATCACACGCATCACGTCCGTTCCTAATGGCCCCACCGCTATTGGACCCTATGCACTTGCTGCTGCTGCCGAAGGAAAGTTTTTATTTGTCTCCGGCATGACCCCAATGGACCCCGCGACGGGAAAAATGAGCGAGGGCTCTGTCGCCGAGCAAACGCAGATCGTTCTCGAGAATATGCGCAAAGTCATTGAAGGCGCAGGGGGCACCGTGGCGGATGTTGTCAGTTGCCGCATTTATCTCGCCCAACTTACGGAGAAAAACTTTGCCGAGATGAACAAGGTGTACGCTGCATTTTTCGGTACTCACGCACCTGCTCGTGCAACAATTGGTGCACAACTTCTCAACATGGCCGTCGAAATCGAATGTGTGGTGCGCCTCTCCTCCTAAGCCGTAGAACGGACTTTCCAGTCCGTTTTGTATTTTGTAACGGCGATTAAATTTTACGCATCAAGCACGCTGTTGAGCATTCCCAACGGAAACGCGGCAGGTTGAACACATGGTGTCTTAATCTCAACCCATTGTTTGCTTTGGTGGGAGGCTTCAAAGGCTTCCATCACTTCCAACGCATGCAAAGCCATCCGGCCATCGCAGCGATGAGGGCGCCCAGATCGAATGGCATGGGCCATATCAGCCACTCCGATGCTGCGTGAATTTTCTTTGTAATTAAAAAGCAATGGCATGTCATTCCATTCTCGTTCTTCTCGGCGATAGAGGCTCACGGGACCATCAAAGGTGTTGGGATCGGGACATCCAAGGCTCCCATCTAAGCCGTAAATTTCAATCGGACTGTGTTTGTGAGCCGCCACATCAAAGCTAATCGCCATCGTGATCACGGCTCCGTTTTCAAAAATCAAACTTCCGCTGTAATGCGTGGGCACTTCTACGGGGAGCATGTGTCCAAATTGCTCCTTACACGTAGCAAGGCGTTCCGATCGTGCGCGGGAAGTTATGGCGCTCACAGCTTTTACCGGACCCAGCAAATGAATGAGGGCGGTGACATAATACGGGCCCATATCCATCATAGGGCCTGCACCTCGCTGATAGAAAAAGGCGGGATTCGGATGCCATGATTCCGGCCCTGATGCCAACATGAAAGCCGTTCCACCGAGGGGACGTCCGATAAAGCCGTCATCTACGAGCTTGCGGCATGTTTGATAGCCCGCACCAAGAAAAGTGTCCGGTGCGCAGCCAACGCGAAGACTTTTTTCTGTAGCAAGGTCGAGAATGGAACGCCCGTCTTCCACCGTAACGGCAAGAGGCTTCTCGCTGTACACGTGTTTTCCCGCCTGCAAAATTTGGCGACTTATCTCGGCGTGGACTTTGGGGATCGTAAGGTTGATGATGAGGTCTATCCCCGGATCAGCAAGGAGAGCGTCAACTCCGAGAGCTTCGATGGAATACTTAGTTGCCTTGTCCTCTGCCGCTTTGGGATTGATATCGGCGCAAGCGCGTAGATTCAGGGATCGAAACAGCGAGCAGCCATTACCATAGGCGTCGAAGATATTTCCACAGCCAATAATGCCGATGTTCAAGGGAGATTCGTTGAAAGATTGAGTGCTCATAGCTTTTTAAGCGCGATTCCCGACGGCGAGGTTGTTGTGAGTAAGGTAGCGGTAGCTGGCCTCCACGCAGTCAAACATATCCGTATCACTGGTGTCTTGCTCGACAACTAACCATTGCGTGACGCTGGGGTCCATGGCAGTGATGATTCCTTTAATGTCATTTTTGCCGCTGCCGACCGCAAGGAGCGAGGCACTTGGCGAGCCTTCGACGATTTCCAAGGTGCTAGTGGCCTCATTGTAAAAAGTTTGAGGGCGAATGAGCGGGCCATCTTTGATGTGAAGAAGCGGCGAGCGTGACGCAAAACGACGTACCATTTCTACAGCCGAGTTTTCCCCGAAATTAGCGGCCCAGTAGGTATCAAGTTCAAAGGATACTTTGGGACATAGCTCCGCAAAAATTTCGTATTTAATCCGCCCGTCGAGTTTTTCAAATTCCCAGGCGTGATTGTGAATCGCGAGGGTGAGACCTGCGGCGGCAAGCCTTTCTTGAATTTGATTGGTCTGATCCGCCGAGTGTTTAATGGCATCCAAGCTCTCGAAATCTGCACCACCCCATCCGCCCACAACGAGATTGACGCCGAGTTCACCGGCGGCATCCACCACTTCGTCCGTGTTGTCAATCCGCGCCCAAGGGCTATGCGTTGAAGAAACAACCATTCCCAAATCTTCCACGAATTTCCGGAAGTCACGCGGGGTAAAATTGAAAAATCCTGCAGGTTCCACGCCTTTGTATCCGATGTCTGCGATGCGACGTAAAACGTTGGGGAAGTCTCGGGCAGCCTCTTCACGAAGGGTGTAAAGCTGAAGGGAGATAGGTTTCGGTTCTTGATTCATGAGATAAGGTGGAATTGATGTTTTCTCTTGCGAAGCTTTTTATAATTTCGCAATTGAGGCATTAAAGCGTAGGCTTTTTAAGATTCAATTGACATTTCCTAGGATTATTTGACGAAACCTTTTTCTATGCAGCGCGTGTCTTCTGCCAAAAGTCCCTATCTTGAGAGCATGGCTTATTACAAAGCTCCTCCCGTGAATTCCGTGCGTCCTTATAAGATTCCGCCACGCTCTCAATTGGTGGAAATTGTCACGGGAGGGACTGTCTATTTTCATTGGGAGGGTTTGGACCTCACACTTGGATGCGGCGCGCTGTTTTGGCATGGCCCGGGAGACAAGACGATTTGCCTCACGACGCCTGAGGCACCGTATGAATGTCTTGTTCTGCGCTTTGTTTTTCCACCGGGGGCTCCTTTGCGTCCACGTCCGCCACGTTTATCCGTGATTTCGGATCGTCATCGCACTTTGGAATTGTATGCGGAGCTTTTTCGCTCGTTTCATGATGCGGCGGTAAGCCGTCAGGCTCTGGGGCATTATGCCCATGCCCGCTTACTTTGGGAGGTTCATCTCGGAGGTCACAAACCTGTTCTTTCATATCCTGCGTCGCTCGCACAAGCGAAGGCCTTATTGGAACAACAGTTTTTTTATGCTGCCTTTGGTGTGGCACAGATGGCGCAGGGTTCCGGTGTCAGTGAGGCGCATCTTTATGCACTTTTTCGAAAGCATCTCGGGCAGTCGCCGCATCGTGTGCTGATTGAGCGCCGCCTTCAGGAGGCAAAGTTTCTGCTAACGAGTTCTACACGGGCCATAAAGGAAATTTCGGCGGCGTGTGGGTTTCTCAATATCGAAACTTTCTACCGGGCATTTAGAAAAATCACGGGTGTGACACCACATTATTTTCGTCAAACACACAGCCATCCACTCATGCAGCGAGCATAATAATGCCGAGCCCAAATCGCTAACTGAAAAGCCATGTGACTCTTGCTCGAGGAGGGATATTACCTACAAAGCTCCCGAGAGGACGCAAGGGGGGCGTCATGGGGCACGGGTGTCTCGCCCGTGATCGTAAAAAAACCACCACTTCCCAAAAGTTTCCCGCGAGGGCGCGGAAAACAGCACCTGAGGCGGGCGCGGTACCCAAAGGCAATTTTCGGAAAAGCTGTCGCCGTCAGTTAAGTTCACTGACCAACATCAAGCGATCACCAGAAACTTTGCGGCACTTCAATTTGATCGCCAGGAAGCAGGCGGATATCCAAGGCGGGGTTCGAGCGAACGGCCTTGACGTCCACAATCTGCACTTTACCCTCGCGGAGCAGACGCACTTTGCGTTGGTCGGCATAGTCGGTAAATCCACCGGCGGCACTGATGGCACCCAGCACGGTGAGATCGGTCGTATACTCGACGCGGCGTGGTGTCCGCACGTCACCGCTTACATTGACGAACCGCAGGGTGGTGGCGACGGTGATGGTGATGGTCGGGTTCGTGTAGATTTCGTTGCTTTTGTAGGAACTTTCGATGGACTGTTGCAGTCCTGCCTGCCCGAGGCCTTCTGCATGGATTTTGCCGATGTAAGGAAGGTTGACGTAGCCTTCACCATCTACGGTGTAAGAGCCGGTGATGACGGTAATTTCTTCGGGAGGAACACCGCCGATGCGCAGCTCCATGGTGTCGCCTTTGCGAAATACCGGCCCTGTGGGTTGCGCAAATGCGGGCGAGATTCCTAAGAGCAAAACCCCGCAGAAAAATGAAATGAGAGTGTGTTTAGTAGTCATCGTCTTGTCCCACAGAGGCTGTTCGGTTGCCGGAAGGGGTGCCACCTTTGTCTTTACGCGAAGGCGCATCGTCTTTTCGTGGCGCACGGTAGTAGGTGTAATAGTTGGTGTAGTATTCGTAGTACTGGTCATGGCGTACATCCACATTGTTGAGGACGACGCCGAGGATGTTGCCGCCGACATTTTGAACGGCTTGCTTCACACGAAGAAGCATCGCACGTGGGAAGCGGCGATGTTGTACCACCACGACTGTTTGGTCCACGGCACGCACGAGAACGGACGCATCGCTTACGCCGAGGATGGGAGGTGAGTCGAAGAACACCGCATCAAAGCGATTTTTGACCTGCGAGATGAGATCCATCATGCGTTGGGAATTGAGCACGCCCACGGCGTCATAGGGGAGTTTCCCACTGGGTAAAATAAAGAGATTGGGCGAGGAGGAGGAAATAATCACATCCTCCAAATCAATATCCGTCGTCAGAAAATCCGTGAGCCCGCGGTCTCCATCCACGCCGAAGTAACGATGTTGCACGGGGCGGCGCAAGTCGGCATCCACGACTAGGGTGTTGTAGCCGCCTTGAGCAAAGGTATAAGCAAGGTTGGCGAGGGTGGTAGATTTGCCTTCGCCGGCACCTCCGCTCACAAAGGTAATCGTGTTAGCATCGGGTGAGATGCGATTGAATTCCACATTCGTTCGCAAGATGCGGTAAGCCTCAGCATCTGCCGTGGCATCGGGGTTCTCCGGCAACAAATGAATATCCTTGGGAATGACGGCCAGTACGGGAACTTGGAGGAAGTTTTCGACGTCTTCCATGGTTTTGACGCTCGTGTCGAGGTATTCGAGGAAAAAGGCGAGACCGACACCGACAATGAGGCCGATCACAACGGCGAGTGCCATGTTGAGAAGAACCTTGGGCTTCGAGGGCGCTGAGGCGGGCTCGGCCTTTTCCCAAATGCGTGCCGGACTCATCGGCATGCTGCGTTGCATTGTTTCGGTGGAGAGGCGGAGTTCGGCAGATTCGAGAACTTTCTTAGCTTGAATGTACTCATTTTTGGCGCGGGAGTACTCCGCGTTGCGGGTCTTTGCTTCACGCTGATTGCTCCGCGCCTTTTCAAGCTGTTTTTCCATCTCTGCCAGCGATTTTTCGGTAATTTCTAAATTTGCGGCGAGAGTGCGGCGGATGCTTTCCACTTGGTTGGAAAGCTGCTGCTCGTAAGTAGATTTTTTGGCTTTGAGTGAAAGAATGGTCGGATGGCGAGTGCCCAGCCCGGATTGCAGGGCACGGGCGAGTTCCGAGCTGATTTCTTGGTATTGCGGAAGAATCTGCGTGATGGTCTGATCCACGATCTCCAGCGTGGGTAATGCACGCATGAGGTCATCGCCGGAGAGTTTTTCGATTTGTTCGTATTTCGTGCGAAGAGCTGTGGTTTTGATGCGTGCTTCACTTACCAATGTTTCCTGATCCAAGAGCACTTTTTCCTGTGCTTGCATCGGGTCTTCGATGCTGTCGGGGTTGAGGTCGGTGATGCCAAGTTCGGTGCGAATGCGGCTCATCTCCTCATTGGCTTGTTGTACCTTCGTTCGTTGCTTAGCTACCTCGTCTTCCAAGGTTGCGAGGGAGCGCGAAAGGAGCTTTTGCTGCTCATCAATACGCTTGCGTTGGTATTCCTGCGCGATGGTATTGGCGAGGTCGGACGCCTCTTGGGGGTCGGTGCTTTCGACGCTAATTTGCAGAAGGTTGGTGTTTCGCACTTCGCGCACATCAATCATGCCGCGCAGTCGAAAATATGCTTGTTCCTTCGAGCGAATGCCATCCTCAGACCATCGCTTAACCAAATCTAATGCCTCGATGACCGGATAGAGCATCTCCTTGCGCTGAATGATTTGAAACTGTGTCGTCGCGAACCGCGGGTCCATCCCCATTCCCCCTTGGAAGCCCTCGGTAAAAATTCGAATCTTCTGCTCGTTTTGCTCGACCTCAATGATGACATTAGACTGGTACTGACGCGGTAAAAAATAGGTCGTGATCCCTGCGGTAATAACGACGAGTAAAAAAGCGAGGATAATGATTGGCAGGCGTAGACGAATCACCCGCCAGTAGTCGAGAAAGTGAAGTTTCGCTTCTTGCGGTGGCGTAGAGTCTTGGTCGGGCATGGGATAAAATTTACGTAGGGAGTTGCGCAATCTATCAGCGCACGATCCAATAGCAAGTTTAAGCGTTGGAGAAATCCGAAAAAGTCGCAATCAAAAACAACCCGCAGACCGAGTTTTCATCGCAAAAAATCCGAATCGGCACGTAGAGCGGCGACATGAAGATTTTTTGTGAGAGAGAGGCACCATCTGAGGCGTGGTGCGTGCGATTCTCTCAAATAAATGCCAAGGTGGGAAATTTCCGTTTTAATACTAGGGCCTGTTAATGTAAAATAGCTTGATA
Organism: Chthoniobacterales bacterium; assembly: GCA_021463515.1. GTDB lineage: Bacteria > Verrucomicrobiota > Verrucomicrobiia > Chthoniobacterales > JACTMZ01 > JACTMZ01. Next base: position 56 of record JAJTYZ010000105.1, on the reverse strand, counting down.
TATCAGAGCAACGATAATAAATGCTATGAACATTTCATCAAGCTTTTCAAAACGGG
>JAJTYZ010000104.1 GCA_021463515.1 Chthoniobacterales bacterium | reverse complement strand
TTCCGCATCATGGAGCACCGCATGCCGCTGGCTGAAAGTTCCTCGACGGCTATCCTGCCCGGAAAGCCGAACCGGCGTCCCTTCGACAAGGAGTGAACCGAAGGCCAACGCTTCCGCATACGCCCAGTCAAAAGGACCACCATGGCGCAAAATCTCCAATCGTCGCGTAATGAGCATTCGCTTCACTTTCGGCAAAATATGGAAGCCTTCGGGAATGCGGCAAATGCCTTCGGCGACTTCTTTGAGCATTTCAGGGCTAATCGCGGTATGAACTGGCTCGTAGGAATACGGCGGCTGAAACACTGCCGTGGAACCCTCAAAGCGACCGCCTTTGTAGTAGTCCGCCTCGCTCTTTTTCACGATGTCGAACGCCTCTTGTAATTGCTGCTCCGCCGTGGTCTTGATGGTTTTGGCTTCTGCGGGAGTCACCGTTCCGAGTTTTTCCAGATTCTTTACGAAGACTTCACTTACGAGCGGATGTTTGTGAATTTTTCCGTAAAGATGCGGCTGTGTGAAAAGTGGTTCGTCGCCTTCGTTGTGTCCGTGCCGACGATAACAAACGAGATCAATCACCACATCACGTCCGAATTCCTGACGATAATCAAAAGCAATGCGTGCTGCTGTTGCGACGGCGAGAGGGTCGTCGCCATTAACGTGTAAAATTGGCGCATCCACCATTTTGGCGATGTCGGTCGAGTAAAGGCTGGAGCGTCCTTCTTCGGGAAGCGCGGTGAAGCCAATTTGATTATTGACGACAATGTGCAATGTGCCGCCGGTGCGGTACCCGGGAAGCTGCGACATTTGGAAGACTTCCATCACGATGCCCTGCCCCGCAAAAGCGGCGTCGCCGTGAATAAGAACGGGCAAAACTTTGCGGCGGGTTTCGGTGTCACCCACGATGCGCTGGCGGGCGCGGGCCATGCCTTCCACCACAGGGTCCACCGCTTCGAGGTGGCTGGGATTCGGCGCGAGAGTCACGTTAATTTTGTCGCCGTTTGCCGTCGTGCGTTCGGACATATAGCCGAGGTGATATTTGACATCGCCCCCGCCGCCCACATTGTCCGGCGCATAGTTTTCGGAAAACTCATTGAAAACCATCGTAAGAGGTTTTTCCAAAAAGTTTGCCAGAACGTTGAGGCGTCCACGATGCGCCATGCCCATCACGATTTCTGCAACATGGGTGGCTGCGCTGCGTTGGAGAATGGTGTCGAGAATGACGAGGAGCGACTCGCCGCCTTCGAGCGAGAAACGCTTTTGCCCCACATAGCGTGTGTGGAGGAAGTGCTCAAAAGTTTCGCCTTCGTAAAGCAGCCGCAGCACTTCCTTATGCAACGCGGCATCTTGCTGATCCGCAACGCCGCGATTTTCAATTCGCTCGCGAATCCAGTTACGTGCTTGCGGATCCTGAATGTGAATGAACTCCACGCCCAGCGTACCACAGTAAATCTCGCGCAACTCCGCAATCATCTCACGCAGCAACATCGGCTTGCCATCGCGGAAGTAATTCGAAGCTACCGTGCGTTCGAGGTCCGCTTCGGTGAAGCCAATTTTTTTTAGCGAGAGCAAAGGATTCTCCGGCGGCACCGGCGTCAAAGGGTCCAACCGTGCCATGGTGTGCCCGAGGGTGCGATAGTTGTACACCAAGGAGTCCGTGCGCCGCTCCAATGCCGTATCTTCCGGTACCGATGCCCGTGCACCTTCCGCCAATTCTTCCGACTGCGTAAGCCCCAACTCAAAGCCTTCAAAAAACGCATTCCACTCGGGAGGGACGAGTTCCGTATCTTGCTTCCAACGCTCGTAGTTTTGCTCCAGAAGTTCGGAGTTCCAATTACCAGAGAAAGATTGGCTCATAGGGTCTTTTAGGGAAAAAGAAGTACAGCATGGCCCGAACTTAGGCGGGTTGCAATACAGACGGATGCTTCCATGCGAATTTGGCCCGAGCCGTCCAGAAAGGGCACCTCAAATCAACTTGCCTTTTTCGCTCGATGATTCACCATGGCCGTTAACGGTTCATCCGTTTTTATCTAATCTATCTATCATGAAAAAATACATCATCGCTGGCTTTGTTGCTGTCGTAGCCGTCTCAACGGCTCTCGCAGGTACCGAAGCCAAGAAAACCGTGATCCCAGTCGAAGAGCCTACCTGTAAGTTCCGTGACACCGAGTTTCAAATTGACGCCTTTGGCACAGGTGCTTTCTATCGTCAGGGAAACCCCGGATGGGGTGGCGGCCTCGGCTTCAATGCTTTTGCCTGGCGTTACTTTGGCTTGGGCGTGGAACAAATGGTCGTCGGCAATAATAACCACGGTTCCGAATGGGGAACGATCGGGAATGCCTTCTTCCGCTATCCGATTTGTTCGGTAAATCTCGCGCCATACGCCATGGTCGGCATCGGCAAACTTTATGGTCAGGGCGAAAGCGTTGGCCTTGGTCATGTCGGCGGCGGCCTTGAATATCGCGTCACCGATCACATTGGCCTCTTCGCAGACAGCCGTTGGGTGTACTCTCCGCAGCTTGAAAATAGCGGCGGCGTTTTAGCCCGCACCGGTCTTCGCTTCGCGTTCTAAATCGCGCGGAACATTATCATCAACGGCATCGGGGAAACTCGGTGCCGTTTTTTTGCGAAGAAAAAGTTTGCGTTCTCAGGACGTGAATGATTATCTTCTCGACCAACGGTAAAAACCGTTTGTTAAAAACTAAATACCTACCATGAAAAAATACATCATCACCGGTCTGGTGGCTGTTGTGGCGGCTTCAACCGCTCTCGCAGGCACCGAAGCCAAAAAAACCGTGGTTCCCGTCGAGGAGCCCTGCAAGTTCCGTGACACCGAGTTCCAAGTGGACGCGTTTGCTCTCGGCACCTTCTACCAACAAGGTAGCCCAGCATGGGGCGGTGGTCTCGGGCTGAACTACTTCTTTGCAAAATATGTCGGCATCGGCGTTGAGCAAAGCGTGTTCGGACGTAACGAAGACACCTATGGTGGTGGTGGAACCCATTGGTCAACTTTGGGCAATCTTTTCCTCCGCTATCCGATCTGCTCGTGGAATCTCGCTCCTTACGCCATGGTTGGCGGCGGGGCGATCTACGGTAATGGCGGACAAGGCATTGGTGTCGGCCATGTCGGTGGCGGTCTCGAATATCGCGTCACCGATCATATCGGTATCTTTGTGGATAGCCGCTGGCTCTACTCGGGTGAAGAACCCAAGAGTGCCTGCTTGTCCCGCGCCGGTCTGCGCTTCGCATTCTAATCAACCTTTAACTTAACCAATCAACGGCACCGAGGAAACTCGGTGCCGTTTTTTTTGCGCAGAGTGAAAAGCGGGAAAGATGAAGGACGTAAAACGCGTTTTCCAACGCGTTCCCCAAGTATTCGACGCCGGATGTAACCGCGTCACTCTGCGGATGCGTCTCGATGCGCAACCATTGTAGCCACTTTTGAAATGCTCATTTCATCTCAACAAGAGCTTGGTTCAGGGCGAGTGGTTGGTTAGTCTGCGGTTTATGAAGCATCTCAAATTTTTTTACAAGACAGACAACAGCATCGCGACATTCCTCATTCGCGTCACCCTTGGAGCCGTCTTTTTTCCTCATGGAGCGCAGAAAGTTTTGGGATGGTTCGGGGGCTATGGCCTTTCGGCGACCTATGGTTCTTTCACGCGTGACATGGGGATTCCCGCTTTGTTTGCGGTGCTCGCGATCGCAGCAGAATTTCTTGGTTCTCTTGGTCTCCTTTTTGGATTCCTCACCCGCATCGCCGCCTTTGGGATTGCGTCTGTGATGGCCGTGGCCATGACGCATCACTATCACAATGGCTTTTTCATGAATTGGTCCGGCAAGCAAGCAGGGGAAGGCATTGAATACCATATTCTCGCTTTTGCCCTCGCCATTTACCTCGTCATTCGTGGCGGCGGTGCCCTGTCACTCGATGGTGCTTTGGCGAAGAAAAACTAACGTGCCCATATTCTGAGTCGGCATCTTATTTTTCCACGTAACTTTATGTCTGTAAAAATCACACTTATTGGAGCGGGTTCTGTTGTTTTTGCCAAAAATCTTATTGGCGATGTGTTGCAATTTCCCGATCTGGCAGATGCGCATATTTGCCTCATGGATATTGATCCAACGCGGTTGAAAGTCGCGGAGGTCATGACGCAAAAAATCATCCGCAAACTTGGTGTACGTGCGACAGTTTCAGCGACAACCGATAGGCGCAAGGCGGTGAGGGGTGCAAAGTACGTGATCTGCACGGTGCAGGTGGGAGGCTACAAACCCGGGACGGTGATTGATTTTGAGATTCCTAAAAAATTCGGCCTCGAACAAACCATCGCGGACACCTTGGGTGTGGGCGGCATTTTCCGTGCGTTGCGTACCATCCCTGTTTTGGTGGGGCTTGCCGAAGACATCGCGGCAGTGGGTGCGCCCGGATGTTTGTTGCTGAATTACACGAATCCAATGGCGATGAATTGTTGGGCCGTGAATCGGGCTACGGGGATTCCTCATGTGGGGCTGTGCCACTCGGTGCAAGGAACGTCCGCACAGCTTGCGGCCTTTGCGGGGCTGCCGACGGAAGATGTGAATTACCTTGTGGCGGGCATCAACCACATGGCGTTTTTCCTCAAGTTTGAATACCGCGGCCAAGATGCCTACCCGCTGCTTTTTAAAGCTCTTGAAGACCCTGAACGTCAGGCAGAGCTTGTGCGCTTTGAAATGATGCGCCGCCTCGGCTATTTCGTCACCGAATCCTCCGAGCACCAATCGGAATACGTTCCTTATTTTATTCATCACGGCAAAGAAATTATCGAACGCTTTAATATCCCCATTGATGAATATCTGCGACGTTGCGAAATCATTATTTCCACGTGGGAACGAACGGAGAAGGATTTGATAGGAGGAGATGGCGATATTTATGTCCCGGCTCAAACGCATGAATACGGTTCTTACATCATTCATTCCTGCGAAACGGACATCAATCGCGTGGTGTATGGCAATGTGCCTAACCGTGGCCTCATTACGAATTTGCCCGAAGATTGCTGCGTGGAAGTTCCTTGCTTGGTGAATCGAAACGGACTTCAACCTACCGTGATTGGGGCACTTCCACCGCAGCTCGCGGCGATTTGCCAGACGAACGTTAATGCACAAGGTCTCGCGGTGGAAGCGGCACTCACGGGCAATCGCGAAGCAATTTATCACGCCGTGATGCTTGACCCGCACACATCGGCCACTCTCACCCTCGATAAAATCTGGGCGATGTGCGATGAGCTTATTGAGGCGCATCAAAAAGTAGGCCTCCTCGGTGAGTTTAAGCCGACTATTAAAAATACCGGACGCTCCGCTCAGGGCATTACGGACCGTGTTGTGGCGCGATTGCATCCTGCGGTGAATCTCTCGCAGGAATGTGAGCTGACGCTAACTGTCGAAAATCCGAGGAGCGAAAATTTTTCCGCAGAGTTTTCCCTTAGTTCAACAGGTACGCCAATCGAGGTGATTCCTGCGGTGAATGTGAAAGTCCCAGCCGGAGAGTCGGTTCAGCTTCCGCTCAAGGTGCGCTTTGTCAATGAGCCGCAAGATCAGGAAAAAGTTCTCTTATCTACCGATGTCGAGAGTGTCCTTGCCATTGGTGCCACACTCACGCGGCGCATCGTTTTGAAAACAACGGACGCCACTCCGGCACCTTTTGCGCTCACGTTGGCAGGATTCCCCGCCGCCTCAGGAAACATCTCCAGCAATGCGGCGGGAGTGATGGTGAAAATTCAGGTGAACGATTCGAAACTTCCTGAAGTGTTCGATGCCGCGCCTTGGCTGACGTCTCGGGCGGAATTGTACTTTGCATCACCGCAAGGCGAGCATGGAACGACCTTTGCCTTTCTTCCCACCTCCACACATCCCACGGCGAAAGTTTGGAATTACGAAATCAATCAATTTGTGGAGGATAATAGCATTGAGGCACATGTGAAGGCGACGCCGATTGACTATGAACTTGAGGCGTTTCTGCCATGGAAAGTTTTGAAAATGTCCCAAGGCGCATTTCTCTTCGATTGCCGAATTTGGCTCCTTGCGCTGGGCGATGCACATAGCGGAGGTTATACGCGACTGTCGGCAGATTCCGGCGGCGAACGCGGCACGGCTCATTTTTGCCTCGTGACGCAAAAATAGACAAATTACGCTTTGCTTTTTTATCGAGAAATTTTTTTCCGTAAGGTTAGCACATTACATTCATCGGAGCGTTCATAACACTGCGTGTCGGTCAGCTTTTTACAAAAATGCACACCGAGGCCGCCAATGGGGCGTTCTTCGGCGGGGAGGGCGGTGTTGGGCTCTTCACGAAGTAGAGGATTGTAGGGGCAGCCGCAGTCCTTAATGAGAATGATCAGTTCGTCATTTTCCACGGATAATTCTACATGAACAGCAGGTTTCCCTGCGGGTACACCCCCGTAATCAATCACATTGGTCACGAGCTCCTCGACGACAATTTGCAAGGTAAAGAGGTCTTTGGCTCCAAGCCCCGCCTCCGCCGCAAAGGCCGCGGTGAATGGCTCGAGCTTAAGCAATTCCTGACGATCGCTGATAAATTCGGCAGAAGCTTTCATGGAAAACACAGTTCGACGAGCGACACATCGTCGTCAAACGCCTCCTGACTATTCACACGCCGCAATTGTTCCATCACCCAAGGCACGGCGTCGGTTTTTGGAGCTTGTGCCAGCAGCACCACGAGATCGCTATGGCCCATCATCGTTCCATCATCGCGGGAAATTTCATACGCCCCATCGCTGAAAACGAAGACGCGAGACTCCGGCGGAATAAAACTTTCCTGCGCGGTAAAATTTGCGCCTTCCATCGCTCCAATCACCGGCCCCTTCGCCGCCAGAAGTTCGGTAGTGCCATCCACTTTCACCATAATGGCGGGAGGATGTCCGCCCGCCGCAAATCGTATTGTGCGCGTCGGTATGTGATATATCCCACACCATGCCGTAAAAAACATTTCGCCATGACGCTCCATCGGAAACGCCGTGTTTAAGCCTGCAAGCACGGCACTGGGATTGCGAAAATCAACACCGGGCAGCGATTCGGCGCGAATAACGTTAAGAACGCTAATGGAGAGCAACGCCGCCCCCACACCGTGTCCACACACATCAAGGAGAAAAATGCCAAAGGTGTCCTTATCGAGGCGTTCGTAATCAAAAGCATCGCCGCCAAGTGACGACGAGGGACGGAATTCCCACGTGGTGCGCAGGGGACCTTCAGTGAGAGGTGGAGGAAGAACGCTTTGTACGTAGGCGGCAGCTTCGGTAAGTTCAGACGCAAGTTTGCGCTGACTTTCCTGCAGGGCGACAAAGGCCTCTTGTTCGGCATCGCGAAGTCGTTTGCGCTCCAGCGAGGCACCAAGGCGGGCACGAAGAAGCACGGGATTAAAGGGCTTCGGCAAATAATCCTCCGCGCCCCATTCCACACATTCCGCCACGCGCTCAATTTCATCCAATGCCGAAATCATAATCACCGGCAGATGCCGCAAGGCACTGTTGCCCTTGATGCGCCGCAACACTTCGCGGCCATCCAGCCCATCCATCACAATATCAAGCAAGACGAGGTCAAAAGGCTCTTGCGTCAATCGCACCAAAGCCGTTTCGCCATCGTGAACGGGAACGCAACAATGCCCTTCTTTTTCTAAGCGTCGTTGCAAGACAGCGCAGTTTTCCGGTTCATCATCCACAATGAGAATCTTGGCACACGGAACGGAAGGGGCAACGGACGTTCTTGGAATCTCCGCCGCATAAGGTGGAGCAGCGGAGGTGGTGGGTTTGATTTCATTTCTGACGTTATCGCTAGAAGCCACGACCACAACACGTCCGGGTTGAATTTCGTTGGCGATCATGTCGGCCAAGGCTCGTGCTGCACGGCCGATTTTATCTAAATCCTCCCGCGTGCGGCGATGTTCTTCGCCCGATAAATCTTCCGCCACAAGTTCTGCATAGCCGATAATTTGGTTCAGGGGCGTGCGCAGGTCATGACGCAGTACGGCTGTGGCATCGTGGGGAGAGGATAAATCGTTAGCCATGACCAAGAAGATTTTGGATTTTTTCGAGAAGCCGTGGCAATTCCACCGGCTTCGTATCGTAATC
>JAJTYZ010000103.1 GCA_021463515.1 Chthoniobacterales bacterium | reverse complement strand
CAAGAGCCACAAGGAACCCCGTCAACTGCCCTTGGTCCACACTCTCCGCCAACCTCACATCCAGTACCGCAATCCGCGCCACCACCGAAGCCACGATCACCGCCGCCCAAGCCTAAGACATGACCTGTCCTTCCCCGTGAGACACAGATTGTCTGACCCTATGCCATTGCGGAGCCAGAAAGCTCCTTGTAGGGCATTTTGTCATGCGCCCGCTACCTTGCGCCGCCACAAGACAGACAGAAGCCCAAAACTCATCAATGTGTTTGTTGTGTTTTGTTGTACGAATATGAAAACAGAACCTCAATCTTGGGATAGCCTACCGGACCCCCTCAAAGCGCAAGCCGCGCTGGAAATGCTGGAAGGGAAAAGTTGGCACTACTACGGAAGGCCCGTTGAACGCCCAAGCAATGTTGAGTTGCGCCGATGGTTGCCCCTGCCCTCATTCCCTGCCGCCCGTAGCAACGCCGACAAACGCCGCGCCGTGGCCGAAGCCATGAAAACCTTACAGCGCCGAACAAGCGCAAGAGCCATTGCTCGCATGACCGGAACGAGCCACGAGTTTGTTGCACGCTTACGACGAGAGAAAAAAAGCGGACTAAGAAAGAAGTAGCGTCAATCGTTGACGGACTGGGGCAAAATCTTTTGTTCGGTTTTGTTCAGGTATTTTGAACTCACGGAAACGCCGCTGACCGTGAAGAAAAACGCACCCGTGAGGCTTTGTGGAGATGGGGGGGTGCCTTGGCGATTAAGTACCAAGCAAGTACCAAACACGTTTTTTTGCTTTCTGCTTCTTTTCTTTGTAAGTGCTTGCCGTAGAGTGGCGCAGCCGTAGGGATTCGAACCCCAAACCTTCTGATCCGTAGTCAGATGCTCTATCCAGTTGAGCTACGGCTGCTCGATGAAAGGGGAGAATGTAGCGGACATTACCATGGAGGTCAAACATCACTTCTTAGGATGAGTAAAAAATTTTGCGCGTCACGATTTGGAATCGGATTCTTCAATGAACTCCCAGAATTTGTGATTGTCGGCCAATTGGTCGTCTTCAGCCATGGGGAGGCTTGTGCGAAATAGAAAATCGCGAATGGTGTTTTTGCTGAGTACACGACGGATGAGAAGGCCTTTTTCATGTGGCTCGAAGTAGATACGATAGTCACCAGCACGATAGCGGTAGAGGGTGCGTCCATCACGAGAGACTTTACCGAAACGTTTGGAATCGAGTTTTTCCAAATCATCGGGAAGTCCATGAAATTCTCCAAGGATTTCCAATTGCAGCAACTTGGGAATAGCTGCCATTTCTGCGGCACTGAGATCGCTGAAAATGATTTGAATCATCGCAAAAATTCTGTCCGATTTAAGACGCAAAGAAAAGCAAGGAGACGGCGAGAAGAACAACGCCATAGAAAGCACCCACCGTCGCCGCCCATTTATAGCGACACTCATTGGCGGTAAGCCATGTTATGGCATCACGCAGAACATACGGTGCGCCCACAAGTACAAGTCCACCAATAGCCCAGCCGTAGGCAAGAAGGACGAGAAACAGTCGGCTAGTTTCCGGACGAAGAAACGCGGCACCAAGCAAGGGTTCTACGGCGAGCAAAGCAAGAATGCCAAGGGCACGAACCGCAAGAAATTCTTCGGCAAAAAGTGGTACCATCACCGCACCCACGGCCACCACGAGGCAAATCAGGGTGCGGCTTGGCGAGAACTCTCCAAGGTCCATCGTCGCAACCAACCCAAAAGCCCACAGGGCCGCTAATGAGCACAGCACAACTCCTGCGGGGCGGGAGCGTGGAAATTGACGCAACCATGGCATGACAGATCGTGGCATCGCCCATGCAAAAACATGCGTGATAACTAAGCCTAGGCCGACAAGGAGGCCGACGGATCGTAGAGAGAAATCGTAAATCATGCTATGCACGGACGCTTTTCAACACGGTTCTGGTTGCAATGACAAGCCGCACGATCATTTGTTTTTGGCAGTACTCGTTGCGGATTGTCGGGAAAGCAGACCGCCGGAGATATTGTACGCCTCGTATCCGCGCTGCCGAAGAAGCCTCACCGCATAATATCCGCGTTGTCCGACATGACAAAAAACGACGATGGGGCGATCTTGGGGTAACATCGAAGTATCCTGCCGCAATTGTGGGAGGGGGATATTGACGGCATCGGCGACCGTTTCCCCCGCGCACTCTTCTGGACTTCGCACATCGAGTAGAAGGGCATTTTCGGGAAGATGATTCCAGTCCACCACCGGCATGTCGCCATCGAGAACATTCGAAGCAATCATTCCTGCGAAATTCACGGCATCCTTCGCGGCACCAAACTGCGGCGCATAGCACAACTCTGCCTCGGCAAGATTATGCACACTTGCCCCCATTTGAATAAACGTCGCGAGAACATCAAGGCGTCGCGCCACGCCCTCCTCCCCTACTGCTTGCGCTCCTAGCAATTTGCCATCTGTCGTTCGAAAAATAATTTTCATGTGCATTTGTTTTGCACCCGGGTAGTAGCCGACATGATTCATCGGATGCAAAAAAACGACCTCGTAATCCGTCCATCCCAGACGTTGCAAGAGTGACTCGCTACATCCGGTTCCTCCTGCAGATAGCCCAAATACTCCAATCACCGATGTTCCTTGTACTCCGCGAAAAGTCGAAGAACGCCCGGCGATATTATCCGCCGCAACACGACCTTGACGATTGGCTGGGCCGGCAAGCGCAAGAAGTTGAGGTTGGCGCGTGACGATGTTTGTCACTTGCACCGCATCACCGACCGCCCAAATATCCGGATCGCTCGTGCGCATGTGTTCATCCACTTCGATGCCCCCGGCACTCCCAATTGTCAGCCCCGCTTGTTTTGCGAGAGAAATTTCCGGACGCACACCGAGTCCGAGAATCACCAAATCCCCGGCATAGCGGCTTCCGTCTTTGGTTGTCACATGAAACAAACCTTCCTCACTCTCCTCAAATCCCGCCACGGCACTTCCAAGTGCAAAACGGCATCCCTTTTCCTCCATACGTTGCTGCAAATACCACGCCATCTCGGGATCAAGATTCGGCATAATTTGCGGAAGCATTTCCACAAGCGTCACCTTTAATCCGCGATGAAGCAGATTCTCTGCCATCTCCACGCCGATAAATCCTCCGCCGACGACAATCGCCGACGTCGCATATCGTTCGGCAATCCACGTGCGAATGTGCTCCGCATCAGGAATCGTACGCACTTGAAAAATTCCCGGAAGATCAATGCCCGGCAGCGGCGGGCGGATGGGGGCGGCACCGGGAGAAAGCACCAGCGCATCATAAGTCATGGAAAACTCTTCGCCGCTTACCGTGTGACGTCCGCGCACGAGGCGTTGGGACGTATCAACCGCGGTAGCTTCGTGATGAATTTTTACCTCAATGCCAAAGCGATCTCGAAATGTCGCCGGCGTCGCTAAAAGCAAATGATCCTGCGCCGTGATAACGTCGCCCACGTAGTAAGGGAGTCCGCAGTTTGCAAAGGACACATGAGGTCCGCGCTCTAGGATTGTGATGACACATTCCTCATCAAGCCGACGAAGTCGCGCCGCGCAAGAGGCACCTCCAGCAACGCCTCCAATGATAATGACGTGTTTTTTTGCCATAATTATTTTCGCCGTGAGTCATGCGTTGCGGCAATGAGCGGCTTGGCAAAATGGGTGACGCGCTCAACGAAATCGGAAGCGGTGCCATATTCTCCGATACGACGTACGATGGCACTGCCAACGACCACTGCATCGGCCTGCCGCGCAACTTGCGCCGCATGTTCGGGGGTAGAAATCCCAAACCCTACGGCAATAGGGAGGTCGGTGTACCGGCGAATTTTAGAAACTTGCGCCTCGATGGAATCCGCCACAGCCGAGCGTTCCCCCGTGACTCCTTCGCGTGACACATAGTAAATAAAGCCTTCCGCAGATTTTGCAATTCGCTCGATGCGAGCCGTTGGCGTCGTAGGCGCAATAAGGCGAATAGATTTAAGCCCATGCCGCTGCATCAATTCTTGGTTGGCATCAATTTCTTCGGGCGGAAGATCAAGAACAAGAATACCATCCACGCCCGCCTCCGCAGCTTCCTCGTGAAACTTTTCAAAACCATGAACATAGAGCGGATTCAAATATGTGTAGAGAATCACGGGCACCTCCGACGTTTTGCGGATGCGGCGTACGGCATCAAGCACACCGACGAGGGTGGAGCCTGCAGCGAGAGCGCGTTGAGCGGAAAGTTGATTCACTACGCCATCCGCCAAAGGATCAGAAAATGCTACACCGAGTTCTACGAAATCCATTCCCGCATCGGCCAAAGCAGGTACCAATCGTGTGGTGGCTTCCAGCGTAGGATCACCGGCGGTAATGTAAGCCATAAACCCCGAAGTTTGAGCCTGCCGCAATTCGGCAAATTTGCGATCAATGCGATTCGACATAAAAGAGCAAGAGTACCCGTCTCGAGAAGAAGTTCCAAGGTTTTGCGGTTATGCCGCCTTTTACGAAATTGCTTCGATTGCGGCGTAGATAAACACGGCATCTACGTTTTACATAACCTGACCATTTGGTTAAGTTAGAATTGGGCATGACGCCTAAGAAGAACACTCTCCTCAAAAATGAAAACATTACTCGCCATCCTTCTTGTCCAACTTGCTCTCATTGTCGGCACCTTTGCCGGAGAGTCAGCACCAGTGGTTTTGCCCATGGAAATTTCGGGGCGCGGCTTTACGACGTCAAAATTTGGAAGTGGCTACATTACCCGCGACTCCGCAGGGCGTTCTTACACCACCTCGAAATTCGGAAGTGGATGGGTGACACGAGGGCCGGATGGACAAACTTGGAGCACCTCGAAATTTGGAGATGGTGCCATTACGCGAAGTTCGGATGGAAAATCTATTACAACTTCGAAATTTGGGAGTGGTTACATCAGCAGAAGCAGTGAGGGAAAAAGCTATACGACGTCGAAGTTTGGGAGCGGGTCTATCACGCGAGGTCCTGACTCTTCATCGGCGACCACCTCCAAATTTGGTTCGAGTTTCGTCACGCGAGGTTCGCAACAGGCGGTACAACCCACCGTCATTGTCTTACCTGCTCCCACGCCTAAGCCAAGCCCCTTCGCCCCCCGCAGCAATAAGAGAGATTCTAAATAACTTTGTGCAGATATTGAAGGCACCAAGTATGCACGAATATGTCCTCGGTACATTTTTTCCTCGGAATAACTTAGTCTAAAACTTCCATGGCGGATGTTCCCAAAAAATCCGAAAGCGCAGCATGGAAGCAACGGTGGCTTCGTCGAGGATTTGTGGCACTCCTGATTCTTGTCGTACTGGGAATTGTGATACGCTTGATGCTGCCAACGCTCATCCAACGAACCGTGGCCTATGGCTCTCGACACTATCTCGGACTCCCCGTTCGCGTGGGAAATGTTCATTTATCGCTCTGGAATGGAACCGCCATTTTCGAAGATGTCGGCGTCGCCGCTCAACCTGATGATATTCAACCTTTAGACGCGGCTTGGCATTCATCACCCCTCGATGCAGCATCGACGCTCCTCCATTTGCAAAAAATTACCCTGCGTTGGTCTTGGTGGACTCTACGGCACAAAACAGTACACGTGACGGAGTTTCTCGTGGAAAAACCTACGGTGAGGTTGGTGCGGGAAATTGACGGAGAAATTGATCCCCTGCGGCAGGCGAAACCTTTGACACCGACATCGGAAATGGGTGCCACCGAGTCAACGAAGAAAACTTCCAAATCGTGGCTGATAAAAATTCATCAATTCATTTTACGCACTCCACACATCGAAGTTCTTGACGCCGCAACCCAACAAAATCTGTTGGAGTTTTCGTTGGAGAGTTTTGAACTCAGCGATGTTTCCATAGGCGATCGGGAATTTGGACTGGACGCCATCGCGATTCGAGGGCCGGAACTTCGCGTACAACGCGAGTTGGTTTTAACGGACTCCCCACCCACCAAAACTCCCGTCACCAAAAGCACCACTCCAGAACCCTCCTCCCAAGCGGCTCCAACGTCCATTCGTATTCATCAAATCGCCATGGAACGCGCCAAATTCACTTGGATCACAAAAGGCGAGCCGTTGGATGTTTTTCTTACGCTCCATGCGTCGGAAATCACCACTGAACAAGACCGGCACTTCCCTCTCGATGTAACTCTTCAAATTGGCTCGGGGAAAATTGCCCTCGCAGGAGAAGCGAGAATATTTCCCCCGCATTTTCAGGGAACGTTAACATGGAATGACCTCGCCTTTCCCCCCTTGCTGCTTGCGGCGCAACACGAGCTTGGCCTTTGGATGCAATATGCAAATTCCAGTGGCAAGCTGAATATCACCGCAAGCCTTGGAGACAAAAAAATGCCGCCTGGCGTCGTGCTCTCCGGCCATGTCTCAATGGATTCTCTTACTGCGGTAAGCCCGGGTACGAAGGAAGTTTCTCTCGGTTGGAATCGCCTCGATTTGACGATTAAGGAAATTGCAATTCCCTTCGTGGAGGAAGGAAAGCCGCTGCGTCAAACCAAGCTAAACTTTGAACGCATTAGTTTGTCCTCGCCGCAAATTTATTACACGCACCCCTCACCCTCCTTAACCACTCTCACCGCTTCTTCGCCCTCTCAGAATACCGAAAACAAAGGAACGGCAGCAGCATCATCCTTCGATATTCAGATCGGATTACTCGAATTGGCGAATGGGGAAATTATCCTCCATAATACTTCCGCCAATTCCTCGACGCGTCTTAGTGATTTGAAAATTCACATACGGGATTTGCGATTTCCTTCTTCCACATTTGACGCACTTTCACTTCGAGCCACGCTACCTTCCTCATCGTTACTTTCCATCGAAGGAGCCATGACCGCGAGCCTCACAGGAAGTTTCATCCTTGGTATCGAGAATCTCGATTTACCGCCGTGGAGCTCCTATTCAAAACAAGCCGGTGTTTCTCTCGATGCAGGTCAAGCTTCGCTTCAAACGAAACTCATCCTCAACGGCACCGCCCTCCAAGCCGACAACGACATCGTCCTCAAAAATTTTGGTATATCCTTGCGGGATCCTGATTCCTTTACGCGCCAATTTGGAGTTCCCCTTGACCTTGCACTTGCCTTGCTCCGCGACCCAGCGGGCAACATTCATCTCACGATTCCTCTGCGCATGGATGAGCGCGGCACCACCACGGCTATGGGTGCTATCATCACCTCCGCGCTGCGAACCGCGCTCATCGGCACCCTCAGCTCGCCTTTGAAACTATTAGGAGCAAGACTAGGTGGTACCTCCGGGCAGGATAAATCCTCGGAAAAAAATATCGTCCTCGAAAGCTCCTCTGGGAGCGCAGACCCACACCCCAATGCTTTCGCTAAAATTAATAATTTGGCAAAACTTTTGATCAATAGTCCGAATCTCGGAGTACAATTGCGCGGACGCTCGGGAGATGCTGACCGCCCGTTTCTCGGCGCACAATTGTTGCGCGAACGCGTATTGATGGGTGAAGGATTTCCAAACGTGGAGGATTCCAATTTTTTCGCGAGGCGACGCATCCACCATTACTTCGAAAAGCTCGCAAAAGGTGAAAGTGCCGTATTAGAAGAAAAAGACCGCGCTCTCTATGAACGCTATGTCGCTGCAACAGAAATTCCTGCTTCACAAAGTCTCGCATTAGCCAATCAACGAGCCGATCAAGTCAAAGCCCTCCTCTTAGCTCAAAAGGTCAATCCCGCGAGCATAACGGTTGGAGACCCCATGCCAGAGGGCTCACCTAGCATCGTCATCGGCTTCCGCTCCAACCCAAAAGCCAACTCTCAGAATCCACCAAAAAAGAGTGCCAAGCCAAAGAATTAATTCGATAAAAAAAGGCGCCCGTCCCCCCCCAGAGACGGGCGCTCACCCCTAACAACTAACCCACATGAAAACACTGTCAGCATCCTTTGACCGCACTACCGGCAGATTGTTCAAAATATTTTTGGAGATTTTTTTAGAGCGTATTCCGCAGCACTGTAAGTGAGGTCTAATGAGGGAACATGAACTGCGGTCCTTTGATAAATGCGGAGCACTTTCTCGTGTGAAACGAGTTGGAAAACTCGTTCTACGTGGGGTTAATCTGCCACCTCATGAACTTATATTCCTTACTTGCCACAGGATTTCCTACCGATCGCACGACATTATGTCTCGAAACGCCGGAAGGCTGGAGTCTCACATGGGAGGAACTTGATGCTCGCACGGCACAGATGGCACATCTTTTGCGCTCTCTGCATTTGCCCGAAGGTGCCCGCGTGGCGAGCCAATTGGAAAAGTCGCCCGAGTCGCTCATGCTCTACCTCGCGACAATACGAGCGGGATATGTGTTTCTTCCGCTGAATACGGCCTACCGCGAGGAAGAAATCCGCTATTTTCTTGGAAACGCCGAGCCTTCGGTGATGGTGTGCACGAAGGAAAATCTCTCTTGGATTGAGCCTTTGGCCAAGGAAGCAAAAACTCTGCATGTCTTCACATTGGAAGACAATCACACAGGCTCCTTGCTGAATGCAGCGGCAACGCAGAGGGTAGATTTCGCAACTCGAGAGCGGGCAAATGATGATTTGGCGGCCATTATTTACACCTCGGGAACAACGGGGCGAAGTAAAGGTGCCATGCTCACCCATGGCAATTTAGGCAGCAACGCCCGCGTGCTGCATGGCTTTTGGGGATGGGCACCGGATGATGTTCTGCTGCATATACTGCCGATTTTTCACGTTCATGGACTGTTTGTAGCATCCCACGGTGCTTTGCTTGCAGGTGCCAAAATGATTTGGCTCCCAAAGTTCGACATAGATCAAATTCTTCTCGATCTCCCACGCTCCACCGTACTCATGGGAGTGCCCACGCACTACGTACGATTGTTGGCAAATGCGCGTTTTGGAAAAGCCACCTGCCGTAATATGCGACTTTTCATTTCCGGCTCCGCACCACTCCTCACCGAGACTTTCCAGGAATTTCAAAACCGAACCGGTCACACCATTTTGGAACGCTATGGCATGAGTGAAACGGCCATGCTTGTTTCCAATCCTTCCTCCCCCACCCTCGGCCCACGCATTGGCGGAACCGTGGGGGTGCCATTGCCGGAAACTTCGGTGCGTATTCTTGACGAAAACCACAAAGAATGTGGTCCGGGCGAAATCGGACAAATCCAAGTTCGAGGCCCCAATATTTTTGCGGGCTATTGGCGAATGCCGCAAAAAACACAGGAAGAATTCACGGCGGACGGATGGTTCAAAACCGGCGACTTGGGCCGATGGGGCGGCGACGGAATTCCCGACTCCTACCTCACCATCGTTGGCCGTAGCAAAGACCTCATTATTTCTGGCGGGTATAATGTTTATCCCAAGGAAATCGAAGGCGTCATTGATGAACTTCCAGGCGTTAAAGAAAGTGCTGTCATTGGCATCCCGCACCCTGACTTTGGGGAAGCTGTCATTGCGGTGGTAGTTCCCAAAGCAAATGCTGACGAAGTTTCTCCAGAAAATCTTCGTGAAATACTGAAACACAAAATTGCTAATTACAAAGTCCCCAAACGTATCCACATCGTTTCCGAACTTCCCCGCAATGCCATGAGTAAGGTGCAAAAAAATCTTCTGCGGCAAAGATTGGAAACGTCGACGTCGTAATCGCCGCTCAGTCTGTATCTGGCTCTACGGACGACGAAATTCCGCCCCGGCAATAGAAAAACAAAGCACCTGCTGCGAGGGTTAGTAGTGCCGCTTGCGTGAGAGCCAGTGAAAAGACACTGCCCCACACGAGGGGAACCAAAACGGCATTAAGCGCACTTCCTACGGTTTGAATGAATGTCTGACATGACGATGCCATCCCACGTTGCGCCGGAAAAATATCCAATCCCATCAGCGTGAGCGTGGGGAAAGAAAGTGCCATGCCGAGGACATAGACAAAGAGCGGCGCAATGCTCCATGGCAAAGACGGTGGAAAAAAGAAATGAAAGCCGAGCTGCATCGCGGTCGCCACGCCCATAATCCCAAATGACCAAATAAGCGTACGCCGTGACGACCAGCGGTCCGCAACGCGTCCGGAGAGCCATGCCCCAATCACCATGCCTGCGGACGAAGGGCCAAAGAGCCAGAGGAATCCAGTTGCCGATATGTGCAAATGTTGCATCAAGAAAACCGGAGCAGCCATCACGTAGATAAAGAATCCGGAAAAGGTCAAGGTGATCGCCAATGTTAACGCCACAAACCGTCCGGAGGTGAGCACGCGAATATAAGAATGTAACAAGAACATCGGTCGAAATGATTGTCGTTTTTCCGGCGGTAATGATTCCGCAAGCCAAAAGCGGCTCAAGGCCCAACATCCAATTCCAAAAAATGCGAGGAACACAAACACCGAACGCCACCCAAACCAAACTTCGAGCCAGCCGCCTACTACCGGTGCCAGCGCAGGTGCCAAGGCAAAAGTGAGTGCTACCTGCGACATCACACGCTGTGCTTCAGGACCATGGAAGCGATCTCGCACCACGGCCCGCCCAACCACAACACCCGCCCCGGCCGCAATGCCTTGCAGGGCACGAAAAGTAATCAACATCTGAATACTCGAGGCCACAGCACACCCAATAGATGCCAGCGCAAACAGTGCTGTGCCCCACAAAACAACACGCCGTCGCCCAAACGCATCGGATATGGCACCATGCCAAAGCGACATCACCGCAAAGGGCAACATATAGGCCGTGAGCGTCTGTTGTACTGTCAACGAGTCCACCCGCAACGCCCGCGCAATTTCGCTCATGGACGGCAAGTAAGCGTCAATCGAAAACGGCCCTACCGATGCTAAAGCCGCCAATAATACGGCAAGTCCACGGTGGGATTTACGCGGCAGCGAAGGATGCAACGACATGAAACAATACGCCGCCGGGCGTCTTACAGATCGAGAAAGTTTTGCAGGAGTTTTTTCCCCTCGGTAGTGAGAATGGATTCCGGATGAAATTGAACGCCATGTACGGGATTTTCTTTGTGCTGCAATCCCATGATTTCTCCCTCTGCCGTTTCTGCTATAATTTCAAGAATGGATGGAAGCGTCTCACGTTTGACGATCAAGGAATGGTAGCGCGTCGCGTCAAAGGGCGATGGAAGGCCGCGAAAAACACCTTGTCCACGATGGAGAATGGGCGAGGTTTTGCCATGCATGAGGCGCTCGGCTCGCACGACATCGCCGCCATAGACCTCGGCAATACATTGATTTCCCAAACAAACGCCGAGAATGGGAAGATGCGATCCAAAAGTCTTGATGACTTCTCCGCTTATGCCGGCTTCACGCGGGGTACATGGGCCAGGAGAAATGACAATTTTTTCCGGCGCAAGTTTTTCAATTTCGGCAATCGTGATTTGGTCATTGCGAGCGACATGAAGTTCCGCCCCCAGCTCACCAAAGTACTGCACGAGGTTAAATGTAAAACTGTCGTAGTTATCGAGAACGAGAATCATGAATTTCGTAGGGTTTGAACGCGTTCAATAGCACGCACCACGCCCATCGCCTTATTGATTGTTTCCTGATATTCACCTTCCGGCGTTGAATCCGCCACAATACCCGCACCCGTCTGCACATAAGCCGTGCCGTCCTTCAGCAAAACCGTTCGCAATGCAATGCACGAATTAAGGCTGCCATCATAGCCAAAATAGCCCACGGCACCTGCATAAGTACCACGCTGACTTCTTTCCATGGCGTTAATAATTTGCATCGCTCGAACTTTCGGCGCACCGGAAACCGTCCCCGCAGGAAACGTGGCCCGCATAACATCATAAATGCTATGCCCCGACGCCAGAGTGCCCGTCACATTGGAAACGATGTGCATCACGTGGCTGTAACGCTCGATAGTCATAAAGTCCGTCACGCGCACGCTGCCATATTCCGCAATGCGTCCGACATCATTACGGGCAAGGTCCACGAGCATGATGTGTTCCGCACGTTCTTTGGGATCAGCGAGAAGCTTCTCGGCATTTGCTGCGTCTTCTTCGTGATCGGACCCTCGCCGAATGGTTCCGGCGATGGGACGAATTTGGATTTGCCCCTGTTCCACCCGCACGTGAACTTCCGGCGAGCTGCCCACAAGATGCCCTCCGGGAATATGAAGCAAAAACATGTAAGGCGAGGGATTTCCAAATCGCAACGAGCGGTAAAGGTCGAGCGGGGTACCATGAAAAGGCATTTGAAATCGCTGCGAACCGACAAGTTGAAAAACATCGCCCGCACGAATGTATTCCTTCGCCTGCTCGACCATGGAATGAAACTCCTCCCGCGTCGTATTCGACGTTATCTCCGCTTTCCCCCCCGAGGCGTCGGTGAAAATAGCAGGTTCCGAACTCGGCTTAGCTAAACGACGCACCAAAGCGACGATTTTTTCCCGCGCCTTCGCATAGGACGCCTCATGGTCACCTTGCGGGTAAGTCGTAACCATGATTTGCAAGCGGCGTGTGCGATGATCAAAAACCAAAGCGCAATCCGTGGTGAAAAAATAGAGATCGGGAACATGGAGCTCATCCATCGACGGTGGTGGAACGCTCGGCTCAAAATAGCGAACGGCGTCATAACCCAAATAGCCAACGCATCCTCCGGAAAATGGGGCGTCGCCGTCGGGCGTTCGCAAGCCGGACATCTCACGCTCAAGTTCGCGTAAAGGATCAACCGTTTCACCCGAACGAATCACCTTTCCTTCACGACGAATTTCGAACTCTCGCCCCCGCGCTATAAACTCCCGCTCCGCTCCCGTACCAAGGATGGAATAACGTCCGCTCCGCTCATCTTGCTCTGCGGATTCAAAAAGAAACGCAGGGCCGTCTTCGGCAATTTTTGCAAATGCGGTGACAGGAGTTTCGGTATCCGCAACCACCTCCATCCACACCGGAACAACGGTGTACGTTTTCGCAAGAAGCGCAAACTCCTGGGGCGATGGCTGCAAATTAGGAAGACTCATGGGATTAACACCGTACGCAGAAGTTGGCAGCGTGAACAATCTTCATCCTCGGCGATTAAAGGCAGCCGCTGTTCGCGCCGCCTCACGCTCAGCGACACGCTGTTTAAGGTCATGACGTTTATCCGGCGTCTTTTTGCTTTTCGCAACGCCGATTTGAACTTTTACGTGTTGCTTTTTCCAGTAAAGACGCAAGGCAGGGAGCACGCATCCCTGCTGCTCTACGGATTCACGCAAACGGTAAAGTTCCGCCCGGTGAATTAATAAACGGCGAGGGCGCTTTGCTTCATGCTGCTCATGGCTCGCACGTTCGTAAGGTTGAATGTCGAGGCCGTAGAGAAAAAGTTCACCTCGGTCTAAACGAGCAAAAGCACCAGCCATGTTAGCCAATCCCGCACGAATGGACTTCACTTCCGTGCCACGCAATTCGAGACCCGCTTCGAGAGAGTCAATGATATTGTAAACGTGCCGCGCCTTGCGGTTAGTGACGATATCGGTGCCCATAAGCCGACGGGCTGACTCCCGCGTAATGCGCTCGGGTGTTAAGCCGTCGCGTCCGTCGAACGAGCAAAAATTTTGCCCTCGCCAATTTCCTGCAGTGCAATGTCAATGAAGCCTTGCCCTGGTACGTATTCCACGAGCGGGCGAATCGCCGGATTATTAAGCTGACGAACGCGGCGCGAGACGAGGTTGACTAAAATTTTATCATTGCCAGCGGCAGTGCGGGCTTTTTCGAGAAGCGTGGGATTCATAAAAGAGTGTTATTGCAAATGCAGAGTGCCCAACAGGCATCAAAGACCCTAAAGCCTACGTTTGAAACGCACACCGTGTCAATGCCAGAAAAACATCCGTAATTCGCGCGAGTGCGCATTGCGCCAGAATGGTCATACGCTCAGTGGAACTTTTGGAAAGTGGTGGAGAAGCTGAGGTGTATCCCGAAATTTGGAGGCCAAAGTTTACTGGCGAAGCGGCATGCTTGAACCGCAAAATTGATCAGAATTGATCCACTACAAAGAATTGCATTCAGCCACCGCAGGACTAGAAATGCTTGCCAACACTCGCTCAAAAATATTGCCCATCCGTCATGGAAAATCAGGACACACCCAACACCCCATGGACTCCTCCTGCTGATAAAACGGCGACCATCCCATTGCCCGCCTCTCTCGATCCACTTATCGAGTATCTCGCCGAGCAGGTACACAATCGTTGGGCGGAGCGTCGCCTGCAGGAAGGTTGGCGTTTGGGACCGGTACGTGATGACAAATTAAAAACGACGCCCAATTTAGTGGCCTATTCGGAACTCTCGGATATTGAAAAAAATTACGACCGAACGACCGCGCTTACCACATTGCGAAATCTCTACGGCAGTGGGTATCAAATCATCACCTCCCCCTCCGAGCCGCCCTCGAATAGCGAAGAGGCAAGTCGTGATGTGGAGAAAACTTTGAATGAAAGTGGCATTAGAAATTTCACCTTTACTGATGGTCTGTGGCGAAGTCATCCCCCGGAATTTTGGGCCGCGCATCCACAATTGCTCCATCAACTCGCCCATCGGACGTCGGATGCAGGCTGGCCCTTGCTAACCTTTGATATTATCTCCAAAGCTCTTGCGGCTGCAGTTGAGAATGAGAAAAAAATTCCTCCCGAAATCGAAGCGCAGCTGCGTCATCTTGCCGTACTCTCGCTCATGGAAGTTGGTGCCTTGGATCGTGCCACGCAGGAACTTGATAAGATTCCGTCTGACGGAAAAATCGCCAGCGAATTACAGGGATTACGAGGGCGTTTAGATAAAATGCGTGGTAAGCAATGCGTCAGTGTCGAAGAGGCAACGCCGTGGTTTGAGGCGGCCCGAAACACTTACTTTTCTGCATGCTGTGCGGAGCGCGATCAATTCCGCAGAAATGAAGATGAACAATCCGGAACGGGTGCCTATTATCTCGGCATCAACGCGGCCACCATGAGCGCATGGGCCGGGCATCATGAGGAAAGTCGAAAAATGGCGGAGGAGGTTCTCGAACTATGCACGCAAGTCACAGCCTGCAGAGACAAGAAATCAAAAAACACCAACGCGGATCCGTGGCTCGAAGCCACACGGGGAGAAGCTCATCTCTTGCGTGGTGAAGGCGATGACGCAAAAGCGGCCTATGGGAAAGCCATTCGCATCCTCGACGGCCGATGGCGGCCCTTGCAATCCATGCGATGCCAAGCTCTCGAAACAGCACGCCGAATTGGATTTCCCGAGGCGGAAGTAGAGTGCTGGTTTCACATGCCGGAACTTCATGTTGTGGGACTCTCCGAGCAACCTCTCGTAACCCCTCCAAAAAAATCCGTCGTCTATTTTTACCTGCGCGAAGCCGAGCAATTGGAACTTGCGGCTCAAATCCTCCCTGAGAGTTCGGAGTTCCATTTGGGGGTTGCGCAAACTTTAGGCGAGTTTCGCCGCAGCCTCACAACGAAGGAAATGCAGATTCTCGACACTTTGTTAGCCGAAGCCACGCGTTTGCACGGCGGAGAGGAAGCGCGAATTATTGGCGACGATATTGGTCCGCATTTATCCCACCTTTTATTTCGCGGAGCGGTTCTTTTACGTGCTCAACAACTCGACCTTCAACCACAAGGACTCACGGGCCTTGAATCCACATACGACACTCTCGCCCCAGAGGGCACCGCTTCCTTTCGTGCGCTTCTTTGCGCGGATGCCAAGGGTTACAGTCGGCTCGATGCACACCTCCTCCGCGTATTTGTGCAGGAATACCTCACCTGCATCAGCGACGTTGTTGACCGATTTCGCGAGAAAACACTCACGGTAAAAACCGCGGGCGACGGCTTGTTTATTGTCTTTCACGATCTCGCCAGTGCCCTCCGCTTCAGCCTCGACCTGCGCGACACCACGGCATCAGTTAATTGGGCGAAACGCGGAATGCCTGACGATCTTGGCTTACGTATTTCACTCGACGCAGGGCCTATGATTGAATTCACCAATCCCGTGACTGGCCATCACGATGTTGCCGGGCGCATCGTCAATCGTGCAGCCCGCATTGAGCCCATCACGCCTGTCAATCACGTCTATGCCAGCCACACTGTCACAACTCTCGCCCTTGCTCTCGACATCCCCAAGGTACGCTTTGAGTACGCGGGGGAAACGCCTCTCCCGAAGGGCTTCGGAACTTTTCGCCTATACCATCTCACGAACGCCTAGCGCATAAATTCGCCCTCGGAACTGACATTGTTCTTGGCGTAAAACTCGCCAAACGCTAGAGACATGGGGAATCTCATGAAACAGCGACAGATATTTATTACGGCGTTTGATAAAGAACGGCTTGATAACCTCGTAGGTGCCGCTCGAAAGGCTGATGGACGTACACGTACGCACCTCGAAGACTTGGCCTTGGAATTATCCCGTGCCGCCATCGTCGAACCCGCCCAAATTCCTGCCAATATCGTGACGATGAATTCCAAGGTTCTCATTCAAGACCGCGACACTGCGGAAAAGGAAACGTACACCTTGGTGTTCCCCGATGAAGCGGACATTGAGTCGGGTGCCATCTCCGTGTTAGCACCTATTGGTACGGCTGTTCTCGGCTATAAAGAAGGCAGTGATGTGGACTGGCCGGTGCCTTCGGGAAAGCGGAAAATCCGCATCGAAAAAATCCTCTACCAGCCGGAAGCCGCCGGACACTACGACCAATAAAGTAGGACACCGCATTTCGCACCCACAACGCCTTCCATAAGCGTTTGGCGATCTCGCGACATTCCGCTTTTGTCATGCCGTTACGGCGAGTTATCCTTAACGGTTGCTTGCCATGACATCTTCCGAACCCGCTGTTATTCGCGTCAAAGGCGCACGGCAGCATAATTTACAAAACATTGACGTCGTCATTCCGCGCAATCGTTTTGTCGTCCTGACAGGGCCTAGCGGTTCGGGAAAATCCTCCCTTGCCTTCGACACACTCTATGCCGAAGGACAGCGCAAATATGTGGAAAGTCTTTCCGCGTATGCCCGCCAATTTTTAGATCGGCTGGAACGTCCCGATGTAGATTTTGTGGAAGGTCTCTCCCCTGCGATTGCCATTGAGCAACGTTCCGCCTCCGCAGGCCCACGGTCTACGATTGCTACCACGACCGAAATTTACGATTACCTGCGTATTCTCTACTCGGCTATCGGCACACCGCACGATCCCTCCACCGGCGAAATCGTCAGACGCCAAAGCCCGCAAGAAATCACCGATACCATTCTTTCTCATCCTACCGGCAGTCGCCTGATTCTGCTGGCACCCGTCGTTCGCGGAGAAACCGGCGAATTTCGCGACATCCTCGAAAAATTGCAGCGTGAAGGTTTTGTTCGCGCCCGCCTCGATGGAAAAGTCACCGACCTCGGAGAAGATAAAAAAATTCGTTTGGATAAAAAGCACCGGCATCACATCGAAGCCGTGGTGGACCGCTTGGTTATCAAACCCGAAATGATTCATCGCCTTTCCGATTCTGTGGAGACCGCACTCCGCTGGGGAGATGGACTTCTCATTGCGTCCGTTCAAACACCCGACGCCTCAAACTTTACCGACTTCCCGCACTCCACGGCATTTTCCAATCCGCGCACAGGATTCACTCTCGCACGATTGACGCCGCAGCATTTTTCCTTCAACAGCCACCTCGGAGCATGTCCGGCCTGTCATGGATTGGGCACCGAACCGTTCTTTGATCCGGCCCTCCTCCTCGATCTGGAAAAATCGCTTGAAGAAGGAGCCATCATTCCATGGCGTAAAGGGACGCCGAAGATGCACGCCTATAGCATGGCCATGACTTTTGCTCTGGCGAAATATGCAAATGTTTCTACAAGTGTTCCACTCAAAAACCTTCCACAAACTTTTCATGACCTCCTGCTTCATGGTTCAGGCGAACATCCCCTCGCCTTAAAATTTGGTTCGGAATCAACAGGTCAAATTTTATCAAAGCCCTTTGAAGGTTTGCTCACTCACTTAGAGCAACTCCTCACGCGTGCCAAAGGCGAGTCCGTGCGGCAAAGGCTTAAAGCACTCATGAATCGTCGCCAATGTGCTCGCTGCAAAGGGGCCCGTTTGCGTCCGGAAATTTTAGCCGTCACCCTCACAAACAACGAGGGTGAGGAGTTCGGTCCCCATGATTTTTGCCAGTTGACCATTGCTCGTGCGGCGCAAGTTATCCGCCATCTCCATCTGAGAAAAAGCGATATTGCCATCACGGAAGAAATTCTCAGTGAAATCTCACGTCGTCTCGCCTTTCTCGAAGAAGTGGGACTGGGCTACCTGACCTTGGACCGCGAAAGCGGTACACTCTCCGGCGGTGAAGCCCAGCGCATCCGACTCGCCACGCAAATTGGCAGTGGACTTGCAGGCGTACTCTACGTGTTGGATGAACCCAGTATTGGGCTTCATCAAAGCGACAATGAACGCCTCATCGGCACGCTCAAACGTCTGCGTGATCTCGGGAACTCCGTGCTTGTGGTCGAACACGATCAGGACACCATTGCGGCCGCCGATCACATTATTGATATCGGTCCGGGAGCGGGCCCTCTCGGCGGACGTATTGTGGCCCAAGGTACCATGGAGGATATTGCCTCAACGTCACAATCGCTGACCGGGCGTTACCTTTCCGGGCAACTTGGCATCCGTATTCCTTCACGTCGTCGCACGCCACTCTCGCCCCGTGCCTACGCCACGGAGACAAATGATGGTTGGCTAAGTGTGATAGGGGCGCGTGAAAATAATCTGCAAAATATAGATGCTCATTTTCCTCTGGGCTGCTTTATCTGCGTCACCGGCGTCTCCGGCAGTGGAAAATCTACGCTCGTCAACGACATCCTTCGCGCGGCTCTTGCTCGTGATCTTTATCGAGCAAAAGAATCTCCGGGTCTCCACAAATCCATCCTCGGCGCAGGGCAGATTCACCGCCTTGTCGTCGTGGATCAATCTCCCATTGGTCGCACCCCGCGTTCAAATCCTGCCACCTACACGGGAGCCTTTGGCCCGATACGCGACCTCTTTTCCCAGGTTCCTGCCGCCCGTGTTCGTGGATACAATGCGGGTAGATTTAGCTTCAATGTTCGTGGTGGACGCTGTGAACACTGCGAGGGAGATGGTGTACTAAAAGTCGAAATGCACTTTCTCGCCGATGTCTTTGTCACCTGCGATGTTTGTCATGGTCAGCGTTACAATCGCGAGACTCTCGAAATTACATACAAGGGAAAAAACATTGCCGACATTCTTGCCATGACCGTAGATGAAGGACTTTCCTTTTTTCGCTCGGTTCCTCAAGTGGCGGAAAAATTATCCACCATGCAAGAAGTGGGCCTCGGCTATCTCACGCTCGGACAATCTGCGAGCACGCTCTCGGGAGGAGAGGCTCAACGCATCAAACTTTCCACGGAACTTTCAAAACGTAGCGGCTCAAAAACACTCTACCTACTCGACGAGCCTACCACGGGGCTCCATGTTTCCGATGTGGACACACTTTTACATGTTCTCATGAAACTGCGCGACGCCGGCAATACGCTTGTGGTAATTGAGCACAATATGGACGTGATCAAATGTGCGGATTGGATTCTCGATCTTGGTCTGGGTGGCGGAGAACATGGCGGGCGCATCGTCATCGAAGGTACACCCGAGGCCGTAGCGCAATCCGGAGTTGGAGAGACGGCACGCTATTTACATCGTATTTTAGAGCTATGAGTAAGATTGCCTTTTCCCTCCTTTTGTCATCCGCACTCGCGACAATCCCTCTGCGTGCGGAGCCTTCCGTAGGAGAAAAGGCAGAGTCAGCCCTGCGCGATGGATTTCCTCAAGCTGCAATCGCGCCTCTCAAAGAAGCGTTGCGAAAAACATCGCCCAAAGGAAAACAACCACTTGGCCTCCTACTTGCCCGCGCTCAATTGGAGGCAGGTCAACCTTCCGACGCCCAAGACACATTAAAAGCTTTTTGTGACCGCAATGCCGCAGAAACCATTGTGCTAAATGCTGCCGCTCTTGCGGCTCAGGGAGAACTCGAAGAAGCCGCGAAACTTGTGACACCCTATGCGCCTTCCTCGATCGAAGCCGAAATACTCCTCGCTCGTATTCGTCTCGAACAAGGTAACGCCTCCGCCGTCGCCACTCTCCTCCCAAAGGCCACGGAGCCTCTGCCTGAATCGCCGGATATTTTACGCTTATTACTCGATCATCAAATCGCCACAAACGACATCACCGGTGCCGAAGTGACCCTCCAAGCGGCAAGCGAACACGCACGGCTTCCAAAATCAGAACTCGATGTCGCCCGGGGGCGTGTACTCCTTGCCCAAAACCGCCCCTCGGAAGCGGCAGAGTCATTCCGCCTTGCTCTTAACAATCTCGATATTCCCGCACCCGTGCGGGATAATGCCCACCTTGGCCTCGCAAAAGCTCTTATCACTCTAGGAGTAGAAGGCCGAGCGCGAGATGTCTTGCACGATGCTCTCGATAGTTCACCCGACTCCCCGACAACCTGCGAAAACATGGCATTGTGGCTGAATTTGGAAAAAAAGCTCGGTGCTGATCCCTCCCCCGATTTGCGCACATGGGCGACACAAAGCCCAAGCCGCCGAACCTTCGAGGCGCGCCTTCAACTCGCCAACCTTGATCTCGAAATTAAGCGTGCCGATCTTGCTCTTGTCGCCCTTAACGAACTCGCTGCCGCACCACCTGCAAATGATAACGATGCTATACGTGTGCAGTTGTTATTAGCAGAAGCACACATTGCCGCAGGTCAAATTCGCCAGGCCTTGGAATTACTCGATGGGCTAACGCCTTTAAACGCATCCCCACAAACTCGCTTTCGTCTTGCTGATCTTCGAGGGCGTGCTCTTGCAGCCAATGGCGAACATCATCAAGCACAGGAAGCCTTTTCTCAAGCGATCGCCATAGCTGCCTCGCCCGAGGAAAAGGCATCAGCCGCAGCAAACTCCTTAGTGTCGGCACTCGCAGCCAACGATCTTCCTCTCGCTCGAAAATCTTTCGCTGCCCTCCAAAATGCGAATCCCAACTCCGGCGATCTCATCCGCTGGGCGTTTCTTATTGCGGCAGCAGAAGCTAGAAATGGATCCATGGAAAGCCTCGCCACCATCACACGCCGATCTCCCGCCATTGAATATGCCTTTCAAGCCAAGCTTGCCTTAGCAGAATGGCATCTCGCCCGAGGTGACGCTTTAGCCGCAGAGCGCATTCTTCGAACGGCCCATGATGATGCCGGGGACAATCAACGTGCTGCCGCTCTTGCTGCCGCAGAAATTTTTACGGCGGATAATGCTGGTTCCTTGCCAAAAGAAGACCTCTTAGCAGCCTGCCTCGCCTTTCTCGAAAGATACCCCCAATCGCCCGAAACTACGGATATAGCTTTCAAAACAGCAGAGCTTCATTCGCGCAATGGCGACCATGCAGCGGCGGAATCCATTCTCTCCAATTTAGCCCGCACGCTCAAAGATCCGGAAGCGGCCGCCCTTGCAAAATTTCTCGCAGCGCAAGCATCTGCACGCAGTATGAGTGCGGATGGCACCGCCCGTGCCATGACGTGGTTTGACGAAATTGCGCAGGGAACGACATCACTTCGACATCGAGCACGTTTCGAACAGGCCTCCATTTTGCTGCGTGAGAAACGCCTTCAAGACGCCATCACCCTCTATGATCGCCTCCTAGCATCCGATATTTCGCCGGAAGTTCGCCTCGCAGCTCTCATGGAAAAGGGTGACACCCTTTTTGCTATGGGAGCTTCAGAACCAGCCAAGTTTTCCGAGGCCATTGCTCTCTACCGCAGCATAACCGTACAACCTAATCTCCCTCCCGATTGGCGTGATCAGGCAGAATGTAAAATGGCTGCGGCTCTCGCGAGAGACGGACAAATTCCCGCCGCACTTACTGCCTACCGCGAGGTATTATCACGCCCACATCCTGAAACTGCCGATCCATTTTGGTTTCACAAAGCTGGGCTGGAAGCAGGGCGTTTACTCGAAGAACAACAAGATTGGCGAGCCGCCATTGCCGTTTATGATCAAATGGCTAAGGCATCCGGTGCCAAGCACGAAGAACTTCAACAACGCGCACGTCGCCTACGACTCGAACATTTTATTTGGGAAAATTAAATCACATGCTCAACATCACAAACACCACAGCCGACGGACATATCAAACTCTTCATTCCGGGACCCGTCGAAGTCTCCGAAAAAACGTTCCGCGCCTTCTGCCATCCGCAAGTCGGCCATCGCGGCAGTGAATTTCCGGCACTCTACGAATCCATTCACCCACGGCTGCAACAGCTCTTCGGAACGCAAGGTCCCGTCTATCTCGCCACCTCCTCCGCCTGGGGCGTGATGGAAGGTTCTCTGCGCAACCTAACTCAAAAAAAAGTCCTCAACTGCATGTGCGGTGCCTTTTCCGACAAATGGCTCGATGTTAGCAAACGTTGCGGCAAACAAGCGGAAGGACTCCGCGTGGAATGGGGCGAGCCCATCTTGCCGGAAATGATAGATAAAAAACTCGCCAGCGGTGAATTTGATGCCCTCACTCTCATCCACAACGAAACATCCACCGGCGTCATGAATCCCCTTACCGACATCGCGGCCGTGGTGCGCAAATATCCCGAAGTCATGTTCATCGTGGATAGCGTTTCATCCTTCTCGACCGTACCAATTGCCATGGACGAACTCGGTATTGATGTCCTACTCACCGGCAGCCAAAAAGCACTCGCCATGCCGCCCGGGTTGGCACTCTTCAGCACTAGCGAACGCGCTCGTGCTCGCGCCGCGACCATCCATGATCGCGGGTACTACTTTGACTTTCTTGAATTTCACAAAAACTGGGAAAAATTCATGACACCAAGTACGCCCACAACCGGACACATCTGGGCGTTGCAATCCAAACTTGAAGATATTTTTGAGGAAGGCTTGGTGGCCCGCTATGCGCGGCATTCAAAGCTCAACTCCATGGTTTCTGATTGGGTGATTGCAAACGGATTTGAGCATTTTGCCCGCGAAGGCTATCGCTCAAAATCACTCGTGTGCGTAAAAAATAATCGTGACATTAATGTTCCGGCATTTTGCTCTGCGCTCAAAAAGAAGCACAAAGTCGCCATCAATGGCGGGTATGGAAAAATTAAAGGCGTGACCTTCCGTGTTTCCAATATGGGCGACGAAAGCGAAGCAACAATGGCCGAGTTGCTCCAGTGGATGACAGAATGCCTCCCCGCCTAAGAATTGCGCGAAAGACCAGTTAGGCCGTGATCCAAAATACAATCACAGGCGGGACGCTTGTACCTCCCCGCCAAGGCACACCCTTTGGAGAGTGCAAAGCAACGATTCCGGCATTATCAAAGACATGTGCCTGAATTCGCTCCGACTCCGAAACTATTCGACGCTCTCGATCTATGCCTCGACAAAACGCCACGCGGGGGACCCGAACAAATGGCTTGTGATGAGGCACTGCTTCACTGGGTAAAGCGACCGCTCTTGAGAGTTTTTCATTGGAGCCGTCCGTGGGTCAGCGCAGGGTATTTTACTCCCATCCATGAAGCTCAAGCCCTGCGCCCCGAACTTCCGGTTTGCCGACGATGGACGGGAGGCGGCATTGTTATTCACGATGGTGATTTTACATTTTCACTCATCATTCCACGTCATGAAGCATGGGCAACGATGCGTTCCGCAGATAGCTACTGTGCGCTGCACAAGACATTAACTTGCGTTTTAGAAAACCTCGGTTACCCAGTCTCCCTAGCGTCACGCCGCACCGAAGCGGGACACGAATGTTTCGCTTCTCCGGTGCAGCATGACATTCTCCTCGCAGGGAAAAAGGTCGTCGGTGGTGCTCAGCGGCGAACGCGCCATGGACTTTTGCATCAAGGTTCCATTCAAACAAGTGGCCTTAACTTCGACACCGAAACTGCCTTAGCTCAAGCTTTCGCAAATCACGTAAGTCACATAAAAATTCCTGCATCCGTTGAAAAAAAAGCAGCTCACCTGACACGGGAGAAATATGCCCGTGAGAGTTTTCTTCACCGCGTATGAACTCCAAGCATTCTTCGGGCGAAACTTCCGAGCATAAGAATCTCGATTCACCCATCGAAACCTCCGCAGATGCCATTTGCCCGGTCTGTGGAGCAACTTTGACGCAAGAAAAATGCAAAGTGGTTTGCCGAAGTGCCATCTGCAACTACCGCATTGTTTTCAATTGCTCGGAATTTTAACCCGCCCACAATCTCTCTATGCCATCATCCGAAACGACACCGACATCAACGGCCACACGAATTCCCGAACGGCACGAAATTCACGAAACTGATCGCTGGGATTTAACGCACCTTTACCCAACGGACGAAGCTTGGGAAACCGCCTTTCGGGCATTGCAGGAGCATTATTCAGAAATCGGAAAATTCCGTGGCTCCATGAGCGGCTCGGCAGCGAGAGTATGCGAAGCTCTCGAATTTGAAAAAAGCATAGACCTACCTCTCGCTCGGCTTTCGACTTATGCAAGTTTACGCGTGAGCGAAAATGCCGCTGATCCGGCGTTTTTAGAGCGTGAAGCACGACTCGAAAATCTCAGTTCTAAAATTCAAGAAGCTTGTTCTTTCATCGGCCCAGAGCTTCAAGCAATCCCGGACGAAGTATTCACCCGATTGCTCGCATCACCCGAGCTACTGCCTTGGCGTACGGTGTTAGAAAATAAACGCCGTTTTAAGCCGCACACCCTCGACGAAAGCGGCGAACGTTTGTTGGCGATGAGTTGCCAAGCGTTAGAAGGGCACGGTGAAACTTTTTCGCAACTAACTAATGTGGACCTCAAATTCGGCTTTGTCACCGGAAGCGATGGACAACAAAGCGAGCTAACCCAAGGAAGCTTCAGTTCCTTTCTCGTGAAACCCGACTACGAATTACGAAAGCGTGCCTTCCATCAATTTTATGCAGAGTTTTCCGATCATAAATTTTCTCTCGCAAGCACCCTTGCAAATTCGGTTCGCACCGATGTTTTTCGAGCGCGAGCACGTCATTATCCGTCCGCACTTAGCCACGCTCTCTTCCGCAATAATATCCCGCAGCAAGTTTATACGAACCTCGTAAGTACAGTACGGAATAATCTCACACCGCTTTACCGTTACTACGAGCTAAGGCGGCGTGCGCTTGGACTTAAAGAAATTCATCACTACGACACTTACGTTCCGATTGTGTCGAAGATCACATCGCACCTGACTTTTGAGGAGGCCACAGACCGTGTCATTGCCGCGATGACTCCGCTTGGCACCGAATACACGCATGTCTTGGAAGAGGGATTGCGCGGGCGTTGGTGCGATCGCTACGAATCAAAAGGCAAGCGAAGTGGTGCTTTTTCCAGCGGTTGCTATGGATCACCGCCCTACATCCTGATGAATTACAAACCCGATGTGTTCTCCGATATGTTCACGTTGGCGCATGAAGCCGGACATTCCATGCACACATGGTATGCGCAGAGAGAACAATCGTTTCAGGATTATCATTACCCAATTTTCCTTGCAGAGGTTGCTTCGACTTTTAATGAAGAATTACTCACGCATTATTTGCTCGAACAAACAAATGATCCCACGCTGCGTGCCTACCTCATCAACCGTCAGCTCGATGATCTACGAGGTACGATTTACCGGCAAACAATGTTCGCAGAATTTGAAAAAGTCATCCATGAACGGCAGGAGGATGGCGACGCACTGACGCTGGATATTTTCACAGGAATCTATCGCGAATTGCTTAAAACTTACTTCGGCCCGCGTTTCACTCTCGATACGGAATTAGAATTGGAATGTCTGCGCATCCCGCATTTTTACAGTGCCTTCTATGTTTACCAATATGCCACTGGAATGAGTGCCGCCGTCGCCCTTTCCCGCCAAGTTCTCAAATCCGGCGATGCGGAGCGTTATCTTGGCTTTCTCAAATCGGGAGGCAAATGCTATCCCATGGATACCCTCGCTGCGGCTGGCGTGGACATGACATCCCCGGCACCTATAGAAAATGCCCTCGAACTTTTTGCCCGACGAGTGGATGAACTTGCCATGTTATTGGATATAGACCCCTCCGATTTATGAAACGGGCCTTTCTCGACAAGCTCCTGCAACGCCTACGTCGTGTCCAACCGGAGGATGTCGAGGCGTTTTTTATCGAACTTGCTCAAGACCGTCGATTTCTCGAAACCATTTTCAATGCCATTCGCGAAGGCGTTATCGTCACCGATGTGGCGGGCACCGTCATTTACCTCAACGACGCCGCCGCACGCATTTTCGGCCTTGATACCGCTTCAGCACTCGGACGTCCTCTCGCAGATAAAATCAGCGGACTACGTTGGAAAGAATTGGCGCAAGGGCGCGAGACGATTTCGCGCGATATTGAGATTTTTCATCCCATTCATCGCATCTTAAATTTCTACGTTGTACCTCTCATGGGTGGAGATGATGCCGCACCGGAGAATCTTCAACACATCGGCTATGCCCTCATCATGCGTGACTTCACCGAGCGAGACCGTGCGGCTCAAGAAACCTTGGAAAGCGAACGTACGGCGGCACTACAACTTCTGGCCGCAGGGGTCGCTCATGAAATTGGCAATCCTCTCAATTCTCTCACCATTCACCTCCAACTTTTGGAACGGCGTCTGCACAAACATCCCATGGCAGAGCAGGAAAAACTTTTGCAACCTCTCAAAATTGCGCAGGAAGAAATCAAACGCCTCGACACAATTGTCACTCAATTTCTCCACGCGCTTCGACCTGCGCCGCTCGCCCGTACTCCGAGTAACCTCAATACACTTATTCGTGAAAGTTCCGAGATTCTACGCCCCGAGCTCAACTCGCGAAACATCCACCTCCAACTAGAGCTTTCCGCCGGACTTCCCGCGCTAACGATTGATCAAAACCAACTTAAGCAGGCTTTTTTCAACATTATCAAAAACGCCTGCGAAGCGATGAAACAAGGGGGCACCCTCACCATTCGGACCCAAGCGGATGACCAATGGGTGAACTTGATATTTGCAGATACGGGCGATGGCATGAGCCAAGAGACGATGGCGCGAATTTTTGAGCCGTATTTCACCACGAAGAATAATGGCAGTGGCCTTGGACTCATGATTACCCAACGTATTATTCAAGCGCACGGTGGCGAAGTGAGCCTTGCAAGTTCTGCAGGGCACGGTCTCAAAATTACCATTCGCCTCCCGCGCCACGATCGCCGGATTCAAATGCTGCCCTCGGGTCCGCGTCCGCTTCCCGCACTTCACCCGCCGCGTAAAGCTTAGTCTTCTACGTCCGGACGCACCGGCACCCCGCGTGAGGCGAGAAATTTTTTAACATCGCTGACGGTGTATTCCCCGAAATGAAAAATACTGGCTGCAAGCACAGCATCCGCGCCCCCTTGTAAAAGTACATCCGCCATGTGCTGCAATGTCCCTGCGCCCCCACTGGCAATGACAGGAATCCGCACCGAAGAGCTAACGGCGTGTACTAATTCCATATCGTAGCCCGCCTTCGTACCATCGGTGTCCATGCTGGTGAGCAAAATCTCCCCAGCTCCTAACTTTTCAACCTCCTGCGCCCACTTCACAACATCTAAGTCTGTCGCATGACGCCCGCCGTGAGTGTAAACAATCCATCCACCCTGCGAATGGCGACGGGCATCAATCGCAACCACGATACATTGCGAACCAAAACGCGCCGCGCCTTCACGAATCAGCTCCGGATATTGTATCGCCGCTGTATTGACGCTCACTTTATCCGCTCCCGCATGAAGCATCGTCGCCATATCCTCAACCGAACGAATTCCCCCTCCTACTGTCAACGGCATGAAACACTCGGACGCCGTTCGCTCCACAACATCCACCATCGTTTTACGATTGTCTGAGGAAGCGGTGATATCGAGAAAGACAAGTTCGTCAGCACCCTGATCACCATAGGCCTTCGCACATTCCACCGGATCACCTGCATCTCGAAGCTCAAGAAATTTCATTCCTTTCACAACCCGCCCGTCTTTCACGTCGAGGCAGGGAATAATACGCTTAGTTAGCATGATGCGCAGCATGGCCTGCAAAGAACTTTTTCGCAATGCACAGATTAGAGTTTGCCTTGTGCTGAATGTTTCTTACGGTTTTCCATGTTTTTTTTGCGTCAGGTGCTCCTTTGTCTCATGGTCGTAGCACTACTTACGGGCTGTTCTTCCATCGGAAGCATTGGAAAATTTTCTACAGTTGTGGTGGATGCCGGCCATGGAGGAATTGATCGGGGTGCCCGAGCTTACGATGGGTCTTACGAAAAAAACTACACGCTCGATGTCACGAAACGTTTGGAAAAAAAACTGAAAGCCCGAGGTTATCACGTGATCATGACTCGTAAGGGCGACTACTTCGTACCATTAGCCGATCGCGCCGCAACCTCCAACAAACAATGGGGTGCTATTTTCGTCAGTATTCACTTCAACGACACCCGTCGCCGTGCAGCCCAGGGCGTAGAAACCTATTACTATGCGTCACGCTCCTATCCCCTCGCGGCACGTATTCAGCAGGAAATCGCTCGTTATTCCACGAACCGCGGAGTTAAGCGTGCGCGGTTTCACGTTCTTCGGAACAACACCAAACCTGCCGCGCTTGTCGAACTCGGATTTCTTTCCAACCCGCAGGAACTTCGCCGCATCAAATCCGCCGGCTATCGTGACAAACTTGCGGAAGCTGTCGCTCGCGGAATTAGTCGCTCTGCCCGCTGACGCGCCCGCCACGTCCCCTGCTTAACGACGCACCGCATTTGTCACAGCTGCTGCAATTTCCTCTGCACGCTCGGGAATAAGATTTGCGGCATAATTCCCCAAGGACACCGCATCATCCGGTTTGTCCCACGCCATGCGTGCAGCTGTAGCAATTAAGTCCGATTCTCCGGAAGCCGCTGCCGAGCGTAATTGCTCGCGTTGTTCGGATGTCAGATTACCCACCGGGTATTCCCCGCGTTGCCGCATCCCAATGCCATCCCAGCCGACACATCCCGAGAGGCCAACGACGAGAATGAAACTCAAGCACGTCCGTATCATCATGGGCATTACTGCCTCTACCTTCCCCTCAATGCAAGTGCATCTTCTACTCATGAAACAATCCCGCAGGCAATGGGAGTTGCGACGTGCCATAAAGTACCTCCGTCAATAAAGGAAGTGTCATCATTTTTTCTAAAATCTGACGATTCATCTTTCGTACCGGATCATCTATTTTCTCAACGTGATTGAGAATAACTCCTGCCACACGCAAGCCCTTGGCCTGAATGTTATCTACGGTAAGCAAAGTATGATTAAGAACACCAAGCTGGTTTCTCGCGACCACAATCACCGGCCAATCTAACTCCACGGCAAAATCTGCCATGGTGTAACCCTCGGCCACCGGAACCAGCCATCCTCCCGCGCCCTCGCAAAGAACCGAGGCGTGGCGTGTAGCCAAATGACGAATAGATTCCAACACGCAAGAAATATTCACGGCCGATTCACCGAGCAATTTACAAGTCAACGGAGAGGCGGGAGTCTTGAGCCACGCGGGATTCAAAGCATCAAGAGATTCCACATGATCCGATGCCGTTGCCAAAATTTCCACATCGTCCCGCGAACCACAGCAAAAAGGTTTTGCACCGACCATATCTAGCCCTACGGCTCGCCCCGCTCGTACCAACAAACTCGTGACATAGGTTTTGCCGCAATCGGTATCCGTTCCCGTGACAAAGTAATTCATAGCGTCGCACGGCGTCCTCCCACACCGCCAAGGAAATGATGCGAAGCAGCACTCAACACATACAACGCGGCAGTCTCACTGCGAAGAACATGTTGGCCAAGATCGAGGGGCATAAATCCTGCCGCTTGCGCGGATGCGATTTCCTCCGAAGTCCAATCCCCTTCGGGCCCAATCGCGAAGGAAACGTTATCTATCGCGTCGGAAAAAAATTCCGGAAGTAGTTTCCCCGAGGAGGCAACCACGGGGATTCCTTTCAATCCTTCCGGCGCATGGCGAAATGCTTCGACTGGCGAGACAACGGGAAAAATTTCCGGTAAGATGACATGACCGCATTGTTTCGCAGCCTCAATGGCAATTTGCTTCCACTTCATCCGCCGTTTCGCAACATCTCCGGCACTAATTTTAACCACGCTGCGTGCCGCGGCCATCGGGCGAACGGATGCAGCACCTAATTCGGTAGCTTTCTGCACAAGCCAGTCGAAACGCTCATTTTTAACCAAGGCCACAAGAAGATGAATCTCCGGATGTACACGCTTCACATTCCATGAGCGTAAAATTTTTACCTTCACGCGTCGCTTCGCAACCGTCGTCAATTCCACCAACGCCACATGGCCCGTGCCGTCAAAAATTTCCACCTGCTCTCCCGCCGATAAGCGCAGCACTTGCGATGCGTGACGTGCTTCCGACTCGGGAAAAATCTTAGACTCCCACAATTCCGCTGGAACAAAGAAGCGAGCCATAATGAACAATGACCTTATCATAACCCGCAACATGCTTGGTCAACCCCTACTAAAAACTCTCGCCCTTGTGCGCTCTCCTCGCGACAATCGTTGACGTTGAGCACGCCTGAATCGCTCCTAATTGTAGCCGGGAACGGACGTTATCCGTTTCAACTTGCCACTGCCGCACGACATGCCGGGGTAAACAAAATCTATGCTCTCGCTTTCGAGCGCGAAACCGATCCGGCACTCGCAGACCATGTGGACAACATTCGTTGGCATCGTGTGGGCCAACTTGGAAAACTCATTGCCTTTGCCAAAGAAGCGGGCGTGAAACAAGCGATCATGGCAGGGCAAATTGCGCCCAAGAATCTCTTCGATCTTCGCCCCGACTTTGCGGCCTTAATGCTTTTGGTGAAATTAAAAGAACGCAATGCGGAGACACTTTTTGGTGCCGTGGCCGAGGCGCTTTCCAACGCTGGTGTGGAACTTCTCCCAGCCACAACTTTTCTCGACGAATTTCTCGCACCTGCAGGGCATTTTGCCGGACCCAAGCCTCGCCACCGCGTACATGCCGATGTGAACTTTGGACTCCGTATTGCCAAGGAAATCAGTCGCCTCGATATCGGACAAACGGTCGTTGTTCGTCACGGAACAGTTCTCGCCGTAGAAGGGTTTGAGGGAACGGATGAAGCCATTAAACGCGGTGCGCTTATGGGGCGCGGCTATGCTGTCGTTGTCAAAGTTTCCAAGCCCAATCAAGACTTCCGCTTCGATGTCCCGGTCATTGGCCCAATCACGTTGGAGATCAGTGCCAAGGCCGGACTTTCCGCGATTGCCGTCGAAGCAAAACGTACCCTTCTCCTCGAACCCGAGCGTCTCTACGCGCTCGCAAAAAAACACAAAATCTCCCTCATCGGAATTGAATCATGAGTCAAAAAATTCGCGCAGGTGTTGTTGGTGTCGGCAGCATGGGTTGGAATCACGCCCGCATTTATAGCGAACTTGAAAATGTCGAGCTCACCGCGATTTACGATGCCAACTCCGCTTCCGCCGAACGTGCCGCTCGTAAATATGGAGGCATCGCCGTTGCATCTCTCGATGCCATCGTAGAACAATGCGATGCCGTTTCGGTCGCCGCGCCCACACATCTGCATCATCCCATTGCCATGCAACTTCTCGCGGCCGGACGTCATGTGTTGGTAGAAAAGCCTATTGCCAATAATCCCACAGATGCGGCGGAAATGGTCGCTCTTGCCCGGGAGCGCGGACTCGTTTTGCAAGTCGGCCACATTGAGCGTTTCAACCCTGCGCTCGATGCGCTCGAACAACGCCTCAATCGTCCACGTTTTCTCGAAGTCACCCGCCTCTCACCCTACCCGGGACGCAGTCTCGATATCGGCGTAGTTCTCGACGTGATGATCCACGATCTCGATATCATTCTGCATCTCGTCCGATCTCCCGTTACCAGCGTAGATGCCGTTGGCGTGGCCGTTCTAAGCAAAGGTGAAGACATCGCCAGCGTACGCCTTCATTTTGCCAACGGCTGTGTTGCCAACGTCACTGCCAGCCGTATCAGCATGAAAAAAATGCGCGAAATTCGCCTTTTTCAAGAAGATGCCTACCTCTCGCTCAACTACCAAAAGCAAACCGCGAAAATGTTTCGTTTGCAAAATGGACGCATCGTTCGTGAACGTGTAGCCATCAATAAAGGCGAACCCCTACTACGAGAGTTGCGCCACTTCGTCGAATGTGCTCGCGCCGGTGCAACGCCAAAAGTAACAGGCTCACAAGCCGCCGCCGCACTTGATCTCGCTCTCCAAATTACGAGACAAATCACGGAACGCGCTCCGCAACGACCTTCATGACGGACACCACTCCAACGTCACCGCAGAAGCCGTTAAAAATTTTCGTTATTGCCGGCGAATCCAGCGGAGACACGCACGCCGCAACCTTGCTAAAGGATTTGCAAACCCTCCACCCGAACCTTCAACTCTCTGGTCTCGGCGGCCCTAAACTTCACGCGCTTTCCTCCACCGTGGAAGATTGGACGCATGACGCCGCCGTCGTCGGGTTGTGGGATGTTCTATGCCGTTACGGATGGTTCCGCAAAAAGTTTCGAGAAACACTCGCTCGCATTGCCCACGAAAAGCCACATGGTGTTCTCTTTGTAGATTATCCCGGCTTCAATCTGCGCCTCGCCAGAGCACTGCAACCTCAGCGCCCGGCAACGCAACTTCTCTACTACATTAGCCCGCAAGTTTGGGCCTGGAATCGCGCACGCATCCCGCGCATGGCTCGCTGGCTTAATCGGATGCTGTGCATTTTTCCCTTTGAAAAAAACCTCTACGAAAAATCCGGCCTTCGTACGGATTTTGTGGGGCATCCCATGGCAAGCACCATCACTCCCACCGATGATACCACCCGCCAATCTCATCTCCTCGCCCTTCTCCCCGGAAGCCGCGAACGTGAAGTTAGGAAGATTTTTCCCATCATGCTTGACGCTGCAAAAATCATTCACAAACGCCGTCCTCAAACGACTTTTGCTTCAGCCGCATCTTCGGAAAAACTACAACAACTCATGCTCAGCATGGCCCAAGAGGCCAATGTCCATTGCCCTGTTGGCATACGCAATGCTCGTGATCTCATGCTCACCGCCACCGCAGGACTAGTGGCCTCCGGCACCGCCACCCTCGAGGCCGCACTATGCGGACTCCCTTACGCACTTGTATATAAAGTTGCACCTCTCACCTACCTCGTAGGACGCGCCGTCATTCGCGTTCCGCATCTTGGCATGGCCAACCTCCTCGCGGAACGAGAAGTCATTAAGGAGTTCATTCAACACAACGCCACCGCCGAAGCTCTTGCCGCCGAAAGCCTGCGCCTCCTCAACAATTCTGAAGTGCGAAACATTCAACGATCTGACTTCGCTCTTCTCCGCGAAAATCTCCTCGCCCCCGAAGCCTCCTCACCTGCGCAGTCGGTGTATGATGCACTGCTGCTGCCTACGTTGCGCTCAATGTGTTAGTTTGCTTTCCATGATTCTCGAGCTTATCGAACGTCTCACCAATGAAGCGGCCAAACAAAATCTTGATTTTTTGATTATTGGCGGTCAGGCCATCGGCATTCTCGGATATCCTCGCCTGACGATGGATATTGATTTTCTCATCACGGCACAAACCCGAGCTGATTGGGAAAATCTTCTGCGCTCTTACAACTATGATTGTTATTCCGAAGGAACGGGCTTCGCCCAATTTCATGGAAAAGTCGGATGGCCTCGCATTGATCTTATGTTAGTGGACGAAACAACCTTTGAAAAAATCAGTAATGAAGCCCGTAAGACCAAGGGACGTCGCACGCCGTCACCTCGCCACATGGTTGCGCTCAAACTTCACGCCACGCGCAGTACCTCACGTGACCCAGAAAAATTGGCACAGGATTGGCAGGACATCCGTAAAATAGTCGAACGGCATAAACTCGATCCAACCGAGCCCGACTTTGCAGACTTGATTCGTCGCTATGGAGGCTCGAAAGCACTGGAACGCATCCGCCGCATGTGCGAGCATTGAAGCATGTCCTACCCCGACGACGACATTCTTGAACTCCCTATCTTCGATCGCCCCAAGCAGGACCCACCCGGCATGACCTACGAGCAGGCCGTCATTGCCTCCGAAGAAATCATCAAGGCTTACGATCTGCGGGAAGAGAATCGGCCTGTAGAAAATATCCCTGAATTCAAAATGTAGCGGAGCCAATCTGCGCGAGTTGCAACAAAATCGTTCCAAGGGAAGCGGTCTTGCGACTACCCTCGCAAGGTGCTTCGATTGATCATTCGCCGTCTGCCCGCGCTGCTTTTCGTGCTGTTCTGCGTAGTGACGCTCACGTTTTTTCTTATTCGCTTGGCGCCCGGTGGTCCGTTTGATCGTGAGCGAAAAATTCCCCCAGCCATTGAAGCTCAACTTCTCGCAAAATATAAATTGGACGGCACACTTTGGGAGCAATTCACAGGTTACATCGCGGATGTCACCCGTGGGGATTTACGCCTTTCGACAAAATATCGCAATCGCAGCGTCAATGAAATCCTCGCGCAAACCCTCCCGGTGACGTTCACCCTCGGTGCCGTGGCCTTTTTCCTCGCAACACTCAGCGGCATTTGGCTTGGCACGTTTGCGGCTGTGCGCCGCGATACGGCATCCGACCGACTGGCCATGGCCGCCGCGCTGCTCGGCTTATCCATCCCGATGTTTGTTATTGGCCCCCTTCTCGTACTTGTCTTTGGTTTATGGTTACTATGGTTTCCGGTTGGTGGATGGGGTTGGCCTTCGCAGATTGTTTTACCGGCGATCACGCTTGCCTTGCCA
Source organism: Chthoniobacterales bacterium (assembly GCA_021463515.1). Classification (GTDB taxonomy): domain Bacteria; phylum Verrucomicrobiota; class Verrucomicrobiia; order Chthoniobacterales; family JACTMZ01; genus JACTMZ01. Next base: position 10,766 of record JAJTYZ010000103.1, on the reverse strand, counting down.
TTTGCGGCAATTATTGCGCGATTGATGCGCACGAGTTTGTTGGAAGTGCTGAATCAAGACTTTGTTCGCACCGCACGGGCTAAAGGACTTCCGAATTGCATCGTCATTTATCGTCATGCTCTGCGCGTCGCGATTTTACCAATCGTTACCTATCTCGGCCCTCTTGCCGCAAATCTCCTCACCGGCTCTATCGTCGTTGAAACGATTTTTAACATTCCCGGTGCGGGAGGATTTTTCGTTCATTCGATTCTCAATCGCGATGGATTCCTCCTCGGCGGCGTGGTGATTGTTTACTGCGCCTTGCTTATCATTTTTAACCTTCTGGTAGATGCCAGTTACGCGCTGTTAGATCGGCGCATCCGCGTGGATGTTTGAACACGGTGCCGCCTCTCAGGTTCTTCGCCGCCCCGCTGCAAAATTGTGTGCGGGAGTATTGATTGTCATTGCCTTGGCAGCGGCACTGGGCCCGGAATTTTTCCCCATAGATTATCGTGAGCCCGGGCCTTTGCAATATGCCCCGCCCTCGTGGTCGCATCCTTTCGGAACTGACCTTAACGGTCGTGATGTGTTTTATCGCGTGCTGCTTGGAGCGCGAGTGTCGCTCATGGTTGGGTTGGCTGGGGCTGCGGTGAGCCTTTTCATCGGCACAGCCTACGGACTCATTGCGGGCTATGCGGGGGGACGCACGGATCATGGGATGATGCGCGTGGTGGATATTCTGTATTCTGTACCGCGACTCATTTTCATTCTTATTTTTATCAATGCCTTTGACGGCCATCTCCGTGCCTTCGCCTCGCACATGAACTGGCTGTGGCTCGTAGATTACTCGCGCATCGTTATTCTCGTCGCGACACTTGGGATTATTGAGTGGCTTACGATGGCGCGGATTGTACGAGGTCAAGTATTGTCACTCAAAGAACGCACGTTTGTGCAGGCGGCACGTGTGCTTGGACAATCTCATGCACGGATCATGTTGTGTCATTTGCTACCCAACATTTTTCCCATTGTGATTGTGTATCTCACCCTGACTGTTCCCGCAGTGATCTTAGACGAATCGTTTTTGAGTTTTCTTGGACTTGGAATTCAACCTCCGCAGGCGAGTTGGGGGTCGCTGCTAAGCGAGGGAGCACAGGCCATCAATCCGCTACGTATTTACTGGTGGCTGCTGTTTTTCCCTGCTGTGACAATGTCGGCAACCCTCCTTGCGCTGAACTATCTCGGCGATCGGCTTCGCGACACGCTTGACCCTCGGCGGTAGTTAGAAAATTACCGCCGTGAGAGCAATGCTGCCGTTTGTCGAACGGCCGGCGCAATAGCAGCAGCTTGCAACCACGCGGATACAATTACCACGCGCCGAGCACCTGCCGCCACGACTTCGGAAAGGTTGCCATGTTTTATTCCACCAATGCAAAAAATGGGGATTTGAACGGTGTTATGAACAGCCGCGATATTTTCTAAGCCGATGGGAGGGCGTCCGGGTTTGGTTGGTGTGGCGAAGAGCGGGCCAAAGCCAATGTAATCTGCGCCCTCGGCATCGGCAGAAACTGCTTGTGCAAGGCTGTGGGTGGATTTTCCAATAATCACCTGCCGCCCCGCAGCATGCCGTGCGTTTTCAACGGACCCATCTTCCTGCCCTACATGAGCACCTTCTGCGGGGACATCACGCAGTAACTCCGGGTAGTCATTGATAATCAGCGGCACCCCCGAGAGAGAAGTAATACGATGGAGAGAAAGTGCTAATTCGTACACACGATGAAGAGGCTCTCCCTTGGCGCGAAGCTGAATAATGTCCACGCCTCCTGCCACAAGCTGTTCTGTGGCAAACTCTGCTTTTGAAGCTTCAATATAGCCGAGGTCCACAATCCCGTAGAGTCGCGCCTCAGACAAAGTTTTCACGATTTCGGCCCACGCTCCGCGAGTAATTTTTCTACAAATCCCGTGTCATACTTTCCCGCTACAAAATCCTTATTGTGGAGAATCTCTTTTTGAAACGGAATGGTCGTTTTGATGCCTGTGATCATATACTCATCCAGCGCACGGCTCATTCGTGCGATGGCTTGTTCACGCGTCGAGGCGTGAACAATGAGCTTCGCGATCATGGAATCATAGTGGGGAGGAATGGGGTATTTTGAGTAAGCGTGAGAATCAATGCGCACGCCGCGCCCACCAGGAGCATAGTAATGTTCCACCGTCCCCGGGCTGGGCATAAAGCCTTTGTCAGGGTCTTCCGCATTGATGCGGCACTCAATCGAATGATGGCGCGGGACGGCGTAAAGAACGTGGTGAGAAAGAGGAGCACCAGAGGCAATTTGAATCTGCTGTTTTACTAAATCGCATCCGTAAACTTCTTCCGTAATCGGATGTTCCACTTGGATGCGCGTGTTCATTTCCATGAAGTAGAAATTGCCATCGTTATCCACGAGATATTCAATCGTGCCGGCATTTTCGTAATTCACGGCTCTTGCAAGCGCAATGGAGGCATCTCCCATTTTTTTACGCAGCTCGGGCGTCATAATAGGTGACGGACATTCTTCGATAATTTTCTGATTGCGCCGTTGCACTGAACAATCGCGTTCGCCCAAATGCACCACATTACCTTGGCTATCGGCCATAATTTGAAACTCAATGTGGTGCGGATTTTGCACGAATTTTTCGAGATAAACGGCAGAGTTTCCAAAGGCTTTATCCGCTTCGGTGCGGGCACTATGGAAACCTTTGACGAGCGTATCCTCATTGTGCGCGATGCGCATGCCACGCCCTCCTCCACCGGCCACAGCTTTCACGATGACGGGGAAGCCAATTTTGCGAGCAATTTTAAGAGCCTCATCTTCGCTTTCGACAAGGCCATCGCTACCAGGCGTCACCGGAACACCGGCCTTTAACGCCTGCTGACGTGCCATGTTTTTATCACCCATCAGGCGAATGGCTTCCGGCGAAGGGCCGACAAACTTGATATTACAACGTCCACAAACCTCCGCAAAGTGTGCATTCTCCGCCAAAAAGCCGTACCCCGGATGAATCGCATCCGCATCCGCAATTTCCGCCGCGCTAATGATGCGATCAATTTTCAAATAGCTCTGCGAGCTTGGAGCCGGGCCGATACAAATGGATTCATCCGCCAATTGCACATGAAGCGACTGTACGTCGGCTTCGGAATAAACGGCAATCGTGCGGATGCCAAGTTCCTTTGAAGCGCGAATAATACGCAGGGCAATTTCACCTCGATTGGCGATGAGAAGACGTTTAATCATGACAACGCGTAAAGAACGCTGATGGCTATTTAAGATGGAATAAAGGCTGACCGAACTGCACAGGCTGACCATTTTCCGCAGTCACTGCCGTGATGGTTCCCGCCACTTCAGCTTTAATTTCATTCATCACCTTCATGGCTTCAATAATGCAAACCACCGTATCCGGCGTTACCTCCTGCCCCACGGAGACGAAGGGCGAAGCTTCCGGCGAGGGAGAGAGATAAAAGGTTCCTACCATCGGCGACACAATTTCTTTAGCGGGTGCTGATGTCTTTTCGGCGACAGGGAGTGCAACAGGGGGACTCCCTGGAGAGGGGGCGACGGACGGCACAGGGAGCGGTGCCGAAGCGGCAGCCACTACGGGAGCGAAGCCCGCTTCTTTAGCGAGAGAAATGCGAAAGCCGTCCTTCTCCATTTCAAAATGGGTCAGCCCATTTTTCTTCATGAGGTCAATGAGAGATTTGATTTCTTTGATATCCACTTGGTTCTCCTTGGTCGTTAGAAATGCCAGCGCAGAATGTTCGCCACCGTGCGCCTAGTCAAGGCTGGGAGCGAGTTGCGATGAAGCAAAAGTTGTTTACGGCGTACGTCCTCCCCTCCCCAACTTCGCCCTCACAATTCCCACTGCCTCGCGAATCTCCTCAACCTGCAATGCAAAACACGCCCCGAGATACACGAACCCGGCCACGAGAATAACGCCAAACAACGCAACAACGCGCATTCCTATCGAAGGGGCAAAAAGCAAATTAGGAAAAAAATACATCGCTCCGAAACATACGAGACCCAACCCCACTGATCCCAAAATACACCGGCCTGTTGTTGTCAATAATACGCGTGTTTTCAACGTGCCGACATGCCATGTCATGAGTACATACAAAGCAAAGAAGTTAATCACCGCCGCAATCGCCGTTGAAAGTGCCAAGCCGCGATGCCCCAAATCCATTCGAAAAATAAAAAACCAATTCAGGAAGGCGTTAATCCCGATGGATGCAAAACTCACCAACATCGGTGTCCATCGCCGATCAATCGCATAAAAGGCCGGCGACAAAACCTTGATGCACGAATACGCCACGAGCCCCAGCGCATAAAGTTGCAATGCCAAGGCACTGTTGAGAGCGTCCATCGCCCCAAAGTTTCCATGTTCGTAAATGAGGCTGATAATCGGATGCGCCAAAAAATACAGACCGACCGCAGAGGGCAACGTGAGAAAAACAGCCAATCGCAAAGCTCGCCCTAAAGTCGGCCCAAAGTCCGCTCGATCCTCACTCACCGCAATGCGTGACACAACCGGCAACGTGATGGTTGCAACGGCGACTCCGAAAACACCCAGCGGAAGTTGCATGAGGCGAAAGGCATTATTAAGCCAAGCGGGTGCCGAAATACCCACGTGCATCGCAAAACTCGTATTCACGAGCACATTGATTTGCACCGCACTCGCGGCAATGACCGACGGAATCATTAAATCCAAAATTTTCTTCACTCCCGGGTCCCACCATCGGAAATCCAATCGAAATGTGAAGCCCGCCCGCTTGAGAGCCGGCAATTGGAACACAAACTGCAACAACCCGCCAATCAATGTTCCCAAGGCCAACCCCAACAAGGCCCGCTGACCAAATGGTAATCCAAGCAATGTCTCACTCTGCGTATGATGGATAACTTGGCGAATGAAATCCGGTTCAAGCCACCACGCGAGAAAAACACCACCGAGAATGGAGCCGATATTAAAAAAACTCGAAGCCAGTGCTGGCACGCCAAACACATTGCGAGCATTGAGCATGCCCATGACCAACGCCGCCAAGGACACGAGTAAAATAAATGGAAACATCACGCGTGTCAGCAACACGACAAGCCCCTTCCATGCCATGACCTCCGGCGAAGCACCCCAAGTGATGAGGTCAAATAATGGCTCGGCCAACACAATCCCCAAAATCGTCACCGCACTCATGAACACCACGGTGAGCGTGAACATTTTCGAGGCCAGCACCCATGCCCCGCCATCGCCTTCCGTCTTCACCTTGCGGCTAAATACCGTGATAAACGCCGTAGAAAGTGCGCCTTCTGCAAACAAATCACGCAGCAAATTCGGAATACGAAATGCCACAACAAAAGCTCCCAATCTTTCTCCGCCAAAAATTGCGCTGAATAAAATCTCCCGCACCAATCCGAGCACTCGCGAAAGCATGACAGCGGCCGCGACGACAAAGCTTGCGCGAGTGTTGAGTTTCTCCTTACTCATGCGCGGCCCTGCGTAAACGATCCATGATAGCCATGCCGAGCCCGGATTCCGAAATTTCGTGCACATAAATGCGAGAAACACCCGAAGCATCCAACCTCCGCAACGCCGCAAACAAATGTGGAGCAGCTTCCAAAGGATGACGTGATAAATTTTCCACCTCAGCAAAACCCTTCATTTCATTTCCGAAAGTCAGCAACCCACTTCGCACTGCATCCTCAGGAAGACATTCTCCCACTGCTAAAATATACAAAGGCGTTCGCGGTGCATAATGACTTTTCATCATGCCGGGCGCAAACACTGCACCACCCACCGCCACACGCCGCACCGGCGCAAATTGCTCTAACTGCTCTTGCGTGACCGGTCCCGGGCGCAACAACACCAAGCACTGCGCCTCCACCGCAACGATGGTGGATTCTAATCCATGACAACACGGCCCACCGTCTAGCACCAGAGGGATCCGGCCTTCTAACTCCTCCACAACATGCTCCGCTCGCACAGGACTAATACGCCCAAAGCGATTGGCACTGGGTGCTGCAATGGGATGACCTAGATTTTTCAGCACCGCTTGCATTACCGGATGCGCACTGCATCGTAAAGCCACCGTCGGTAAACCCGAACGTACTATATCCGGAATCCTCTCGCTCGCCGGCAACACCATCGTTAAAGGCCCTGGCCAAAAATTTTCTGCCAATCGAAGCACCAATTTCTGCACGTTACCGCGCACCGTAGTAAAACAATGAATATCTTCCGCATCCTCGACATGCACAATCAGCGGGTCAAAAGACGGACGTTCTTTTGCTGCAAAAACTCGAGCGACGGCCGCCGGATTTAATGCGTCGCATCCGAGGCCGTACACCGTTTCCGTCGGCAGCGCAACAATCTCGCCTTTCGCAAGCAAACGTGCTGCTTCGCTCGCCGCAAGGGCAATCTGCGACGCGTCATGCGCCGGAAGTACGCATGTTGTCATAGGAAAAAGGTGAGCAAGCCGAAAATCACAAGCGGCGAGATTCTGTCTGCTGGGATGCTTTTTTCCAATATGCAATTGACGATTCATCACGGAGAAGCCATAAGAAAAGCCCGTGGTGAGATGACGCGTTAACAATCCCCCAATTCTATGGCTCAAGGTCTAATCAAGTGGTTCAATAACAAAAAGGGATTTGGCTTTATTGCGAATCCCGATGGCTCCGGCAACGATATCTTCGTCCACTATTCCGAAATACGTGGCGACGGATTCAAAACTCTCGAGGAAGGCGATTCGGTCGAATATGACCTTGCCCCCAGCGAGCGTGGCCTCAAAGCCATCAACGTTGTGAAAGTCTAAACGTGTACCGCAACTTAGTTCTCGTCGGGTTTATGGGTTCCGGCAAATCGAGCATAGGCCGCATCCTTTCCTCGCTCACCGGCTACGCCTTTGTGGACACCGATCAACTTCTCGAACAAGAAGCCGGACTCCCCATTCCTGCAATTTTCAAGCAATACGGAGAAGCGCATTTTCGTGCGTTGGAAACCGCTGTGTTGCGCCGTCTCATTGGACGCCTCGGCCTTATTGTTGCCACTGGAGGTGGGATTATTCTCTCGCAAGAAAATCGAACTCTCCTGCATGAAATTGGCCCCGTTATTTGGCTTGATGCCAGCACCGAGCATTTGCACCGCCGCGTCAAACGCAGCAAACGCCCCCTCCTCCAAACCGAGAATCCACGCCACACACTCGAAGCTCTCTACCGTACGCGTGAACCGCTTTATCACGAAGCATCGGACATCCGAATTGACTCCGAAAATCTCACTCACCAACAAACCGCCGATGCGGTTCTTGCGGCGGTAGAAAAATTTTGTCCCCGATAAAATTCCTTTGCGATTGAAAAAGCGACGCTATGCAGTCAGCCTCACGATTCACACTTTTTGCCTCGTAGTGTAACGGTAGCACAAGTGACTCTGGATCACTTTGTCATGGTTCAAATCCATGCGAGGCAGCCAATCCTCCCGCGATGCGCGGCTGCAAATACGGAAACTTGATAACAAGGGCACGATGTTAGAACTTTCCTTGTTGTGACCTCGGAAACCCCTTCTCCATTGGACGACAAAAGCAAACCCCTTCGCCTCGCGATGCTTGGGATGCTCCCGGGCAATGGCCATCCCTATTCATGGTCGGCCATCGTGCACGGATACGATCCTTCCAAAATGGCCGCGTGTCCTTACCCGATAATTTCACAATATCTCGGTGCGCAACCTTTGGAGAGTGTTCGTATTCCGGAGGCGCAGGTGACGCATGTATGGACGGATAATCCTGCGGAAGCTCCACTCGTCGCTGCGGCGGCAAAAATTCCGTGCGTCGTCGAACACTCGGAGGATGTTATTGGTGCGGTGGATGGCGTGCTCATTGCGACGGATGATGGCACCGATCATGTCCGGAGAGCACAGCCCTTTATCGAGACAAAAACCCCATTTTTATAGATAAGCTATTAGCCATTACTCGCAAAGAATTGACGCAATTTATTGCGTGGAAAAAAGCCGGGGCACAAATTCTTTCCTCAAGTGGAATGCGGTATGCACCCGCCTTAAATCAACTTCGCGGGAAACCTTGGTGCTGGATCACAAGCATCGTCTGTAAAAATTGGGAACGCTATGGCATTCATGGTTTAGAAGCTGTCTATACGATTTTAGGCGCAGAATTTCTTCACGTTCGCTGCGAATCACAACCCGGATCCGATATTGTGTATTGCCTACACCGCAATGGCAGCCAAGTAAGCATCGCCCTGATTGGTGACGCCGTAGGAAGCACTTGGACAATTCATGCCTACGGTACGGAGGAGGAATGTACTGTAGTACGAATGACGGATACATACCCGACATTTCGCAACCAACTTCTTGCTGTCATTACGTGGATGCAAACGGGGAAAAGCCCCTATCACTTCGAGGAAACAATCGAATTGATGGCTATGCTCATCGCCGCTTTGGAAAGTCGAAAGCGTGGAGGTGAAATGATGATCGTGAGATCAATTCTCCGCGAGGTGGAGCAAGAGAGTTTGGGCTGAGAATTCTCCGGCGAAGGACACGGTCAGGCGATTTCCGTCAAGGCAGGCGGTTTCGTGCGGAAATTGATGCGTTAAGGCCCATGCCCCCTCGGGTAAATCGAGAGTCACTTTTTCAGGTGCTTCTTTGAAAGCATGGGCGACAACGAGCGCAGAGAGGCGGTCGTCACTCACGCGAAGAACGGCCTGCCAGCCGGTAGGATGACGCCAGCTTGGACCGATCGTGTCGAAACGACGGCTGGTTCCATTTTTGATCACCGGCCCCGCAAGGCGGTAGATATTTTGGGCGCGAAGAATGATTTCCCATTGTTCGTCATTCAAGCGGTTGATGTCACCGGAGAGACACATGCAGCCCAGAAATGTCGAGCAGAGCGAATAGGTGAGCCGCTGCAGACTGTCTCGCTCGCGCAAGACGGCCCAGACTTGGCTTTGCTGCGGCAGGAGGAGGCGATGGTGGTTGGCGGAGGTGATGGGATTTTCCACAGTTTCGTGGGAGTCGGAAAAATTGGACATCGCCGAGCGTGCGAGGAAGGAGGGTTCGAGACGATGCTCGCCGGAGGAGCAGCTTTCAATCACTAACCCGGCAGGCGTTCTCGAATGTGATCGAAAAATCGGTAAACTCCGCAAATTTGCAAACGCAGACCTTCGCCGAGAGAATCGGGATGGTCACAGCCGATGCCCAGCGATTCATTGTAATCCACTTTGAGATATCCAAACCCACATTCTTCAAGGAGGCCGATCACACGCTCACTTAGAAAAGCGATCACCTCGGGTTGGTTCAGGTACCAAAATCGCCGATTTCCGGCGGTGATGGGAATGCCATCGCGGCACAGGAGGAGGTCTGTTTTTTGAAATGATGCGGAGAGCGGCCCGACGGTTTCCATTTCAAACCAAAGGCCGGGAATCAGCCCGCGCTCGCGGATGGCGGCGGTAGCGGCCAGCCCCTTGGGAAAAAGATTCTTGTTGGGAACCCAATCCCCATGACTCTGACTCCAATCCGTGGAGTCAGTTTTATACCAACCCGCACCAATGACAAAATAACGGCACGAAGTTTCCTTAAGGCGATCGGCAAGGCTGAGGACGCGCTCATGCTCCGGATGACCAAATGTGGTACACCATTCATTGTATACAATCTGCATGTCGTGCTCGATGGCTGGTTGTGCGTTCGCCGCAAGCCGCTTATAGCGCGTAAGCCGATCACAAAGTTCATCCAGCCCTCCCGCTACGCACGTCAGAATGGCGGATGGCGTCATGAAAGTTTCTCCGGGTGCCACGGTTTTCATCCAATGCCCAAACTCACGGTCAGCCAGTCCGCCGGAGAGGCAAACATCATCATTCTGACGGAAAATTTCCATCTGCCATGAGCCACCCCATGCAAGTTGCGCGTCCCATAGGACTCCTGCGGAGGTGTCCTCAAGGGCCAGGAATGGAAGCCAACGGCGCACGGGCATTGAGCCGACCTGACCGAACCGTTCGCTAAACATCGGGGAGGCGTTCCATGAGCGTTCGAGTTGAAGGAGCTCGAGCGGAGTGGCTTCGTGGCGGCCTTCGGTACTCCATGCCGAACGAAATCGGTGCACCACCAATCGGCGTAGCGCATTCGCAGCATCAAACGGCGTGATGCCACCGATCGAAAAGCTGCTCAGCATTTCGAGGATGACTGGTGCCGTGGAGCCGTTGAAAAATTCCGTGGTTACGACAAAGCATTCGTCGCTATCACGCCACGTCATCACATGTTCCAACCGACATCCCACTTTGTTAAGCAGACGGGTACGGAGGCGAGTTTCTCCATCACGCGAATCGCTCTCCTGACCACAAAAACGAAACTCTTCGATCGAGGCCGAGTTGCGCATCGTCTGCCCTTGCGCAAAGCCGCCGGCTTACGCATTGCCGAGCACTTTTATCTGAACGAGCGGATCAATTGTACGTGCGGGAACATCCACCCCGCAGTCTGGATTGTCGAGTTCGGGTAAATCGGTCACGCGGTTGCGGTGCGATACCACGCGATCCAGACAGGCCGTCGGGAGAATTTCCAATCCGATTCGCCCTGACTCGGCGTCCCATGGGAACCTGTGACCGGCGATTTGAAAAGCGGGTAAAATGGATGGTTTGAAAAGCGGATTTTCTTGTTCTCCGTTTTCTTCCCAAACTTCAGCAACAAACTCTTCTTCCTCCGTTTTCTTCCTCGTTTTGTTCGTGAGGAAATGAATCGTAGATTTTCTTCGATAGCACGGCGAAAAACCGCAGATT
>JAJTYZ010000102.1 GCA_021463515.1 Chthoniobacterales bacterium | reverse complement strand
GGGAGGGGAGGCTGGTATTTTTCATGGCTATGCAAGATTTACTGGAGATGTGAATTTTTTTATGAACTTAACAACGCCAATGTGGCGACTTTGTATCGGGCTTTAAGGCGATTTTGGGAGGGTGATATTCCCGGAATTGTGGCTGAAAGAGACTTTATGGTACCAGGGATTGTCATTCAATTTGGAAGACCCCCGCATCGGATTGATCTCTTAAATCATATTGATGGTGTGCCGTTTTCTAAAGCTTGGGAGTCGCGAGTCGAAGCGCATTTGTTTTCGAACCTTGGTTCTCTTCCTATTCCCTACATTGATCAAGAATGTCTTATGGAAAATAAACGGGCCTCGGGGAGACCGAAAGATTGGGATGATGTGAGGTTTTTGTCGGAAAAATAAATCGTTATAGGCGGGCTGTTTTAGAGATGAAACTTCTGGTGGTGATGCGGTAAAAATCTTGACGGCGTGAATCAGTTGTGGAACCGTTTTCGCTTGACAATGGATATACGTACGTTTGCAGAAATAGTTGGGGTTTCTATTGCGACGGTCTCACGGGCTTTTAGCGGTAATGGGCGGATTAGTCCGGAGACGAAGCGGCATATTTTGAAGATGGCGAAAAAAAAAGGATTCACGCCCAATATCCATGCGCGGCGGTTGTCCTCTCAGGAAAGTGCAATGCTTGGGATTTTTTATAGCTTTAGCTCGGAGCCCATTTTTGATTACTACAACATGGAGTTAGCGCAGGAGCTGGCGAAGGCCGCTTTACAACAGGGTTATACGGCGCAATTGGAGTTAACAAACGACGATGATCGGCAGGAAGAAAGGCTTCTTCAATTGGCATCTACCAAGGCGATTGATGGGGTGATTTTGGTGGTGGGTAAAATTGCACGTGCCCGAAAATTTCTTCCCAAAATTTCTCATTGCCCCTGCGTGACAATTACAAATTTTCCGTGGCCGAAAACAATTCCGGTCGCGGGCTCTATCTTTATTGATTTCCAGAAGGGCATTGAGCAAACAATTTCCACCCTTCGCGACCGTGGTCATTCGCGGATCGGATACATTCGAGGAATGGTGGATGAAACAAAACACCAAGCTTATTTGATGGCCATGGAAAAAGCCGGATTGGATTTGGAGCCATCATGGATACACCCCGGCTACAAAAGTTTTTCGGATGGCGAGCGAGCGGTACGTGCGCTATTGAAGCGCCGCGTGACGGCCATTCTTTGTGCGACGGATATTTTGGCATTGGGGGTCATGCACGCAGCGCAGGAAGATGGTGTGTGTTTGCCGGAGGATTTGGCGGTGGTGGGCATGGATGATTTGGCGGTAAGTGCGTTTACAACGCCCGGGCTTGCCAGCATTGGGGTGCCTCGGAATCATGTTGCGCAAGCCTCTGTGGAAACACTCACCCGCGCTATTCGTGATAAGCGGTATGATCAAATAAAGACAACCTATTCCCAAACCATCCACCCACAACTCGTCGAGCGGCATTCCCTTGGTTCTCTCCCGCTTAAAAATATAACTAAAAAATCATTTGACACTTCCCCTAAAAACGCGTAACCAGTTACGCGAACCATTCACCCTATGAATATTTATCATACCTTAATCCTTGTTGTTGCTCTAGGAAGCACTGGTCTTACGTCCGCTTCTGCGGCTTTAGTCGAGTCGCTTAATAATACGGTTACTAATGGAACTATCGTTGTTGATTCCTCCCGATCTGGCTGGTCGGGGTTGACTGGATTTACCACGGATCCCAATGAAGGTTCCACGATAGACTGGCACCAAATCACTATCGCGAATGATTCCACGAATTATTACTTTCGATATGTGATGAATGACTCGCCGGCGTTGATTGATGGGAATTTTCGCATCTTTTTTGATACGGATCAGAACAGGTCCACGGGGTACATTGGAGGAGCCTCAGAATTTTCTGTGGGTGCAGAATTTATGATTGAAGGGGCCACGCTTTACCAATTTACCGGAGGCACACAAGATGCGTGGAGCTGGAATTGGCTTGGATTGCAAAGCTATAACGATGGGGTAACGGATGATTTCGTGATTAGCACGCCCATCGCTTCGTTTGGAACCAATACGTTTAATTTCATGTTATTCAGCGACGGGTTTACGAATAGCGTCGCCTACCGCGACTTCTATGTGGATAGCTCAAACCAAGGTGCCAGCGGAGGCTGGTTGCAATACACGACAGTTCCGGAGCCGGGGGTCTCTCTTCTGTTAGGCTTGGGACTTGGGCTTGCGCTCTTGGGTTTTCGCAAAAAGAAATCCTAAGTCTTACTTGGGAAACCAAGGACGCGTGATGCAGGAGGAAGGACACTCACTGGTTGAAGTGATTGTTGTCATCGCCTTGGTGGCGATTGGCGTCATGGTGGTTATTCCTAGCGTGGAGATGATTCGAGCCAGTGCTCACCAAACTGCCTGCCTTCAGAACCTAAAGCAGATTGGACAAGCATCCCAACTTTATGCTGCGGAGAGGCAGACCGTCGTACCTTGGTGCGCAACTAACGAGGGCGGCGCCTACGAGTATTGGTGGCAAGCACTCGCACCGTATGCCGATGGTGATTTAAAAATTTTTCACTGTCCTTCGGATAAAAATTTTTTACCCACAGAGATGAGTCGAACACTTTCCTATGGGTGGAATTACAATCTCGTGGGGCATGGCAATACCGATCCGGAATATCATCCCGACGATTTCCGTCGCTTGATACAATTTGACCGTCCCGGAGAAACGCTGATTGCGACCGATGGTCCGGGTGGCCTCGCATCAAATCAAGAGGATAGCTGGGGTTATATTGATGGTAATCCTTGGCATACCGCTGATCCCAAGCGTCACAACGGTAAAGGCAACGCGCTCTTTCTCGACGGCCATGTGGAAGCAATGGCAACCACAAACTTCATCTACAATCCCTTGTATCAAAATCGAAATTAACACCAACTATGAGATCCTTATCACACCTCTTTATTGTTATTGCCGCATTTACTCACGCCGCCTGCGCAGAGCCTGTCGAGCGCGAGCAGCCACCAAAACCTGATGCTCAAAGCCAATCCATTCTTTCCGCTCAAGTATCTGCCGAATCAGAATCTTTGAGTATTTCATTTACTACGGAGGATGAACCTACGGTTTGGACGCATATTTATTTGGAGACGGATGGTAACACGGAAACCGGCCATCATCATTGGAGCAATTTTGAAGGGCGAAAGGGCCTGGATTATCTCATTGAGGGAAGCACGCTCTATAAATGGAACGGGCAAGATGATCACCGCGGCTGGCATTGGGAGGCTATCGCGGGCGCATCTGTCACTCGAAATGCAAATGGCAACACCGTGATGATGGAGGTTCCTTGGGCGGCACTTGAGCTTCCCGAGGGCAGCAAGGTGTCGCTGGTTATTGCTACCATGACGGAGAACTTTCAGGACACCTTGGATTTTATGCCGCGAGAGGGAGGGGCATTAACGGTAGCGGTTCCGGCATCGCTAAAAAAAAAAGCCATAACGCCTCCGGCAACTGACGCTCGGGCGCGATTTAAGAAAATCGCAAGCTACGCTTGTTACTATGGCAAAGGACAGGTTAAGGCTTTGGCTGGGCGTGATGCGGTGATTATTGAAACCCGAAATCAAACGCCGGAAAGTGTGGCGGCGATTCGCAAAAATGGGACGCTGGCTCTTGGCTATATCAGTGCCGGTGAAGCGCATCATCTTCACAAAGGGGACGGGCAGGGCCCGGGTGGACATGACTCGGCTTATTACGATCGCAACAATGATGGAAAGCCGGATCGGAATGAAACTTGGAATTCTTATTTCGTCAAAGCAGCCAGCTCCTCGTGGATCAACCAATTCCTGAGTGAGGCAAAAAGACTGCGGGAAGAATACGGTGTGGATGGATTTTTTCTCGATACGGTGGAAACTTTTTCGCTCTATACGGATAATCGGAAGCCGATGATCGAATTGATTCGCAAGCTGCGAGAACAACATCCGCAGGCCGTTATTGTCATCAATCGTGGATGGGAAATTTTGGGCGATTTAGCGGGGGTTGTGGATGGGTTGATGTATGAAAGTTTTACGTCGAGTTATGATTTTGGAACAAAGAGCTATGTGCGGATGCGGCCTTCGGCACTTGATGAGGGGCGGGACATTGCGGAGCGGTATCTTAAGCCCGTGCAAGATTCCACGGGGTTGGTGGTGTTGGCTCTTGATTATGCCAAAGGCCCCGACGATCCGGTGATCCAAGACACCGTAGATCGGGCGGTGACATTTAATATGATTCCCGAGGTGTCCAACATTAACCTCGATCAAATTTACCCGCATCATTTTGTCGGGAAAAAAAACGAGGTATGGCTGAAAAAATTTCTAACACCGGAAAGCATGGTTTATACAACAACGGAGGCGGTGAATGGCTTTCCCAAAGATACCCGTGTGACTCCCAGCTCAATATATCCTGACTATATTGTTTCACCCGTGCTTGATGGAAAGAGTGACAAAGTCTCTCTCAGTTGGCGTGATCGTGCGTGGGCATCTTTGGAGCGACGTGACCCGCATTGGATTGAATTTGAAATGCCCACAGCGCAGCCCGCCTCTCAAGTCAAAATTGTGTGGGCCACGGACAGTGGCGAGGCGTTTCCCTCGAAACACTTTAAGGTCGAAGTGCAAGAAGCAGGGAAATCGGAATGGGAAAACGTATGGCAAACAGACACCAATCATACAAAAGTTGTCACCGCCTCTTTTCCCACAAAAAAGGTGCAAAAAATTCGCCTGTGGCAGGAACGAGAAGGCGGCAGCACCGCACGCCCCAACCTCATGTGGGTCGAGCAAGTAGCGATTGCGCCATAAAGTTACCGGGAAAGCTTGTGGGGTGGAATGAGGGCGGTGGGATGAAGATGCTCTGTGGCAATGAGATGCTTAATCCTCCATGACAGTTTTCGCGAGTTTGCTTCCTCGGGGGAGAATCATCGCTGATTTTTCCCCGAGGAAATATTCTGCAAGAGGAGATTGTTTCTACGCAGCGTAAGTCTCGTCGTCAATTTGAGCCACAAGATCGAAGGTAGTTTGGGCACCTTGAATCATGGCGGCTTGCTCTTCATCTGTCCATGCGATGGTATTCATTTTGCGGCGAAATTGCATCCATGTCGCACGTTGGGCCTCGCCATGTGGATTGAGATAGCGTAAGCCCGTGCGGTCTTCCGGTTGGTTCCATGCCTTCGCTAGCGAATTGGCAACCATGGTCCCTCCGTTCTTACTGCCTTCAAATACATAATAAATCCCCATCAATGGCGCAACGTCGGCCTGACGAATAAAATCCGTGAGAGCTTTGGTTCCGGGATGTGGTTTAAGGGATGCTGTTTCTGCGCCAACATGGGCAAGATCGGCTTCTATATTTGCCGTTTGATAAAGCTCCGGTAATCCCAATGTTGAAAGGCGACTATCCAATGCAGCGGCGCGATCTGTGGCGGCTTCAAGTTCGCGATGTATAAACCAACGTTGAGCAAGATAATCTCTATAATGTTCGGGACGGATTTTTCCTTCAATAAGATCGGCTTCAAGCGGCTTCGATTCTGCAATGATATGTTGCTCTGCTGTATCGGCTTTAAGACGCCCCATGATACCGGCTGGTGATGTTGTTTTTGTCATAATGATAGATTAGTTTGATACTTAGATTTAGGAAAACGTTTGGTTTACAAACAATTCTTATGTTGAGAGTCGGATTTCGGGCATTTCGCAAATTTAAGAACGCCCGTAGAAACTTTCGCTAAGCTGACATGATAGGTATTGCCCACGACATCTGCAGGTTGGGTGGCATCTAGCCCCACCTGAATATCTTTGATGCTTGCAAATACTGCCTCAAACCTTTTTCCCGCACCTTCATAAGATTGCCATATACCCGAAGGTCCCAGTGAATCTATAATTGGAATACTAATTAAGACCCATTCGTTGGGCTTAACGGCAATGGGATTGCTGCATGCCGCATAACCCATGCCTCCCGCATTGAGGCGGACAAAAAAGTTCAGGGGCACCGGCGCATCATGCTTCACGTACGCCTTAAATGTGGTCACTCCTGCCGTCAGCCAATTTCCCACAAAAGCACCATCACTTGCAAAATGGGTGCTGTTTCCGCGAAACACAATGTCAAGGCCCGCGTTAACCGTCGCCGTTGTGCTTATAAAGGCTTGATTCTCAATACCGCCCTCTTTGTGCCAAGTCAGAGAATTGGTGCCGTCGGAAATCCAGCCCGCCGCATCTTCCGAAAAATCTTCCGTAAAAGGAACCACTAACGCCGATGCGTGACTTGCAAATGCAAATGTGACTGTCATGACGAAGATTCCAAAGAAATAGCGAGATTTTCGGAACATTGGGAAATTAAAAAATTTTAGGCCTCTCTTGCGATGAAAAT
>JAJTYZ010000101.1 GCA_021463515.1 Chthoniobacterales bacterium | reverse complement strand
GGCTCGCTCAACGTTAACGGTTTTAGTTTTTTCAACGCTGTCTCGTTTCAAATCGTCTTGGGACCTCCGGTCATTCTCTACGCAAAATCGTTGGGCGCCTCCTCACTCATCCTCGGCATTATTGCCTCACTCACGCCACTGCTCACCATGCTGCAATTAGTGGCCGTGCCATTTCTTCATCGCATTGGGTATCGTCAGTTATTCCTCGCAGGCTGGGGCGCACGCACGTTTTTCACCTTTTGCGTTGCCGTGCTTCCTGTGCTGCCCTGGCTTCCACCCTCCGTGCGACTTGGGATGCTTGTCACCTTGCTTTTTATTTTTAATGCTCTCCGTGGATTTGTCTCGGGCGCATGGCTTCCGTGGCTGACGGTTTTGGTTCCCGAGGAAGTGCGAGGGCGTTTTCTTTCCCGCGATCAGGCGTTCCTCCAACTCGGCTGTCTTTCTGCATTGCTAGTTTCTGCTTGGGTAATGGCCGGAGACGTTGATCCGTTGGAATATGCCAGTGTTTTCGGAATTAGCCTCCTTGCGGCACTGGTGAGCCTGTGGTTTATCCATCGTATCCCCGACGCGGAGTCGCCGGAGGAAAGAAAAAAATCGGGGATTTCGGTGCCATGGTTAGCCATGTTGAAGTATCCACCTTTTGCGCGCTTGCTGTGGTTCACCACGGTCTATTCGATCGTGCTGGGAGGGATGGGAGTGTTCACGGTGGAATTCCTTGTGGTGCGGGGGAAATTTGCAGAGGACACAATTTTGCTGCTAAGTGCCTTGGCTTTTATGGGAGCTGTCGGCGGTGTGTTTTGGTCGGGGCCACGCTTGGATGCAAGTGGCAGCAAACCTTGGTTGCGCGGCGCCCTAATACTTTTCTCGGTGACGATCATCGGATGGCTGGCATTAGCCTGCAATGTTCTGGGGACCAAGCCACTCGTTGTTGGCATCTTGATTTTTTTCGGTGGGGTAGCAGGAGCACTCTTTGGTGTGGCGAATCTTCGCATTATCATGGGCAGTATTCCTGTGATGGGACGCAATCACTTTTTCGCGCTCTTTTCGGTCATTTCCGGATTGGGGCTCGGTTTTTCCCCAATCTTATGGGGCGCCATGCTTGATTCATTAAGAGCCATTGAAATTTTTATCGGACCGCTCTTCATTGATCGCTACTCCGTGTATTTCGCATCCCTCCTCTTGCTCTCGGCACTGAACCTGCGCCTTGCAAAAAGCCTGCACGAGGGGATGGCGGGAACCCCGCCTTTTTCTCCCGCGATTCTCACACCGCGCCCGGTGTCACCCGTGGAATAATTAAAACATCAAAGCTATTCGTGCCGCAGGGCTTCAATGGGGTTGAGCAAGGACGCTTTTCTTGCGGGCCAAATTCCAAAGACGAGGCCGACAAACACCGAAAATCCAACGGCTAAAATCACCGATCCCGGCGTGACGCTTAAAGACCATCCGGTCACATAGGAACCAAGGTACGTCAGAGTTGCACCCAGCCCAATTCCAATAGCACCCCCGCTGACACATAATGTCACAGCTTCCACAAGAAACTGCGCAAGAATATCGCTATTATTGGCGCCCAAAGCTTTTCGCAAACCAATCTCTCGTGTGCGCTCTGTCACCGAAACGAGCATGATATTCATGACCCCAATGCCTCCGACGACGAGCGAGATGGCAGCAACGATAGCGAGCAAAATGGAAATACTGCGAAAGATGGATGTGAAGGCTTCCTGCATCGAAGCAAAATTGGAAATGCGGTAGCCGGTCCCAAGAGCGTTTGGCGTTTTAGGCCAATCATCAAAAAGCTGCACAATCTGGGTTTGAGCTTCATCCACCATCGCACTGTCCCCCACCGCAACATCTATGGAATCCACATAGCGCTTTCCCGTCATACGAAACAAAGCGGTTTGCAAAGGTATGACGACAATATCATCCGCATCCCAATACCCCTGGTCTCCCCGAGGTTTAAGAACTCCGATCACACGAAATGGAGTAGAGCTAATTTTCACCACTTCACCCACAGGATTTGTCATTCCAAAAAGATTCTGCGCCACCGTTCTTCCAAGCACGGCAATACGCTCTCGATGCTGATTTTCCATTTCGGTAAAAAATCTTCCCACACTCGGCGTGGCATCATAGATCACCTCGTAACCCGGCATAGCTCCCATAATCAGCGTGTTGACGTTCTCATTTTTCCATACAACCTGAGCACGAAAAGTGATGTTGGCTGACGTGGCTTTGACGAGAGGAATTTTTTCTAAAATTTCCATCGCCTGATCCTGTGTCATCCGGCTCACACCCCCCACCGCACGACGGACACCACCCACGGATTGGGCATCAGGGCGAATGGACAAACGATTAGAGCCCATGCTGGAAAGTTGATTCGCGATGGACGCCTGGGCTCCTTCACCGAGAGAAAGCATCCCAATCACCGCGCCGACGCCGATAATAATGCCCAAGGCAGAAAGCAAGGTGCGCATTTTATTGAGCAAAAGGGCACGCCCCGCCTGCGTAAAATAGGCGCCAATACGAACAAACAAGCCATGCCGCCGCCCTGCCCGTCCGGTGGCCGCAGGCAAAGCCGGAACGCTCACCGTAACATCACTACGTTGGTCACTCTCGATCCGGCCATCTGACACACGAATTTGCCTTCGTGCCACATCCGCTACCGAGGCTTCGTGCGTGACAAGAATCACCGTTATGCTCTCGGCATTAAGCGCGCGAAAAAGAGACATAATTTCGCGTCCGCTCGCTGAGTCCAAGTTGCCCGTAGGCTCATCGGCGAGAAGGACGCGAGGATGACGAATGAGAGAACGGGCGATAGCGACGCGTTGTTGTTGTCCGCCAGAAAGTTCGCCCGGGCGATGGGAAGTCCGTTCGGCAAGCCCCACTCTCGCGAGCAGCTCCAATCCTCGTTGCCGATCCCGTGCGCCCCCATAAACAAGCGGAAGATTCACATTGTCGAGCGCACTTGTACGCCGCAATAAATGGAATTGCTGAAAAACGAATCCAATCTCACTCGAACGAAGTTCAGCGAGTTGTTTGTCATGCAGCTTCGCGACATCCTTCCCCGCAAAACGAAAGAGACCGCTCGTCGGGCGATCCAACAGCCCTAAAATATGCAGCAGAGTAGATTTTCCCGAACCGGATTGCCCTGTCAGTGCGACAAACTCTCCGGGTTCGATGCACAATGAGACATCATTAAGAGCCGCCACCTCAAGACGACCCATACGATAAATTTTATGAATGTGCTCAATTTCAATCATGTCACCGAACTCATGGCTCCGGGGGAGGAGAAGGAGATGGTTTAGGTGTCGCATTTCCCCTCACCTGTTTCGGTCGGGGGAGAAGAGAAAATCCTTCGTGGCTCTTTTTCTCCGGCAACCGATAAGTTGAGCGGAACACGCGCTCCCCCTCAGACAAGCCGCTCGTAATCTCAATGCTTTTACCGTCCGAAAGTCCGGTCGTCACTTTCCTCGCTCTGGGTTCTTCATCAGAAATTGTGGAGGGCAAAAACACTTCCTCATCTTTTGTAACGGCATCCACAGGTAAAAGAAGCACCTGCTTTTTATGCTCCATCAAAAAGCCGACGCTTGCCGTCATGCCGCTCCGTGCAAATTCCGGCACCTTTTCCATCGTCACATCCACGGCATACGTCGTCACATTACTTGTCGTAACACCATTGTAAGCAATTTTCGACACCGCCCCCTTGATGGGTTGATCGGGATAACTATCCAGCGTAACGATGGCTTCTTGCCCAAGAAAAACTTTTGCCAAATCCGTTTCGTCCATGCTGGCCTGAGCAATGAGATGATCGGACATAATAAATGCTACATCGGTTGTCGTGACAACCTGACCGGGAACGAGGGTGCGGGAAATAATCACGCCATCAAGGGGTGCGACCAGTGGTGCAGGCTTGTAAATATCCTCCCAAAATGCAGATTCCTTTGGCCCCTTCGCTCGTGCGGCGTCAAGTAAAGCGGCACGTTCGGAAGAGCTCATCATCGCGAGAGTTTGTCCGCGTTTTACTTCCTGACCAATGTCCACCAACACCGATTCGGCACGGCCCGCAAGCGGCGGTTTAATTTCCAATTTGTGCTCGGGAGTAATGATGGCACTGGCGAGCACCTCGACAGAAATATCTCCACGCCGAACCGCCACTAACTCCTCTTCACTCGGCGGAACAGACGGCGCAGATGCCAACACAAGATGCCCCGAATACCACGCCCAGAGTAAAACTGCTGCTGCAAGAAAGAGAATGAAGAAGGTAAGTTTTTTCATGGAATTACGCCTACACCCAAAGACTGCTCCCAGCGGGCCTCCGCTAAAACTGCATCACGACGGTTAAGTAAGTCGCGCTTTTGACGGGTGATTTTATCATTGGTGATTTGGTCAAACTCTTGAAACGAAGCGAGCCCATTGCGGTATTGCGCTTCCACAATTTGCGTGCGCAGTGACGATGCCGTATAGAGTTCGGCACCCACGGCAATTTGATCAATGGCATCGAGCAGAGCATTGTAATTCTCCGCTAAAGTTCGTGCGGTGTTGTCGTTGGTCTGACGCAAAGTCGCCTGAGATGTTTCGTGTGCGACACGCGCCGCGCGAACATTGAAATACGTTTGCGTTCCATCAAAAATCGCCCAACTTCCCGTCATGCCAATCGCCCACGTGTTGGGTTGTTGATCAAATCCTGTGGCACTGCGAAGCCCTATATTGGCTGTGGCATTTATTTGCGGATAAAAATCGCTCTGCGCCACCGTAATTCCTGCCTTGGCAGCCTCCGTGATGGCTGACTGTTGAAAAATCGCCGGCGTAGAAAGTGCCAGCGCACGATAGTCCGGCGATTTCATCGGCGTCGCCGTCACCAACTCCCCCTTCACTTCAAAATCTGCATAGGAATTGCGCCCCATAACCGTCGCCAGCTGAATTCGTGAAACTTCGAGCAAACGTTGCGCCTGCGTGAACTCTAACCGTGCTTGGCTCAAAAGCGCGCGGCTCATGAGAACCGCACCACGATTTTCACGACCATTTTCGTACTTTAATTCCACCATGCGGAAATTGCGTTCGCGTTGAGCAATAATGTCAGTCAACACCCCCAACAGCGTCTGTGCATAAAGCAACTGCGCATAGGCACTCTTCAATTCAAAGCTTGCGCCCGCTTTCTGCGTGAGAAGTTTTGCAACCGCCACATTGGTTTCGGCACGCGCTTTGGTGACTTTTCCCCGCGTGGCAAAACCATCAAAGATGGTTTGCTGTAAGGTCAACTGCGCCGAGTAACTATCGGTATAATTCGACCAAAACCCCGGTTCCCCAAATGTCGTTACCTCAATAATCCCCGTCGAAGAGTTCACCATTTGCTCCTGCTTTGCCCTGCTAAATCCTGCCGAAAGTCCCAATTGCGGAATAAACGTACTATATGCTCCCTTACGTACAGCATCTGTTCGTTCGACTTCTTTCCGTGCTGCGGCAATGCCGGGGTTATTGAATGCCGCTTCTTTGACACATTGCATCCATGTGATGGACTCGGCGGCGAACCCTCCTGAAATTCCGCAGAAAAATAAAAACACGGCGGCCACAATTCGTGAGCGCGACTTTACTGTCGGGCGCATCACCGCAAGCTGCGATTCGACGAGAAGTTTCACGTACTCACGCGGACGCCCGGGCGCGGTTCCGCTCATTTCGGCAATGCTTACATAATGTGCTACGCTCCCGACCATTTGGTGAGCGTGTAAAAGCGCACGGCGAGGCTGAAGACGTCCACGGCGTTGTTCCGCGAGGAGGTAATCACGAATGACACGTGCCGCTCGAAGAAAAGGAGAATCCTTCAACATGCGCCGTGGCCCGGAATACTTCCCCGCCGCACGCAGCATGATGATCTTGGGGACAATGGTCTGGAGCCGTTTTAACAATGACGACAGTGCTTCCGTAAGATTTGCCTCCGGATCGTGATGGCCCACCTGCGAAATCAAATTGTGCCCCCAGTCATCCACTCCCAATTCCACGCTCATCGCCGCTTCAAAAAGTGCTTCCTTCGTTTTAAAACGTTGAAACAGCATCGCCTCCGAAACGCCTGCAATATCTGCAATGCGCTTCGTGCTCGCTTTGTGGCCATCTTCTAAAAACACCCGCGCCGCCACGCGGAGGATATCGGCACTAGCATAAACCAACGGGCGTGACATGATGAGTAAGTAAGCTCGCACTTACTAATGACTCTCGCAAGGTGGTTTTTCAAAAAAAATTCAAATCGACCAAATTTTTTCGGTTTCTCCTTTTGCCAAATGCTCAATCGTGCGCGACGCTAAAGCCCTTGTGAAGCTAGCGCGCCACGTCAATCACCTCATTCATGAAAAGTCTCCCTATCTACTCCAACATGCGCACAATCCCGTGGATTGGTTTCCGTGGAGTGAGGTAGCTTTTGCCAAGGCGCGGGCGGAAGATAAACCGATTTTTTTGAGCATTGGCTACTCGACATGCCATTGGTGTCACGTGATGGAACGGGAGTCATTTGAAGATGAATCCATCGGCGCATTTCTCAATGAGCATTTTGTGAACGTGAAGGTGGACCGTGAAGAGCGTCCCGATGTGGATAAAATTTACATGAGCTTTGTGCAGGCAACGACGGGAAGCGGTGGCTGGCCACTCAGCGTTTTTCTGACGCCGGATCGTCAGCCATTTTTCGGGGGTACCTATTTTCCTCCAAAACCCGCTCATGGGCGTCCGAGTTTTCACTACCTTCTTCAACGCATCCTTCGTCTATGGCGCGAGCAAAGGCCGGAACTCCTCGCGTCTGCGCGTCAAGTTCAATCCCATCTTGCCGATCTCGCGGCTCGCGAAACACCGCAGGGGGCATCCCTCACATCCGAAACTCTGCACCACGCCGTGCCGATATTTTCCGCAGCTTACGACGCCGTTCATGGCGGCTTCGGCGATGCGCCGAAATTTCCCCAGCCCTCCATTCCATCTCTCCTCCTGCGTGCTTCACAACGCTTCAACGAGGAAAACATGCGTCAGATGGCACTCCATACATGCGACGCGATGGCTGCGGGGGGGATTCATGATCAACTTGGTGGGGGATTTTCGCGCTATGCGGTGGATGCTCAATGGCAGGTTCCGCATTTCGAGAAAATGCTCTATGACAACGCCCAACTGGCGCAGCTCTACCTCGACGCTTTTCTCGTGAGCGGAAAGATGCGCCATGCAGACGTTGTGCGAGATATTCTGGATTATGTTCTGCATGACATGACGCATCCTGAGGGCGGATTTTATTCGGCAGAGGATGCGGACAGCGAAGGGCACGAGGGCAAATTTTACTGCTGGACGTTTAGCGAGCTTTCCAAGCTGCTTTCAGTCGAGGAATTTTCCGTGACCACGCAGTATTTTGGCGTCACCAAAAATGGCAATTTCGTGGATCACAGCCATCCCTCGCCGCTCCTCGGGCAAAACGTTTTGCGCATCGCCAACCCAAACGTCGCCGCTGCAGATCAGGCATTGCTTGCCGCATCTCAAGAAAAAATGCGAACGGCTCGTGCCCAACGTGAGCGGCCCCGGCGCGATGACAAAATCCTTGCCTCGTGGAATGGACTTATGCTCGGGGCATTCGCCCGCGCAGGTATCATTTTCGATGAAAAAAAATACCGTTTAGCTGCTGCTAAAAATTTTCATTTTCTCTGCAAACAGCTTTGGGATGAAACAACGAAGACGCTCCATCATCGTTGGTGCGATGGGCAGCGCGACACGGTACAATTGCTGGAGACTTATGCCTATTTGCTTGCGGGAGTCGTGGATTTTTACGAAGCCACACTACAATCGGAAGCACTCGACTTTGCGGTGGAACTTGCCGAAGTCATGCTCGCCAAATTTTACGATTCAAATAATGGCGGTTTTTGGCAAAGCCCCGCTGATGCAAGCGACTTAATTGTACGTGTGAAAGACGGCTATGACGGTGCTGAGCCTAGCGGCAATTCCGTGGCCACCCTTGCGCTACTAAAACTCGCAGCAATCACCGGACGTTCGGACTTTCAACATCCTGCCGATGCCACGCTACGATTTTTTGCCGACCGCCTACTTAAACAACCCACAGCATTAGCTACCATGTTGCACACGCTGGATTTTTCGATGGAAGAGCCAACGCGCATCGTCATAACAGGCGATGCAAGCTCCAAAATTTTTCATGCCCTGCTGCATGTAGCCCACAGTATCTATTGCCCCAACAAAGTGATTTTAAGCAACACGGGAGCCGTAGAATCATTTGCCCAAACCTTACCCACGCAAGAAGGCACCGCCACCGCCTTCGTCTG
Organism: Chthoniobacterales bacterium; assembly: GCA_021463515.1. GTDB lineage: Bacteria > Verrucomicrobiota > Verrucomicrobiia > Chthoniobacterales > JACTMZ01 > JACTMZ01. Next base: position 8,420 of record JAJTYZ010000101.1, on the reverse strand, counting down.
CACCGGAGTCACGTGCCAGCCGGGTGTGGAAAGTCCGAATGAATTGAAGGCGCTTCTCCACAGACCGGCAAAAAATTAAAAACATAAACTCCTTACTTTGGCAGCAATTGTCGAAGCCGTTGCGTAGTTTCATCACGATCAATCACTCCGGCGGCAACCGCCAATACCAATTCTTCCCACAGGGGGCCATCAGCCTCCGGCTCCATACCATTGAGGCGTAAAAAGACGAGGCATGCACCGAGCGCGGCCCTCTTGTTGCCATCAATAAATGGATGATTCTTGCAAAGGTAAAATAAATAAGCGGCACCTATCTCGACGATATCTTTGTAAGGTGATGCCCCTCCAAAGCTCGCCTGAGGTGCGGCTACTGCCGATTCAAGCAACGCGATCTCTCGCATGCCATCAGAACCGCCAAACTTCATCAAAGCCTCCGTGTGGATTTCTCGAACGATTTCTACCGTGAGATGAAAACAATTCTCGGGCGACATAATTATGCCAATTTCTTCATCGTCCGTGAATAATCCTTCATCGTTGCTTTGATGACGCGCGTCACGTCCCTAGACGACAATGTGGGGCGCAATGGCGTGAGCGTGACCGTTCCACCCTCATGAACCTGCACATTCACCTGATCTCCCACTTTTAGACGCGCCATATCCATCAAGGGCGCGTCAAACATGATACCCTGTGAATTCCCAATCTTCGTAAGCGTTTTAACCATGACGTTAAACTATGTTTTACAATGCGCTCGGTCAAATTCCTATTTGAATTATGCAGGCGAAATAAAAACCGACGATGCCTCGCTTTTACGAATTTTTTATCGCTTCTCGGAAATAGGCAATCGTACGTTCGATGCCTTCTTCGAGAGGAACTTTAGGCTCCCATCTGAGGTATTTTTTCGCGAGAGAAATATCGGGGCGGCGTTGTTTGGGATCATCGGCAGGAAGCTCACGATGGATGATTTTCGATTTGCCGCCGACTTTGCGCAAAACAAGTTCCGCAAGTTGCAACATCGTGAACTCACCCGGATTGCCAATGTTGATAGGCCCGACGGTTTCCGTTTGCTCCATGAGCCGCACAAATCCCTCGATGAGATCATCCACATAGCAAAACGAGCGCGTTTGTGAGCCGTCGCCATAGACCGTCACGTCTTCACCGCGCAGAGCTTGCACGATAAAATTGGAAACCACACGCCCATCATTCGGGTGCATACGCGGGCCGTAGGTGTTGAAAATTCGCACCACGCGAATGTCCACTTTGTTTTCGCGATGATAGTCAAAGAAAAGGGTTTCCGCGCAGCGTTTCCCTTCGTCATAACAAGAACGTCGCCCAATAGGATTCACGTTCCCCCAGTAGCTTTCGGGCTGGGGATGAACGGCGGGGTCGCCATAAACTTCAGAGGTTGAGGCTTGGAACACGCGGGCTTTGACGCGCTTGGCGAGGCCGAGGCAATTAATGGCACCCATCACCGACGTCTTGGTTGTCTTAATGGGATTGTATTGGTAATGCGGGGGCGAAGCCGGACACGCCAGGTTGTAAATTTGATCCACCTCGAACTTAAAAGGATCAATCACATCATGGCGAAAAAATTCAAAGCGGGGATGCGTGAGAAGTCCGGCGATGTTGGATTTGCGTCCGGTAAAAAAGTTATCGAGGCATAAAACCTCATGTCCCTCGGCAAGGAGACGATCGCATAAATGAGAACCAAGAAACCCTGCGCCACCGGTAACGAGAATACGCATAACAGAAGTTTTAGGGATGAGAACGCGTTAGAGGAAAGAAAATTACAAGGCGTACGTAAGCGATGAAGGTCATCCCCGTCATGGCACCAATGCACTTTTTCCAATAGCAAAAACACGGAATCCTTTTTTCGCAAGATCAGCACGTGGCAGGATGTTGCGCCCGTCAAAAACAAAAGCAGGTTTGTGCATTCCCGCATAAATGGCATTAAAATCCAACGTGCGGAACTCGTCCCACTCCGTCATGACCGCCAACGCGTGCGCGCCCTTGGCGGCTTCGACGGCACTGTTTACCACTTGCAAGCGAGCGTCTGTTTTTCCCTCTCCCAGGACATCACGCTGAATTGCTTCTGCGGGCACCTCCGGATCATAGACTACCACATTAGCGTTTTCTTCAAGGAGGCCGCGCACAATTTGAATTGCCGGAGATTCGCGTGTGTCGTTCGTATCTTTTTTAAAAGCAAAACCCAACACCGCGATGCGTTTTCCGGAGACGGTATTAAAGAGCGTTTCGACAATCTGACGTGTAAAGCGATTCTTTTGCCAATTATTCATTCGCACCACGCTTTCCCAATAGGCGGCGACCTCGGGGAGACCAAAGTGCTGGCAAAGATAAACGAGATTGAGAATGTCTTTTTGAAAACACGAGCCCCCAAAACCTACGGAAGCTTTGAGAAATTTCGGGCCTATACGCGAGTCCGTTCCGATGGCATGTGCCACTTCTTCCACATCGGCGCCTGTCGCTTCGCAGAGAGCGGAGATGGAGTTGATCGAAGAAATGCGCTGAGCCAAAAAGGCATTGGCGACCAATTTCGACAGCTCCGACGACCAAAGATTCGTTGTAAGAATGCGCTCTTGTGGCACCCAGCGTTCATAGATTTTCACCAAGGTCTGCACCGCCGCTTCTCCCTCGGGCGTTCGCTCGCCGCCAATGAGAATGCGGTCGGGATTCTTCAAGTCCGCAATCGCCGTTCCCTCCGCCAAGAATTCCGGATTGGAAAGTACCTGAAAATTTCCATGACGCGAATTGGAGCGGAGAATGGTCAGCAAAGCCTCCGCCGTTTTCACGGGAATGGTACTTTTTTCCACAATGATTTTTGGCTTCTCCGCCACCGCAGCAATCATGCGGGCCGCACCCTCAATATAACGCAAGTCTGCTGCTCGCCCCGCACCCACACCATAGGTTTTTGTGGGGGTTCCGACGCAGACAAAAATGATATCACCCGAGCGAATAGCGGATTCGACATCGGTCTTAAAATGCAAATTCTTCCCACGAACACTGCGCACGATTTCATCGAGGCCGGGCTCATAGACCGGCAACTTATCGGAGTTCCATGCGGCGATGCGTTCTTCATTGGGGTCCACCACGGTCACTTCGATGTCGGGACATTTCGCCGCAATCATCGCCATCGTAGGCCCGCCCACATAGCCCGCTCCGAGACAGGTGATTTTCATAAGATGGCGGATGCTAGGCGTTGAGGATGTCAGGGGAAAGAACGAACTCTCGAATGTTGCAACATCATGGAAATTTAGTCCACCGAACCGATTAACGGCCCACCCTCGCCTAAACCGGAACATACGAACACTCCCATCACCACTGTAACTTGGAGCAAATATTGGGTACCCCTGTATTTGTCCTACCCCTTTGTGATGGAATGACACCATGATTAATCGAAGAAGTTTCCTGTCCCTCCTCCCCAGTGCGTGGGTGTTCAGCTTTCTGCGAGGCTTTCTCCCTGCTGTAAAAGACATTCCTACCCTGCGTGAGCCGCCGGATGATGCCGCGTGGGATTGGTGGAAAAATCTCCCGCGAACGCCTTTGGCTCGCTCGGATGATCCGATGACGGATTCCCTCTGCCATTCCTCCGCCTACCGGCTCGATGTCACTATCCTCTACAATGGCGGAACAACTCCAGAATACCCTCGTGTCATTTCACCTCTCGGAGTTTTTACCGTCGAAGGCTATAAGGGAACGTATGTTCACGCCTTCTGCCACGAACGTGAGGCAGAGCGCACCTTTCGTATCGAACGCATCACGGCACTCGTCTAGGAGGCTTAGGGGCATGACTGAAATTCGCAAGGAAAACCTCGCCCTTTTCGAGCGTCACTCCGAGGCATGGCCGATTATTTTAATTCTTGATCGGCTTGAAGAACCGCTGCGTGAAATGTCTGAGCGAGCACGCGTTTTGATGGAATATGGTGAAACTCGATTCTTCGGCGTGGCACTGCATCTCATTTCAGGCGTTGACGACGACACTCCTTCGGAAGAAGACAGCAGGATTTGGTTGCTTGAGCGGATAACCAAATTTCATCAATTCGGGGCTTCCTTCGAACCCTTGGTTAATGTGGATTTAGCCAACGCCCTTGGGGCACCCGATACCGAAGCAGACCCGGTGGCCATTGAGAGTTTTTGCACCCGCATTCTTCTCCTATTAAAAAATTGCATACAGCTCGAAGACGAGATTCTTAACAAACGAATTCATCCGGAACTTGCAGAGCTTCAATTTGCGTTCGCGGGATTAACCTCCGACTTTATTGACCCTCATGTAGCTCTCGTAAAAAGGATTCGTGATTTTGTCGAAAATGAAAATGCGACGACCTTTGACTTCACTCTGAAAATCAGTACCGATCGTCTCTCCCGCGACTTGCGAGAAGACTCTCCGCGACCGGTTCCAATTGCTCCTCCCCCAAAAACTTCTACCGCTTCCAATATCATGGGGGGCTGTCTTCTCCTATTAGCCGCCGGTATCTTCGGGTTGACGGCTCCGTTCCCTGTGGTGTTAATCGTCCTCCTTATTTTCTGGGGGCTTAGACTTGGGTCCAAGTGATAGCCACCTTACCACGAAAGCAAGCAATTGGACGTTATCGGCAGCGGTATCCAAGCCGCAATCGCTTGAGAAGAAGTCTTTGGCGATATTGAGATGGCTGTCATTGGTGCGGGGGCAATATTTCCAGCGGGATTTCGCCGAGATTGAGGATTTTTGGCGTGGTGTCGGTTACTTCGAAAGGGACATCGGTTCCGGAAAATTCCGGACCATCGGGGAGTAACCCCATGATGCGTTTTCTGACCTCGGCACTTGAAGGCAGGTGGAGGGTGTAGGCACCCGCAGGAACACCACGCAAGATTCGTTTTTCATCATCCCAATCCGCATCCACGCGTTTGCCGCTTTGCCGGAGTTCGGGGATAATGGCTCTGACATCCCAACCCGCAGGGAGCTTGGGCGTGAAGTGGATGTCACTGCCGCGTTGGAAGGCGAGGGTCACATCCTCCGAGGCACCGAGTGTCAGGGTCTCCGTTCGTGTCGTGAAGCCCGGAATCCGGATTTCCAGCCGATAGGTGCCGCGCTGGATGCTCGGTAGAATGATTTTTGGGGCAACAGGGAGGGAAAATTTGGCGGGCATCCAAAACCCAATATTCGCGCCCTTGCCCGACTGTTCTCCCCAGAGGACGACTTCCATGTTTTGGTTGGCCAATTCCGCATCCGGTCGGGGCAATTCCAAATGGATTGTCTGGAGGGCGGTTTCGACATTCACTGGGATGAGATCATCCGTTGCAGGAGGTGCGGAGAGATAAACGCCAAACCACGTCTGAGGGAGGGCGGTCGTCTCGGCACTGCGCAAGACGATGGCCTCGACGGAGTCATTCAGAAAATAATCGCGAGACAGCTCGGCCATCCCATCGGCGGTGGTTGTGACCTTGGAGCCAAAGGAACCCCCGCCTATCTTCGCAACAAACCACGATACCTTTTGGTCGGCATACGGTTGGCCGTTGATGAGAATCCGGTAACGTACCGGCCCAAGTTTGGCGGGCATCTCCACTTTTTCTCCAAGCTTGGTTAATGCGGCAGCCGCTTCCTGCGCGACCGTGGCTGACGGATGTTCCAGGAGACGATGCAATGCGCTCCGCATGGTCGGATGGCGTTTTTGATAAAAAACTCTGACAAGTTCCTCGGCGGCCTCGACGGGAAGCGATGAGGTGGCCTGTGCGCACAGAAAGTCAAGTGCGGTGGTCTGTGCGGCTTGACCCACGCTTGAGGCTTTTAATTCTGACAAATTGTCGTCACTGGAAAAATAGGATGTCGGCCAGCGTGCGTCGCCCGGCTCCTCATAGCGGGGCACAAACTTTCCGAGAGCGCGGTAGTAGGTCGTCAAGTTCTCCGGAGAGGCTCGGGCAGCCAGGATGGTCAGCAGGCGAACGCGCTCGTCGCCCGACAGCACAACCATGAGCCCCAACAAACTCCGTGTGTTCTGAGCCTTGTAATAATCAGGGGGTGGCAAGCCCGCTAGGGCGAGTCCTCCCGCGACGACGAGAATCGGGTCAGAAACTAGCGAAGAAAGAATCCGCACGGTGCCGTCTATGGCACCCTGTGGATAAACGGACAGGCAGGCACCGGACGCTTCCGCCCACCGTTGATCTCGGAGGAGTGCCATGAGAATCGCCCGCGATTGGGGCGCATAGAAGCGGTCACTGCCGGTTCCACACCAGTGCCCCCAATTGAAGGCAACCACACGTGTAGTGAACGGAGGGTTTTGATTCGCGAGCATATCTGACAAAAGTTTCCAATAATCCTGCTCGTGAGAGAGAAACGCGACCCGCTGCTTACTTTTTGTGAACTCGGTCTGGAGCTTGTTAAAGGGAGCGAACACTTCTTGGTAGCGAGAAATGGCGGGGACCAATTCTGCGGGGAAGCCCTCCGGCAGGGGAGGAAGGGAAGTTTCACTCGGCGAGAACGTCGCCTTCTCTGGCAGAGGTTGAAGCCGGAACCATGCCTCGGCCACCGCGATGAAGGCGCGTCCCCTCGAATAACTCTCCTCCATTTTCCCAAACCGCTCGATCAAACTTGGGAGTGCCTCGGCGGTCGCTCCTGCACAATCCTCCTGAAATTGAAAAAGCTCTTTCCAATCATCCGCCCAAAGCTCCCCGCCGCCCAAAAGGCACACAGCTATCAGCCCGGATAACCAACGCGGAAAAGTTATCACGTCCGCGATTGTGAACGCGTGCAAGAGGCCCGTCAATGGCTGACCAAGGGGGATGGAAGGCGCCGCATTGCGCCAAGTAGAATGACACCGGGAAAGGGGGGTTAAAAGGGCTGAAGAAGGTCGTTGCGTCAGAAAGAATGACACCCGGATGAAAACACTATCTGGGATCATGAGTAACAAGAGCAAAGAAGAATATTTGGAAAGTTGCCGGCAGCGGTATCCAAGCCGCAATCGCATGGGAAGAAGTGCAATGATTGATGAAGTCAGCGATACGCTGGGCTGGAATCGCAAGCATACGATCAAGGCGCTTAATGGCAAAGTTTCCATGGGATCGAAGGCCAAAAAACGAGGTTCCAAGCCGAGCTACGGCGAGGAAGAAGTCAAAATCATCGTCATGATTTGGAAACGAAGCGAGCAGCCTTGCGGGGTGCGTTTGAAACAAACCCTGCCATTATGGCTGGAGAGTTATCAAGCGCATCATGGAAAGATTACGCCTTGTGTTGCGCAAAAAGTTCTCGGCTATAGTCCGCGTACGCTCGAGCGGATTACCGCGCCACATCGGGTATCCGGGAGTGGAAGAAGAGGCAGGAAAACAGGGCGAACGAGCAACCGAATCAAACAATTCGTGCCGATCCGTTGCGGTCCGCAAGCCTTTGATGAACCCGGTTGGATGGAGGCCGATACGGTCTCGCACGGAGGAGGCAGCAGCAGTGGGTGGTTTCTTTGGAGTCTGACGTTGACAGATTTTCATAGCGGTTGGACGGAGGTTTCCGCCCTGTGGGGCAACAGCGGGGGCGAAGTGCGAGGAGGGCTCGAGCGCATTGAAAAGCGGCTACCATTTGCGATGCTCGGTTTTGATTGCGACAACGGAAGCGAGTTTCTCAATGAAGTCATGGAAGACTACTTATTGAGGAAAAAGCGAAACATCCAGTGGACGCGATCACGAGCCTACAAGAAGAACGATCAAGCGCATGTGGAGCAGAAAAATTTCACCCATGTGCGGCAACTGCTGGGGTATGGGCGTTTTGGGGATTTAACATTGAAGCAACAGGTGGAAGACCTCTATGCCAAGGCGTGGCTGCCGTTGCGCAACTATTTTACTCCGGTGATGAAGCTTGTGAAAAAGCAACGTCATGGCAGCAAGATTAGCAGGTTCTACGACAGCCCAGCGACGCCGTGTGATCGTCTGCTAGTGTGCGCTAAAGTTAGCGAAGAAGCCAAGGCAAAGCTGCGAGCGACGAGGCGAGGACTTGATCCGATGGAACTGGCAGCGGATGTGGAAAGGCGATTGGGAGAGATTTTTGAGATTGTAGAACGCATCGAAGAAGAACGAGCGGAGATGCTGGCATGGGCGGAGGAGAAAGATGAGATTGGAAAAAATGGCGGCGCGTGCCCGCAGGGCGTTTCGGCTTCGGTCGCTATCGCTCCCTGCGCCTACACGCCCTGCGGGCACGCGGGAAAGCTTGCCAAAGTGGCCAATAAAGAAGAAAAAACAATCAATCGCCGGGTGTCATGAATCTTGGCGCAACGACTATCCCGCTTCGGTGTCATCTTTCATTGGCGCAATACGCGGGTTGACGGCTCCGTTTTCTGTGGTGTTAATCGTCCTCCTTATTTTCTGGGGGCTTAGCCCGCATATTTCATACTCCGACAAGCGTGGGTGCCGGTTGTGAGCAAAAGGTAACTTGAGGCCCGTTATTTGCT
>JAJTYZ010000100.1 GCA_021463515.1 Chthoniobacterales bacterium | reverse complement strand
CTTCGTTCGCGACACAAAACATTTGGGGTTTAAGGCGTGCTTTTTGGAGCCCAAGCAAGATAGTAACGAATAGCAATGAAAGAAAGTGAGATGGCAGCGGTTAAAGCTCTTGTGGCAAAAAGCGGGTGCATTCATTCCCATGACTTAGTGGAAGAATTGGTGCTCACGGCATTGCAGACCGGTCGGGATGACGCTTCGGTGGCGGATTTGAAGCTGTTTGTGCGTGCTTTTAAGGAAATGCGTTATGCCGCCAAAGTTTTTCAGCCTTACGAGGATCGGCGGAAAGTGGCGGTTTTTGGCTCCGCCCGCACAAGTCCGAAGGCGGCGGATTATCAAATGGCCGAAGAAATGGGGCGGCGACTTGTGGGAAAAGATTTCATGGTGATCACCGGCGGGGGCGATGGAATCATGGGTGCAGCGCAGAAAGGGGCCGGACGTAAAAATAGCTTTGGGCTCAATATCCGGTTGCCTTTTGAGCAGAGCGCGAACGAAACAATCGAGGGTGATAAGAAGCTGATTAATTTTAATTATTTCTTCACGCGTAAGGTTAACTTCGTCAAAGAAACAGATGCGTTTGTGCTATTCCCGGGTGGTTTTGGAACGCAGGATGAAGGGTTTGAATGTCTCACATTGATGCAGACGGGAAAGGCGAACATTACGCCGGTGGCGTTGCTCGATACGCCGGATGGTCGCTATTGGGAGACGTGGGAGTTTTTTCTCAAAAATGACCTTCTGCGGCTGAAGTTGATTTCGCCGTCGGACTTTAACCTGTTCAAAATTTTTCATAATTGCGATGAGGCGATTGAGCACATTTTGCATTTTTATAAAGTCTTTCATTCCTATCGTTGGGTGCGCGACAAGATGGTGATTCGCCTAAAGTCCCGCCTCACGCTCCGCAGCGTCGAGAAACTCAATGAAACATTTCGTGATGTGATTCGAACGGGTTGCATGGAGCAAACGACGGCCTTGCGCGAGGAGCGCGAAGAAACGGAGATCACGGAATTGCCTCGCTTGGTTCTTACACCGAAGAAAAAAGATTTCGGCAGGTTACGGCTGCTCATTGACGCTATTAACGACGCAAAAACGGAGTCTGCGACCGCGCCTTCGCGTCCCTCTCGAAAATGAAAAACAAGAGCCCGTCGGTTACGATTTACGATACCACGCTGCGGGATGGTACGCAGGGGACAGGGATTTCATTTAGCGTGCAGGATAAGTTGCGCGTGGCGGAACGGCTGGATGCTTTTGGAGTTCATTTTATTGAAGGAGGATGGCCTGGTTCCAATCCCAAGGATGCTGAATTTTTTGAGGAGGCCGCACGACGTACGTGGAAGACGGCGCTCATTGCGGCTTTTGGCATGACACGGCGGGGAAGGGTGGCCGTGGAGAAGGATGCGCAGGTGCGGTGTTTGTTGGAGGCTTCGACGCCGGTTGTCACGATTGTGGGTAAAACTTGGCCGTTGCATGTGACCGAGGTCTTTGGGGTGACGCTTGAGGAAAATCTCGCAATGATTCGTGATACAGTGCGGTTTCTTCGTGATCAAGGACGGCGCGTGTTTTATGATGCCGAGCATTTTTTTGATAGCTACCGCGAGAATGCGGATTATTCGATGGCAACCATTCGGGCCGCTAAGGAAGCAGGTGCGGAAGAAATTATTTTGTGCGACACCAACGGCGGGAGTTTGCCGAGTTTTGTCAGTGAGGTAACGCGAGATGTGGTGAAGGTTCTTGGCTGCGCCCCCGGGATTCATACGCATAATGATTGTGGCATGGGCGTCGCGAATGCGCTTGCCGCCGTGGACGCAGGGGCAGCGCAGGTGCAGGGAACCATGAATGGCTATGGTGAGCGTGTGGGAAATTGCAACCTCACGACGATCATTCCCGTGTTGCAGTTAAAAAGGAATGTCGCGCTTGTTCCCCATATTGACCAGCTCACCGAGCTGTCGCGCTTTGTGGATGAAATTGCCAACGCACCGCACAACATTCGTGCGCCCTTTGTCGGGAGTGCGGCGTTCACACATAAGGGTGGACTCCATGTTCATGCGGTGCAAAAGCTCGCACGAACTTACGAGCATATTGATCCCGAGTTGGTCGGCAATGAACGGGTGATTTCTATTTCAGACCTTTCGGGGCAGTCCAATGTGCGGATGAAAGCGGAGGCGATGGGATTTCCTTTGCCCAAGGGTTCTCCGGAGGTTGCGCGGGTGTTGGAGGAGGTCAAACATCTCGAACATAAGGGCTATGAATTTGAGGCCGCAGAAGCATCGTTTGAACTCCTGCTTCGTCGTCTGTTGGGGAAACATCAGCCCTTTTTTGAATTGGAAGAATACCGGTGCAGTTTCTTGCGCACGTCCACCGATAAACACGGCGAGAATCTCTGCCATGCGACAGTTGCGATGAACGTGAATGGCAAGGAGATTCGCACGGAAGGGTTTGGTGGCGGCCCTGTGAATGCGCTTGATGAGGCATTACGACTAGCTTTGCGTCCGCATTATCCCGTGATCGAGACTGTACGCCTTAATGATTACAAGGTACGCATCATCAATGGCCGTCGCGGTACGGCGGCTCGTACGCGGGTGTTTATTTCTTCCACCGATGGCTCGGCGGAATGGGGAACGGTGGGTGTTTCGGGAAATGTGATTGAAGCAAGCTGGCAGGCGTTGGTGGATAGCTTCCAATATGCGATGATGCGGGCGGAGTTGGCAAAAACAGCACCACAATAAGAGCCATCAGTATTTCAAGACCCGCTCAAGAAATCGTGTGGCCTCTGGTGTGCGTGGTGTGGAGAAAAAGTCTTTTGCAGAACCGTGTTCCGCGATACGCCCCTGAGCAAGAAAGGCCACTTCATCCGCCACAACACGGGCGAAGTTCATGGCGTGTGTGACAAGAATAAACGCCCGACCTTCGGCTTTAAGGTCCGCAATTACCTCGAGCACCTCGGCGGTCATTTCCGGATCAAGGGCGGAGGTGGGCTCGTCAAAGAGGAGTAATCTGGGGCGAATGACGACGGCGCGTGCAATGGCGATGCGCTGACGTTGTCCGCCAGAAAGCTCCGCAGGCCGTTTATGCGCATGATCGGCGAGATGAAAGCGTTCCAGCAATTCCAAGGCACGCTTGCGAGCTTCATTCTCGGGCACGCGATGTACGGCAGTGAGAGGAAGCATGATATTGGCCATCGCACTGAGGTGTGGGAAAAGATTCCATGATTGAAAAACCGTACCGATGCCGGAGCGGTAAAGGCGTAGCGATTTTTCATGGGTAGGAACCAATTCTCCATCGAGACGAATGGTTCCTTCGTCCGTCAATTCAAGTCCGCCTACGAGACGCAGTAATGTAGATTTTCCTCCGCCGGATGGCCCCACGAGCACCAGAGCACGGGGAAAATTCAACTGCGCAGTGATCCCATCGAGCACGGTGTGAGAACCGTAGCACTTTGTGAGAGAATGGAATTCAAGTTTCATAACGAAACCGCCCTTCCAACTTGCGTGCCAGCAGGGATACAGGGAGTGTTAATGCGAGGTAACCGACGGCCAGCGGAAGATAGCTTTCCAAGGTGCTGTATGTTGCGGAGTTGACTTGCTGCGCCGCGAGAGTGAATTCGGCAATGCCCAAAATGGAGAGGAGGGAGGAGTCTTTAATAATGGACGCGGCTTGGCCGGCTAGGGGCGGCAGGATGTGCCGGATGGCTTGGGGAAAAATGACGTAGCGATACGTTTGCCCCCGTGTGAGGCCGATAGCGCGGGCGGAGTCTAAGTGTGATTTTCCCACGCTTTCAATCCCGCCACGCATCATTTCGGCGATGTAGGCACCGCTGAAAATCGAAAGAATAATCACCCCTGCTGCATAGCGGTTTTGCAATCCGGTGGCATCCGCGACAACATAGAAAAGGATGAGTAATTGTACGAGGAGTGGAGTTCCGCGAATAAGTTCCACATAGCCTGCGGCCAGCCAGCGTACCGCAGGGTAAGGTGCTCGTCGTGCAAGAGCGCACGTGAGGCCAAAGATGACGCTTAATAGGAGTGCTGCGGCGGAAATCCAAATGGTCGTTATCCAACCCTTCCAAAAAACAGTGCGGTATTCCCAGACGCCATCCCATTGCCATGTGGCAAGGCGTAAAACAGCATAACAGATTCCGGCAAATAGTACGCCGCCTAGAATAAACGAAATGACAGAATTGAGGGTGCGGTGGCGTGCAGTCACGGCAAGGAGGCCTTGGCTTGTTCCCAAAAATTGTCGAGTTCCGCGAGTGATAAATCTTCCAGCTGACGATTTTGTTGGCGCGTGGCTTGTTCCATGTGTTGAAAGCGAGCCATGAATCGCTGATTGGCCCGCTCAAGTGCCAACTCAGGTTCCACCCTCAATTTTCGAGCAAGATTCACGGCGGTGAAAAGAATGTCGCCCATTTCGTGCTCCATCTTCTGACGATCATTCGCCTTAATTTCTGCAGAAAGTTCGGCCATTTCTTCATGAAATTTATCCACTACCTCGGCGGACGTTGACCAATCAAATCCAAGGCGTGCTGCTTTTTTTTGGATATTTGCGGCTCGCACAAGAGCGGGGAGTGCTCGGGGAATGCCCTCCATGATGGAGACATCGCCTCCTTTTTCCTCGCGCTTCATTTGCTCCCATTTTCGCAATACCGCCTTGGTGTCCGCTGCCTGATCCTCGCCGAAAACATGCGGATGACGACGGATAAGTTTTTCGCAAATACAGTGGGCGACATCTTCGAGGGTGAATGCCCCGCGCTCTGCGGCGAGATCGGCATGGAAAACAATTTGCAAAAGTAGATCGCCCAATTCTTCGGTAAAGTTTTCATCATCCTTTTTGGTGATGGCATCAATGACCTCGCAAGCTTCTTCAAGAAGTCCGCTGCGTAGGCTGTCATGCGTTTGCTCGCGATCCCACGGGCATCCCTGCGGCGAACGCAGTAAGGAAACGATAGCTCGAAGTCGAGCGAGCGGCTCTTGAGGAAGGTTATCTAAATGCGCCATTGTTCTCGATGGTTGCTCCGCAGATCACTGACTTCGCCGGAGGTGTTGACGGTGACATACCATACGAGAGCAATGGTGCTGAGGATGGTAATGGCAACCACGGCGGCGACAATCCACCAAGCGAGGCCGCCGACACCAAGCGCAAAGAAAAACTCTTTGACCGTCGTAATCGGCGGATTGGCGTGCATGAAAAGTTTTGTCATCCATGCCACGAGAATGAAGGCGATGATGAACGCATAGTTTCGTTTTAGACGACGCCCAACCGCTTCGAGCTTGCTGATCTTGAAGGATGGTAAAATGAGATCCTCGCAGAGGAGGCGTTGCCATTCTCCGGCAAGCAAATGGGGATTGCGCGATACCATCGCCACAAGAAAATGCGCTTCAATCATGCGCACCCGCCCGCGAAAAGCGTCATAAAACCGATACCGCCGCGCCTCAATCCAAAGCATCATCAACACGATCATCAAATTGAAGAAAAAGATGAGATGGGGAATGTCGCGGAAGGAAAAGGCAATCGTAATGATGGTCGTCGTACCCGTGATGGCCCATGTCGTGGTCATGTCGAGCCGTTGTCTCCAGATCATGATGCGCCCCATTTCTCCGCGATAAAAATGCGACATGGCATTGACGTAGCATGGATCGGAAAGATTGGGCTTAAGCGACGCGAGATCGAGGGGGTCGGATTTCATGAATGCCGGGCTTTATCTCGCTGGAGAAGCGCGGCGCGGGCGCGTTCCAATTGACGACGTTCGTGGGCCGTGAGGCTGGATAGACCGCTGCGGGAAATTTTTTCCAGGAGAGGATCTATGAGAGCTTCCGGGTTGACCTCTTCTTCACGCGGAACGATGCGGAGATGCGGAGAACGTAGTGGACGCAGCATGGGGCGCAGTCGGGCCATCAGACGCAGATTGGGTAAAGCCGTATGGCGAATGGCGTACCATGCAAGAGCCGCCGTCGCGAGAAGTGTCAACATGTCCGGCACCTGACGCCCAGCGATGAGTTGTAGAAAAGCAATGCCGAGAAAAATCCAGGCAAAGATTTTTGCCGTGATTTGAAAAAGCAGTTGGGCGTTCGGATAGAGCGAGGCGAAGGCAAGAAACATCGCGAAATTTGCCCAGCTGTTGGTAAGAGAAAGGGATTGCCCTGTTGCCACCGAGATTACCAGTAAAAGTGCCGGCCCCAGTAAAAGAAGTCCCGCATAGAGCCGCAAAAATCCCAGCCTCCCAAGGTAAGCCTCCACATCGCGCCCAAAAATATAAAGCATCACCAATTCGAGGATAAACCACGGATCGGGTGCATGAATGAACGCATAAGTCAGACACCGATAAATCTGAAAATCTCGCAAAACTGCGTGGGTATTGAAACCAAACCAGGCCGCCGATTGTGCAATGCCTACGAAGGCGACAGCCACCATGCTGATGACATTAAGGGCGACAATGATCGTCGTCGCATAAACCGGAAAGCGCCCAACCCATGTGAGAGGTGCTGAGTTTTCAAAGCTCCGGTGGGCAATCATGCGTGGAAGTTAGCGCGTATTTTGCAGCGGAACAAGCGAGGCTTTTTAGCAAAATAGAAAACGAAACCGAGCGTTCGTTTTCCAAAACGTCGGGCATGGAGAGATGCGGGAGTCAGAGCGAATTCGGAAACTGAGAAAAATGCCCTCCTGTGATTGCGCCGACGTTATTTCTCGTTTAGGTTTTCTTTGTTCGAGTCATTCGTTTAATAACTGCTCCATCCCATGATTACTATGCGCACTCCCTCTTCAGCAACGCCCACGCGACACACTTCCACAGGCTTTACCCTGATCGAACTGTTGGTCGTCATCACCATCATTGCCATCTTGGCAGGATTGAGCTTTGCCGGAGTTCAAGGAGCCCTCAAATCCGCAAAGAAAGCCGAAGTGCGGGCTATGGCTAACCAAATAAAATTAGGCATCGAAGCTTACTATGCGGAGTATGGGTATTATCCGACAGCGACGGTATCAGATTCCACATTCTTGACGACAATGACGGGGACAAATACCCAAAATCCAAGAGGTATCCGCTTTTTGGAATTACCTAAGAAGTTCACGAATTCTTCGGGGATTGTTACGCCGGTGAATTTTTATAAAACGCAGATTCCATTTCAGATTCGTATTGATACGAATTTTTCTGGAACAATCTCGGCCCCTGATACTACGAGCATTAAGCAATCCGTTGCCGTAGGCGTTCAAGGCACTACGCCGGACGACACCAATTGGATTGCTACTTGGAAATAAAAATTCCTCGGTTCGCATCCTCCCTCTATGCGACATCTGGTCAGAATTTTTGCTGCATCAGTCGCTCTCACATTATTCTCCGGCTGCGTTCCCTATCCCACGATTCGCTGGTTGGCATCTCCCATGGTGGGTGAAGTGAAGACCGAAGGACGTCCCGTTGCGGACCTTAAAGTCATTCGCCATTACCACAGTGCTTGGTACGATCAGCAGGTAGATCAAACGACCCGCACCGATAGCGAGGGCAAATTCAAACTGCCCTCCGCTTGGAAACCTTCGCTCATCTTCTTTATTCATCAGCCCGTAATTAGCATTGACGTTTTTGCGGAGCGAAATGGCCGCCGTATCCCACTCCTGCATCAGACCAAAATGAATTACGATCGGCTTGGCGAGATGGACCCTTATTCGGGGGAAGCGGAGGGAATTGGGAAGCTCAGTCGGCAGGGAAATCACTTGTTTTTGGAAGTCAATTTGCCCTCGAAAGATCGAGGGAAAATTTTTCTTGACAAACCCCGATGCTGCGCCATTTCTGCTAAATATCATAGTGATTACATAACATCACATCATCAAATTAAGGAGATTCCTTATGAAACATATCGTCTTTATTACGCGCGTCGCTGTAATTTTGTTGTGTGTTCATTGGGGTACGGCAGATGCCGCCTTGGTTGAGTGGACGGTTGTTTCTGGCGAAAACGGCCATTTTTATGGCATCACCGATTCTGCATCGGATTGGGCAAGCGCAGAGGCGACGGCGATTTCGTTAGGTGGGCATCTTGCAACCATCACCTCCAGTTCGGAACAGGCGTTCGTTGAGACAACGTTTCTGAATGGTTCATTTGAGCATCTTCCTCTTTGGATTGGGCTTACGGACGAAGTGTCCGAAGGAACACAAGTTTGGGTTACCGGTGAGCCTCTCGGGTTTTCAAATTGGAAAAGTGGTGAACCCAATAATGATTTGGGAGACGAGGATTACATTACCATCAATTGGGATTTTTTTCGTAATCAAGGATTCAAAGGAACTTGGAACGATACGCCCTTGAATGGCACCACGGGGTGGGGCGGCAACACAACGGGGCCATATCATGGATTGGTCGAGGTCGTCCCTGAACCGGCGTCGAGTCTCCTGCTCTTAGGTGGCATGTTATTTTGCGGTGCGACATTGTTCGCCTGCCGGCGTAAGCAAGAGGCAGGGAAGTGAAGGGAGGAGAAGTACAGCACGGAAGCGCGGGCATTTTTCCTGCACCGTGGGTCGGTGGGCGAATTTAAGAGCGAGCGTTCTCGACGCACGCAGGGACGGACGTTAAAATCCGTGCTTTATGGCAACAAGCAAAGCACCCGTAGGAAACATGGTCATCGCGCAAAGTGGTGGCCCGACGATGGTCATTAATCAGAGCCTTATTGGCGCTGTGATCGAGGCGAAGAAACACAAGCAGATCAAAAACATCTACGGCGCATTGCATGGTATTGCGGGCATCCTTGGTGAAAACCTCATTGATCTCCGCAAAGAAACTGCCTCCACCCTCGAAGCCGTGGCAGCGACGCCTTCATCTGCCCTTGGCTCTGTGCGTAAAAAACCATCCGCAGAGGATTGTCATGCCATTTTCAAAATCCTGCAAAAATATGATGTGCGTTACTTCTTTTATATCGGCGGCAATGACTCCGCAGAGACCGTTCACATTATCAATGAAGCTGCACGTTCTGAGGATCACGATCTGCGCTGCTTTCATATTCCCAAGACGATTGATAACGACCTTCGTGAAAACGACCACACGCCGGGTTTTGCCAGCGGGGCGCGTTTTGTGGCGCAAGCTTTCATGGGCGACAATCTCGACAACCGCGCCCTCCCCGGCGTGAAAATCAATATCGTCATGGG
>JAJTYZ010000010.1 GCA_021463515.1 Chthoniobacterales bacterium | reverse complement strand
TTCAGAAAGCGGTCAAAATGTGAAAAATTAAATTCGTAGGAAAGTAGGATTTTTTCCGGGGCGTCCTTCGCCGCCTGATTCAAGCCCGCCAGCATCTCGGCACCGATGCCCGGTGTGTTGGCACCAAATCCCATGATCACCTTGATGCGGTGCAGGCGTGCCCCCGGGTGCTGGCCGGACAATTCCGAAACAAAACTTCCCGCTCCCTTAACCCGGTAGATGAGGGATTCCTGCTCGAGTGCCGCTAAAGCCTGGCGCACCGGCCCGCGGCTGGATTGAAAACGCCGACAAAGCAGCCCCTCCGACTCCAATCGCTCACCGACAGAAATTCGCCCCATAGCAATCTCATTCCGCAAAGCGGAGGCAATCACCTCATGCTTGGGCTGTCGGCCACGAGGATACCGTGTAGGCGCCAAACCCACACCCGCTTCGTCGGTTGTCAAGACAGCACTCATTGAGATGTATTACTACCCTAATTCTGATGATCCTTCAAAAGAAAATGCAAAAAGGGAAAAGGGCTTACTTTTATGACGCTATTATGGTGTTAAGCTGCCGATGATCGAAGATGGCTGGGCGATCGTCAGGATTCGGGTGAGGCAATGACACGAAATAGGCTGGAGTGGTGCGGGGGGAATGTCGGATAATGTGGGGATAGTAGTTTATGTCCCTCTGCGTTTTTCCCTATCCATCTTTCGATGCTTTGATACGTGGGTGGTTGGAAAAGGATGCGGCAGAGATTGGGTTGTGTCCTCGCGTGGTGGTGGTGCCATCTCTTGCTTTTGCGGATCGTTTGCAATTGGGAATTGCCGAGGCGCGGGGGATTTGCATGGGGTATGAATTTTTGATGTCGCAGGGATTTATCATGCGGGTGGCAGAACGGGAGCGTGGGATGTTTTGGAGCAAGGAGCACTTGAGTTGGGCGATTTTTTCGCAGGTAGAAAATTTTTCCTCGCAGGTAGGGATGGGGGAGGACGCAACGCCGCGAGATTTATGGGCCGTGTCGTCGTTGATGGCGGATATGCTGGAGCAGTATGCGCATTACCGCCCCGAGTTGATTCGAGCTTGGGCAAAAGGAAAGTCGGGATTAGTGCCCTCGGCGTCGAAGGATGTGTTAGAAAATGAAATGTGGCAGCGAGAGCTTTGGAAAAGTTTGCGTGATACGACAGATGAGGAACATCCGGTGGTGGCGATGGAAAATTGGAAGGATGATGAGAAATTTTTGGAGCGGGTGCGGAAGGAGTTTTCGCGAGTGACCGTGTTGGGTTCGGGAGCGATTGATCCTTTGTTGGTGGAGGTACTGGGAATTCTAAACAAGGCGGGTGTGGAGGTGCAGGTACATGTGATTTTGCCGACGATGGGGTATTTGGCAGATTTGAAAAAACGCCGTGACATTCTCGACGTGGCGAGCGAAACGCCGGAGGAGTTTGTAGATGAGGTAGCACACCCTTTGCTCTCTGCCATGGGACGGCATGCGGTGGGCTCGTTTTTGCTGCTGGGGCAGCTGGATGAAAATTATTCGGAATGGCCGGAGGTTGATACGGGAAATTCTGACAGTAAAACGGGGACGGTTTTGAGGCGTCTCCAGCAAGACATTCGCGAGATGAAATCATCTCAAGGGGTCGCGGAGGATGATGGAAGTATTCGGATTCATTCGTGTTTTGGCGCACGGCGCGAAATGGAGGTTTTACGGGATGAAATTTTGAGGGCGTTTAAGGAAATTGAGGGATTGCAACCTGCGGATATTCACATCGTGACGCCGTCCTTGCAGAATTATGGGGCTTTGGTGCAGGAAGTGATTGGGCGGATGGCTCAGGTGTCGAATGATGAGGGGGCGGTGTTGTCGGAAGCGTTGTTGCAAGTGCACGTCACGGAGTTGCCATCGGCAGGGCAGGATAAGGCTGTGGCGGCATTGCTCGCGCTTTTGGAGATGGCGAGAGACGGGAATTTTACGGCGAGTGATGTGTTGGATTTGCTGCAATTACAACTCGTACAAAAAGCACTCGGAATTGATGAAGAAGGACGCGAATTGGAACGCGTTCGGCAGTGGATTGTCGCGAGCGGTGTGACGCGAGGATTGGGAACGTCGAAGGAGAAACCCGAAATTGGCTCTTGGCGATTTGGAAGGGATCGGTTGTTGGCTGGATTTTGGTTGGGAAATAGGGGAAGTGGGAAATATCCAAATCAGGATTTCACTTTGGAAGTTGGAAATGAGCTGTCCGGCGATGATGAATTGTTAGGGAGATTTTTACATTGGAATGCTCAGCTGGAAGAAACATTCCATGCATGGAATATAGCGGCAACGCCGAAGGAATGGACGTTGCGTTTGCGAAAGGCTCTTCATGTTGTGTTGGGATGCGAGGATGGAGGGGACCTTAGGGTGCGTCCGCATTTGATGTTTCTTGAAGAAGTCGCCTGTGAGGAGGCGGTGGATGCGGGTGTGATGTTCGATTGGCTGGCTGAAGCTGCTGCTGAGGCGAAACGGCGGGCGGGGCAATCGGGAAAAATTACGATGGGGCAGTTTCGTCAATTGCACAATCTCCCTTGCAAGGTTCTTGCGATGGTTGGGATGGAAGATGGCACGTTTCCTCGTCGTGAGCGAAGCCCGGGGTGGAGCTTAATAAAAGCCACGCCTAAAATGTGGGATCGTAATGCGGGGACGGACGACCGTCAGATGTTTTTAGATGCGGTGCTTGCCCCGAGTGAAAGGCTGATCATTACAGGCTCTACGCGTAATGTGCGCACGAATGAAGACGAACCATTTTCCGCATGTGTGGATGAGCTTTTACGGGTGTTGGGAGAAATGGGAGTGAGGCGGGAAAAGGTGCTGTATTTGCATCCGCTCACACCATTTTCCGAGGATTACTTTTCGGGGAACAAGCAAAGACGTTCATTTAGTGCCGGCAATTTGGCTGTAGCACACGGCATTGCGCAACATGGCTTATCAAGGAAACCGCATCCGTTTTACCTTGGTAAAAATGAGGTCTCACCGCCTCCGTTTATAGAAATTTCTTTGGAAGATTTGATTCGTTTTTGGAAGGAGCCAGCGAAGGGTTATTTGACAGCTCAAGGCATTTCATTGTGGCGAGAGGATGGGAATGATGAAGCTCTGGATGACGCGCCGATGCCGCCTTTGGGTCCGTTGGCAGAATGGAAGTTGAAGGATGAAGTTGTGCGAAGCGTTCTTCAAAATGGAAAAGATTGGAAGCACCTGAGAGCGCGATTGGAAGCAGATCGTCACTTACCCAAAGCGTGTATGGGTGATGCTCTGTTGAGCCCTCATGGAGACGGAGGAGTCATCCGAGATTTGGCAGACAATATCTGCACCTTGCGCGGAGATGCGTGGGACCTTGTTTTTGAATTTGATTTGAAAGGTGCTCCTTATGGATTGACGCCAATGCGGGTTAAGGTGGCCGGTAAAGTTTGGAAAACGGCGGCAAATACTCATCTCTTAGCTTACCATTTCCAAAAGGCGGGTAAGCCTAAGCATTTTATGACGGCGTGGATTGAGGCGGTGTTTGCCTCCGCTGCAGGAAAGACGTTGCCGACGAAATTTTTAAGTCTTTCCGAGAGCGGAGGGATTGATGAAGTAAACTTTCCTGCGGCTGACGCTTCCCATGCACATGCGCTCGTGGCCGGCTATGTGATAGGGCAGATGCGACCGCTGGGTTATGCCTCGTTAACGTCCGAAGTCATAGCAAAACAATTGCGCAAGGGTGAATCCTTAGAGAATGCTTTAAGAGCGGCTCATGATTCTTGGAGTAAGAATGCCTTTTCCTGGACGTCTGCCTCTGAGGGCGAAACCGAAGCGGCAAAATTCGCATGGCGAGATCGGGATGCCTTTAGGAATCAAGAGGATTGGAACCTATGGGCGAAGGCCATTGCTACTCCACTGATGGATTGGAGGGCATCAAAGTAATGCCTGATTTCAACATCATAAAAAGTCCGATTCCTGCGGGTCTCTCGGTGGTGGAAGCAAGCGCAGGGACAGGGAAAACTTATGCGTTAAGTCATCTCGTTCCGCGACTATTGTTGGACGGCACCATGAAGAGCGTGGGGGAGATTCTGCTGGTGACGTTCACCAATGATGCCACGCGGGAGTTGTCGGCTCGGGTACGACAAGTTTTGGAAACTCTTTATGCTCCACCGATGCCGCAAGAAGATGTGACGTTACAGGGGCTTCGGGGGCTTCGCTCAGGTAAGGACTTAAGGAAAATCATGGGAACAGCCTTGCGGGAGATTGATCAATTAAGGGTTTCGACCATCCACTCATTTTGCCAGCAAGTTCTCCAAACCGAAGGCGTCTTATGCGGCTTGCCGGTAATGCCGGAATTAGTGCCCGACTCCCGAGAGACGATTGAAACAACATTGCGCCGAATATGGGAGAGAGACATTGGGTCGAGCTTTCAATGGGCACAAATGGGTGGAGACTTTTTCAAAAATTTGAAAATGATTTCCGGGTTTTTGGCAGAGGATCAGTGGGAATTTATTCCTCCGGTCGAGGCAACCAGTTTCCAAAATTTTTCGCTGGGAACAATAGACCCTCAAGCTGTGGATGAGTTGCATGAGATTTTGAAGAGCGTGACGAACTGGAATAAGGCGGCACCTTCGATTGAAAAGCGGACAAGGATTTTAGCCGATCTGAAAGACCCGGAAAGGTCGGGATTTATTGCTGCGATTAATGAGATTTCGACAGCTAATAAATGGATAGAAAAGAGATCGAAGGAAGGGAAGGCTTTGAATGAAGCCGTTAAGGACAGCCAAGCGATTTCTCAAGCCGCAGAAATTCGTGGGCAAATGGCGCAATGGCGGTGGGTGTTTTTTGTGACATGCTTTCGTGAGGTGCAAAATGGATTGCACGCTTCGCTGCGGAAGGCGCGAAAAATTACTTATGATGGCTTAATTGGGGAGCTTCATCGGGCACTGAAACGCGGCACCCACAAGGATGCGCTGATTCAACGTTTGCGGGAGCGGTATAAAATTGTGCTGGTTGATGAGTCGCAGGATACCGACAGGCGTCAAATGGAGATATTCAAGGCAATATTTCTTGGGAGTGCGGAGCATCGCATGGTGCTTATTGGTGACCCTAAACAAGCGATTTATGAATTTCGCGGAGCCGATGTGAATGTTTATTTAGAGGCTAAGAATGGCGCACAGCAAAATGCGATTTGGGGGTTGACCAAAACATACCGTGCACCAACGCCTTTAGTAGAAGCATGGAATGCGCTCTTTAATCGCTCGGGATCGCTCTTAAAAACCGGACTTAATTATGCGCCGGCAACCTCGGGTTTAAGGGGTAGGCGGCATGTTCAAGGAGGAGGTCAAAATGAAGAGGCACCGATGGAATTTTGGATTGTGCGAGATGAGTTTGCTTCTAATTACAGTAACGATGAAAAGCGTTTGATGATGATCTCCGGTGAAGTAGCTACGGAAATTGTCCGTTTGTTGAATCATGGTGAAATCGTTAGCACGGAGCAAGGGAGCGAAGAAGGGGAGGGTGAGGGAGCCATTCGCAAAAAAATTGAGCCCGGTGATTTTGCAATTTTGGTAAACACCGCGGACGAAGCAAGAACCATGGAAAGGGCATTGAAAACGTGCAATGTTCCCACGGTTCGAGCGGGCGAAGATGATGTGATGGCTAGTGAGGAAGCGAGAGATTTGCTGTCAATTTTTCGAGCTTTGGAGAATCCGAGGAATAAAAAGTTGCGCTTTACCGCTTTGGCAACACGCTTGTTGGGGCATACGGATGCAGACTTGCAGGTGTTATCCGACTCGGAGGATGCGAAGTTGGAGCAGTTTTTGAGGTGGCAGCAGGTGCTGACGCGATTTGGGCCGGCGGGAGCACTCGCCGTGATAGATTGCAGCGAGGGGATTGTTGCTTCCTTGAGTTGTGGGGATGATGGAGAACGACGTGTCACGAATTTTCGTCAGCTTTGCGATGTGCTCCAATCTGCTTTTGTTGAGCAGGGAAATCGTTGGGGACGTTTTGTGCGATGGTTGGCGGGAGAAATTGCGCGAGCGGAGATGCGGAGTGAGGTGGAGGAGCGGAAGATGCGATTGGAGAGTGATGCAAATGCGGTGCGGATTTTAACAATGCACAAGGCGAAGGGGCTTGAGTTTCCCTTGGTGTTTTGCCCGTTTCTTTGGAATATGAGGTCTGGCCAAGAAATCCAAAAACTCTCGCGTGGGGGCGGGCGACCGGTGGCGATGGTTTGTCGGGAAATGAGTCCGAAGGAGGCGGAACTTTTAGATCAAGCCGCTCTCGAGGAGCGCTTGCGACTCGCCTATGTTGCTATCACTCGGGCGCAGGTGAAAGTGTGGATTCATGGCGGTGCCGCCTGCGGAAAGCCTAAAGGATCGGCATTGGATTACTTACTGGAAGAAGTTTTCCCAACGAATTTGCCGGTTTGGCGGGAGGAATTGAATGAGAAGACAAAGGGAATCGGCGGCAGACATGCGAGAGGCGTTGAAACTTTGCAAAAAAGGTGCCCGAACATTGTGCTGTCTTCGCCCCCACAAGTCCTAGCTGGCACATGGTGTCCAACAACAAAGGCGAATCATGATGAGTTATTCATCGAGAGCGCGCCTACGATTCCGCCCTCGTGGCATCTCACATCATTCAGTGCTTTAACGCGTGAAGAAAATCGGCATTGGGCGGAGGGGGGTGATGAGGGGATGCCGGAAGCAAAAATGTCGCTCGCTCCGGCGTCGGTGACGACAATGGGCAATCCATTCCTCACGGTGGCGGGTGGGAAAACTTTGGGATCGGCGATTCATGACTGGATTCAGGATTGGGATTTTAATGCGGTGGATGAAGAGAGCATTCGTCATCATTTGAGTGGGTATCCGCTCGTAAAAAATTCATCGGGAGAATCGGAGGTGCCAGCGTTAGAGGACGCGGTGATGGGGATGTTGGACCTATTGCGAGACGCCGTTTTGCCAAGATTTGATTGTCGGGTGTCCGAGGCGTGCCCGGAAGTTAAGGCTTCGGAATGGCATTTCTTTATTCCGCTTGGAAAAAACGCAACCTTCGGATCGGAGGCATTAGCTCAGATTTTCCAGGCGTATCCTCAGGAAGGATATGAGAGCTATCCTGCTCGTTTGCATCAGTTGAGTGCGGAGGGCTTGCGCGGATATTTGCATGGCTTTATTGATCGCTTAGCGGTGAAACCGGACACGAACGAATGGGGGGTGATTGATTGGAAGACGAATAAATTAGCAGGAGAAAATTACGAAAAAGTGGCACTGCAAAAATGTGCCATGGAGAATCATTATTTTTTGCAAGTTCATCTCTACCTTGTGGCCTTGCGTCGTTATTTGCGTTCGGCTGGAGCCGCACAGGATGCGTGGCTCGTTTTTTTGCGCGGTATTGCAGCAGGGAGTGAGCAGGGAATTTTGCACATTCGCCCACCGGAAAAACTCCTTCACGCGTTGGATAATTTATTTTTTCAGCCATGAGTGAGAGACCCGAAATACAATGGCTGATTGATCGTTGGAGTTTGCCCAAGGATAAAGTGGGGGCAGTGCGGTACTTGCTCGAAGCGCAGCAGCAAGATGGGAGTACGGCTGTTGAGATGGAGACGGGCGGGGATTGGGGCAATGCGGCAGCAAAGGCGGAGGCGGAAGGCTCATCTCCGTTGGTGCTGTGTGAAAATGGAAAGTTTTTGCAATCAAGGCGCTGCTTTTTGGCAGAGCAATCGGTGGCGAAGCAGATTATCCGTTTAGCGAAGGCAAGCGCGGTAATGGAAAATGTGAAAGATGAAGATGTCGTCGCTTTTTTCCCCGACGCATTAGATGGAGATTTGCAAGTGAAAGCCGCAAAAACAGCATTGAAGCGGCGTTTAACGATCATTACGGGAGGGCCCGGAACGGGCAAGACGTATACGCTGGCGCGTGTCTTGGCATTGCTCATTAAGAGCGGAGAAAATCCTGCACTTATTCGTTTGGCGGCACCCACGGGAAAAGCGGCAGATCGAATGCGCGAGGCTGTTGTCACAGCGTTAGAAAAGATTCAAAATGTGCCGCCTGACATTCAGCAGGCATTGCACCGCATTGCTCAGGGGAGTAGCACGCTTCATGCGTTGCTTGGGTATAATCCTGTACGAGCTTCGGTTCGCTATGGAAGCGTGGAGCCCTTACCCTTCGAAGTTCTCATTGTGGATGAATGTTCCATGGTGGATGTGTTTTTATGGAAGGCTTTCCTCGAGGCACTGCCGCAGAAGGTGCGATTGATTTTGTTGGGTGACCCCAATCAATTGCAAAGCGTGGGATTGGGTGGGGTGTTAGGCTCGCTCGTAGATTTTGCGAAGGAACCAAACTCGATTTTGCAAGATGCGGTGGTGAGGCTGACGGAATCACGCCGTTTTAAAGATCGTCAGGGCATCGCGAAACTTGCGGAGTATTTGGAGACCGGAAATAAAGAGGCTGCTAAGAAACTTTTGAAAAATTCTTCGGCGGCATCGGGATTGACATGGATTGACATGAAACCCGGAAGGTTAGGTTATGACCAAATTCCGGAGGAAATTCGAACGGTGATAGAAGCTCTCGCACGCGCAGATTCGCCCGAGGCCGCGATGGAGTTCTTGCAAAAAGTTTGTGTCCTTTCTGCTCATCGAAATTATTTTGTCGGAGCAGAAGCGGTAGGGCAGACGATTGCGAAAGAAATGCTTCAGAAGCGTATTGGCCCTGCGGATCGAATTCCTAATGAGCCCATCATTATTGCGGCAAATGACCCTGAGACGGGATTACGCAATGGATCGGTGGGCGTTCTACACACGGATGCGGAAGGGAAGCGCAAGGCATGGTTTCCCCAAGGCAGTTCGCTCCATTCGTATCCGCTGGCAAGTCTTCCTTCCTATTCGTCCGCTTGGGCCATTAGCATCCATCGCTCACAGGGGAGTGAATACGACAACATCCTTGTCTTGTTGCCGAACGAAGAAAGTCCGCTCACGTCACGAGAGCTTATTTACACCGCCATCACGCGGGCGAAGCAGCATGTGTTTGTTGCAGGAACGCTTGAGTCTATTCTCGCGGCGGTGGAAAAACCTGCGCGACGCGTAACCCTGTTGGAGAAAAAGCTGAAAAGCTGAAATACTGAAAAGCTGAAATTAAGGGGAGGGGAGTCTGCATTTTTTAAGCAGACTTTTAATTCGGCGGCGTTCGATCCAAATGATGGAAAGGAGCAACACGGCGGCGGCGGCATAAACTTTGGGTTCGGGAATGGGGACGAGTTCGCCATTGCCTCCGATGAGGGCACCCCCATTGATGCCCTGATTGGCAAAGACAATTTGACTAAGTTGTGAGCTGCTTAATCCGCCCACACCAAAAAGAATTTCTGCAACATCACTCGAGGTCATGGCGACACCCTGCCAATTGCTAATCGTGAGAGTTCCCGTCCACGTGATGGAAGAGCTGTCGGCAAATGAGAGCTGTCGCGGCGTGCTGCCGCCTGTCCAACTTCCGAGGTCAATCACCGAGTCTGCGGAAACCGTCAGCGTTCCGAGTTGATCAGAAAATTGCGTGGTGGAGGTTCCAATGCGAAAAGTGCCGCCGTTGAGAATCAGGCCCGTGCTATTTCCGATTTGGTTATCTGCGGCAATTTGGAGCGTGGCACCGCTATCTACTTTGATGGCACCGGGTGCAAACGCATTAGGTGTTCCCGTATTGCTGAGTACCAAAGTTCCTTTGCTGATTTCAATGGTGCCCGATCCCGAGGCGGAGCCAGTGTGCGTCACCACGGTATTGCTCGCCATGTTGATTGTTCCACCGCCATTGGTGGCGATGAAATTGCGATTCATGGTCACATTGCCGCCGGTGTAATCAAAGACGGCCGCTGCGGAATTGCTGCCTGCTAAAATGATATTGGCATTTGTTCCAATGCTGCTCGAACTTCCCGCATTGGCCAACGTGCTCACCCGCAAGGTTCCATTCGAGATGGTTGTGGCCCCGCCATAATTATTCGTTCCGCTGAGAACCACCGTGCCTGCCCCAATTTTCGTCAGGCGATTGTTTGTGCTTCCCGAAAAATTCGTGATCGCTCCGCTGAAGATTGCCGTGCCACCGGCGTCTGCAGTCACCGTCAGGGGTGTGTCACTAAGGGCAATAGGGCCAGTGAATGTTGAAGTGCCTGTACCGGAAATGCCCAAGGTGCGAGCCGCCGAATTCGTCGCTATGACAAAGATAGAATTGCTCACCGTCACTCCATTGCTTGCGAGGACAGTGGAAGGTCCGCTGGCGACACTCCAATTCGGCCCAATGCCAAGGTCCATCCCGTGTCCCGCGCCCGCCGTGTTTGTACGTGCTTGAATAGACCCCGATCCAATAATCAATGTTCCGTTGCCCACGCGGACTTGATAGTAGTCATTGGTTGGAGCTGTTCCGTTGTTTGTCACGATCACCGTTCCACCGCCGTCAATCACCAAACGCGCTTCATTACCGGAACTTGCATTGGCCGTTACCGTGCCGCCAAAAAGCAATGTGCCATTGGTTTTGACATTGAGATTGAGATTATTGGAGTTCAGCGTCACGCCACCGAGTTGTGCTGCTGTTCCGGAGCCTTGTTGGTAAGACAACTCATGATAAGGATTGCCATCGGCTAATACCGAGATGGCGTTGCTATTGGTGATGCTTGCCCCGAGTTGGAGCGTGGCCTTAAGCGGATTAGTCGCGGTGGCTGTGCCCAAATAGGTTGTGCCTCCGGTGCCAAATGCGTTGTTGTTGCTGATAATAACAGTGCCCTGACGAATATATTCCGCACCGCTCCACGCATTGGAGGACATTAAAATGGCCGTACCGCTGTTGGTTTTGACAAATGCCGTGCCGCTTCCTGAATTTGTGGCACTCCCAGCGATGACCGTCGTACCTTCGCCGACAACCCACATTTCCTGACTGCCGCTATTGATATTGCTGACGACAAGAGCCGAGTTTGTCGCCGCACCGAGGGCGGTTGTGGTGCTGGTTGCTGTGATGAGACCTGTGGAAATATTGGTGCCGCTTACACTGCGTAATGCGCCACCGGAGCTAATTCCGTTACCGGAAAGGTTAAGTGCTTCGTCGGTAATTGTGATGTTATTACTTAGATGCAAAGCACCGTTCGTGGTGACCGTGGTGCCATTATTAGTCGCGCCGAGGGCTTTATCGTGAGCTGCGAGAATGACGCCATTACTGATCGTCGTCGTGCCGGAGTAGGAATTCGAGCCACTCAATATCGTGGTGCCACTGCCAAGCTTGGTGATGGTTCTCGTGCCACCCGATTGAGAAATATTTCCTGCGAGTGTCAAAACTCCTGAGCCTGTGTGATCAATGTTGAGGTTATTGGCGAGAATGAGATTCACATCAACAAAAGGAGAGCCCGTTGCGGACATATTGAGCCATGCCGTCCCCGAATTGTTAAATGTCAAAGCATTGTTTGTTAATGTGAAAGTTTTCCCGGTGAATTCCAAGGTGCCGATAGTATACCCCGTGCCATTAACATTAACATTTGTAAATCCACCATTCTCAAATGTCGCCGTCTCGCCGGTACTTGTAGGGCGATTGTTTGGATTCCAATTCCCATTTCGTGACCATCTATTATTCCCACTTGTTCCTTGCCATGTTACGCCCATGGCACTCGAAAGCATGACAGTCAGTGCTAGAATTGCTGAAAAAATGAATCTCTTTATCTGCACAAAAGGAAAATCTGAATTTGAAAAAACATCAACAAACGAAGCAATAAAACCAACGTTTAGGTTAGACGAATACAGGTGTCAAGAAGGGATATGAAAATTTTTTAGAAAATATTTCTACGTATAAATTCGCTTGCGTTCTGCGGATTTTGTCACCTTTAGAAAGCTGAAACGCAAAAAAACTAAGAAGCTAAAATTATTATGGAGGTAAGAGCGTGTAATGCACTCTCCAGAGGGACGCACCCATGGAGAGCACCAACGGTGCGGTATTATTCCAGCCCAGCACAACGGGCTGGGTGCTCTTGCAAATCGAATTTTTGCCCTGAAGGGGCAGCCTATCTGTGTTTTCTTCCTCCATCCATATTGCGCCCTTTCAGGACTCAATACCTCCTATCATCCAGACCCAGCCCGTTGGGCTCGGCTGAAATATCATCGTGCCTTTGGCACTTAAAATAAAAGGTGCATAACACGCTCTATACTCCCCGGCGTTTATTTAACAGGAGTTTGATACGTCGGCGTTCGATCCAGAGGATGGAAAGGAGCAACACGGCGGCGGCAGCATAAACTTTGGGTTCCGGAATGGGAACGAGTTCGCCATTGCCTCCAATGAGAGCACCCCCATTGATTCCCTGATTGGCAAAGATGACTTGGCTAAGTTGTGAGCTGCTTAGTCCGCCCACGCCAAAAAGAATTTCTGCCACATCGCTGGAGGTACGGGCTACGCCTTGCCAATTGCTGATGGTGAGGGTTCCCGTCCATGTGATGGACGAGCTATCCGCAAAACTGAGCTGACGCGGTGTGCTACCTCCCGTCCAACTTCCAAGGTCAATCACCGAGTCTGCGGAAACCGTAAGCGTTCCGAGCTGGTCAGAAAACTGCGTGCTAGAAGTTCCGATGCGGAAAGTGCCTCCGTTGAGAATCAGACCGGTGCTATTTCCAATTTGATTATCTGCGGCAATTTGGAGAGTCGCCCCGCTATCTACTTTGATGGCACCTGGTGCAAACGCATTAGGCGTTCCCGTATTGCTGAGCACCAACGTTCCTTTGCTCAGTTCGATCGTGCCGGAGCCTGAAGCGGAGCCCGTATGCGTCACCACGGTATTGCTGGCCATGTTGATCGTGCCACCGCCATTGGTGGCGATGAAATTGCGATTCATGGTCACATTGCCGCCGGTGTAATCGAAGATAGCCGCTGCGGAATTGCTTCCCGCTAAAATGATGTTTGCATTTGTCCCGATGCTGCTTGAGCTTCCCGCATTGGCCAGCGTGCTCACCCGCAGGGTTCCATTCGAGATGGTCGTGGCGCCCCCGTAGGTATTGGTTCCGCTAAGCGTGACAGTTCCCGTGCCATCTTTTGTAAAAGTCCCGGTGCTGTTGGTAATGGTGCCGCTAAGGATGGTGTTACCGGCACCGCCCACTGTGAGATTGTTATTGGCACCATTGATATTGCCCGAAACGGTGAGTTGCGTATTGATGTCCGCATTGATGCGAGCCGCATTATTGAGCGTCAAAGACCCCGCGTAGGTGTTTGTTCCACTGATATTGCGTAAAGCACCCGTGTTGCTAATGCCCGTTCCCGAAATGGTGAGAGCTTCTCCGGTAATGGTGATGTTGTTGCTCAAATAAAGAGCCGCACCATTGCTGATTGTGGTGCCATTGTTGGTCGCCCCGAGGGCGTTGTTGTTTGCCGCGATGAGGACACCGGAGTTAACAGTCGTGGTGCCCGTGTAGGAATTTGAACCACTTAAAATTGTCGTTCCACTCCCTGTTTTTGTAATGCCGCTCGTATTTGTTTGTGAGATCGCGCCAGCAAGGGTCAGCGTGCCCGTTCCGGAATTGGTAATAGTCAGTCCATTGCTGAGCACAAGTGCCGAATTGATCGCCGCATTTCCACTCGATGTTGTTTGAATCACGGCATTACCGCTTCTGGCCCGAAGAAGCAGGGTTCCATTAGTCAGCGTATAATTGTTGGAACTCGTGAACTCCATAGTTCCAAGCGTGTACGTTCCATTAACATTTACGGTATACCGAGTGGCCCCGTTTGGAAAAGTGGCAGTCGCTCCGACGGCATCAGGCCAATTGCGTACCCACCAGCTCCCTCCCCAGTTATCTTGAGAGTTTAAAAAACCGCCTGTTCCATCCCAATTTTCACTGTACGTACCGTCCCAGTTGGCAGCGGAAACATGAAGCGTGGAAGCAGCAATAAAAATTGATAATAAGATGCGAACCCACCAAGCCGAATATCGGGCTAACTCCATGCCACAAGTCATTGATTATCAGCGATTCTAACTTTTAAAAGCATACTTTTTTTAGCTCTCATTTTCCAAAATGAATAAAATGAAACCTACGTTTACATTAGGTATTTGTCAAGGAAGACGGCTCATGATTTTATACGATGAGACCATTGTCTTTACGTATAATTTAGGGGCGTCGCGTGTTTAGGGCTTTGAAAAACCCATCTTTTCAGGAAAAAAATTCCTTAGCTCGTTCCAAGAAACTTTTCGTAATGGGCGTATTGTGTTCGCCGCAGCTTTCGGCGAAGTCTTCGAGTTTCTGTCGTTGATCGGCGGTAAGTTTCGTCGGCACTTCTACGGCAACGCGGACGAGGAGTTGACCTTGGCTTGAGCCTCGAAGTTGGGGCAGGCCTTTGCCACGAAGTTTAAAAATGCTGCCATTTTGAGTGCCCGCAGGAATTTTAAGCGAAGCGCGTCCGTCGAGGGTGGGGACATTAATTTCGCCGCCAAGTGCCGCACGAACAAAGGAAATCGGAACTTCGCAAAATAAATTATCTCCATCGCGAGAGAAAACTTTATGCTCGCGAACGTGAATCACGACGTAAAGATCGCCGGAGGGTGCGCCGCGCATTCCTGCTTCTCCATTGCCGCTGGAACGAAGGCGGGAGCCACTTTCGATACCGGCAGGAATTTGGAGTTTAATGCGTGATGTCACTTCGGCTCGCCCTTCGCCACGGCAAGTAGCGCAGGGGTGATCAAAGTTTTCTCCCGCGCCTTGGCAATGAGGGCATTGTTGGGCGACTCTGAAAAATCCGCGTGAGGAAATAACTTGTCCGTGTCCGCCACAGGTGGCGCAAGTTTTCAGTCGAGCTCCTTTAGCTCCACCAGACCCGCCGCAGGTGGTACAACGACCGATGCGATGAATCTCAATCTCTTTTTCCACGCCGTGGACGACTTCTTCGAGCTTTATTTCGAGATCGTAACGCAAATCCGCCCCGCGCCCCGATTCTCCCGAGGCGCCGCTAGTATTTCCTCCAAAAAAGTGTTCAAAAATGTGTCCGCCACCCGACCCAAAGACTTCACGAAATAAATCAAACGGATCGTGAAATCCACCACCACCGCCGCCACCTCCATTTTGAAATGCGGCCCAGCCATAACGATCATAAGCGGCACGCTTGTCCGGATCCATAAGGACATCGTAAGCCTGAGAAATTTCCTTAAAGGATTCTTCGGCTTGCTGGTTGCCCGGATTTCGGTCCGGATGATACTGCATCGCGAGTTTGCGGTAGGACGTTTTAATTTCCACTGTCTGAGCATCACGGGTGACCTGCAAAACTTCGTAGGCATCCCTTTGTTGATAGCGGGTGGACATTACGCTTGAGGACCTTTGGAGACAACCACGCTCGCGGCACGCAGGAGGCGATCGCGCAGTTTGTAACCGCGGCGCAACTGACGAATCACGTACCCTTCGGGAACTTTTGCGTCCGGCTCGTGACCGACAGCTTCCATAAAGTTCGGGTCAAATTCCGCGCCTTCCGTGGCAACTTCTTCCACACCGGCAGATGTGAGAAAATCGCGGAGCTGGCGTCCGACCATGGACATGCCTTCGATGATAGCTTCGGCTCCCGGCGTGGCGCGTGCTGATTCAATGCCGAGATCGTAATTATCGAGAATAGGTAAGAAGTTTTCGAGTAACGCGCTATTGGCATAGCGAATGGCATCTTCCTTTTCGCGTGTAGCCCGCTTGCGGTAGTTGTCAAAATCTGCCGCCGTTCTATGCGCCAAATCACGAAACTTTTCAAGATCGGTGGCAAGCGTGTCATTCGTTGCGGCCTTCTCCGGCTCTATCTTCGGTTGCGTGTCCTTGTCCTCTGCCGACGTAGGCTCGGGAGTAGGCTTATGTTTGTGTTTGTTGCTCATGATTTGCGAATAAAAATAAGGGTTATGTCGTCGTGTTGTGGAGCATTTCCTGCGAATTCACGCAGGTCGTCTGCAATCGTTCGTACCGTGGTGGCCGCACCTTTGTCGGCGTTGGCCTGTACTGCCTGAGTGAGACGAACGCTGCCAAACTCCGTGTCGTGCCGGTCGAGAGCTTCTGTGACACCATCGGTGTAAAGCAGAATTCCATCGCCCGATTCCAACCGAACGGTTTCCTCACGAAGAACCCTATCGAAGACGCCACCGCTGTCAATGCCGACGGCTAGCCCGGGCGGATTGATTTGCGTGACTTCACGTCCGTCAGCCCGAAACAACAAAGGTGAATCGTGCCCTGCGCGGGCAATTTGGATTTCGTTGTTTCGGGTGTTGATCACGAGGTAGAGCATGCTGATAAACATGTCCTCTTTGATATCCGGATAAAGCCGACGATTAACCTGCTGAAGGACCGCGGTGGGCGAGATGCTTTCGGTGGCGGCCACTCGTAAGACGCTGCGGCACATGCCGGTGATGAGCGCGGCGGGGATTCCCTTGCCGGAGACATCGGCAATCGCGATTCCCCAGCGATGTTCGTCAATGCGGATATAGTCAAAATAATCGCCGCTCACATAACGTGCGGGGATATTGAGTCCGCCAATTTCATACCCGGCAATTTCCGGTGCGGAGGAGGGGAGGAGGATGGATTGAATTTCGCGGGCTGTGCGCAAATCGCTATCGAGGCGCCTTTTTTCCCCTGCTTCGAGATAGACAGCTTCGGTAAAAAGTGCGAAGCCGGATTGTTCGGCAATAGCGCGAAAAACAATGAGGTCTTCAAAGCCAAAAATGGAGCTCATGGGACCATTCACCACGGCGAGAACGCCGAGAATTTTCTCGCGATAAGTGAGGCAGCCAACGAGTGCCGAAGTGGTTTGTTGGCCTTCGTTGGTCAATCCCGTCAGCTCCGCATCCGCAAATGTAAAAAGCCGCGCCCCGCCTTCTTTCCAGACACGCGCCAGTGCTCCCTCGCCGGGTTGAATGGATTGTAGGCGCAGATAACTTTCCATCGCCACGGGATTCGCGGCGGCTTGTTGACGGATATGATCGGGAATCTTGACGAGAGGCGCACAGGAACGACTTATAAAAGCCGGCGTGAGGGAATCACCCGAGCGATCCACAAGGTAAAGGGCGCCGCCGTGCGCTTTGAGAATACGTGCGGCACTTTCGACAATGAGGCGATGCAATTGACGATGTTCCGCGCCACCGCCAAAGGCCTCGCCTAGTCCACGAAGAAAATCAAAGACTCCCTCTTCCTCCGTCTGCAGCTCACGGCAGTCATCTCTGAGCGTTGCAATGGCACGGCGTTGACGCGCACTTTGCCATGCGAAAAAGCCGCAGAGCAGAGCGAGAATGACGAGGAGGGCCGTTTGCATGTCGGGCGTACGTGGGAGATTTAGCGTGTGTCGTGCCGAAGTTTATCGGTCCGCACTTTCCTCCTCGGGGTCTTTGCTTTTAAGAAAATCAAGAACATCCTTAAAGCGAATGGCATTTTCGGGATTGGCAGTTACGAGATTTTCATGCGCTTGAATGATCGTGTCGCGCTGGGTGTCACGCGGCGAGGACGGGGCAAGAGTGTCCTGCATTTTGAGAACGGGCACCGCTTGCTCTGAGTCACTTTCCAACGTGAGGAGGCGATCAAGTCCGAGATTGGAGAGGACTTGATGATTGCGCGGATTGGCGCGGAGGACTTTGACGTTTCCATTTTCCCCAAGCCGAAGGGCAATCCCTGCGAGTGTGCCCATGAACGTAGAGTCCATAAGTTCGCACTCTTTGAGGTCAATGATGAATTCGCGATGGCCTTGCGCCATCATTTTTGCCGCGAGTTCTTTGAGACCGGTGCTGTTTTGGAATGACCCACGTCCCACCACGCGAATCCAAACAGTAGGGCCGACAACAGCGACTTGCACGGATGACTGGAGGCTCATAGGAATATCCAATTTAGCAGCGCAAGGAGGAGGTTGATTGCATCGAAGAGTTACTGAAACAGCGCAAAGTTATTTCCACAGATAGGATTGTTTGAGGGCGACAATACGATTGTTTTCAATCAGGAGACAACGCCATGCCGTGACCGGCCCATCCCAGTGGAAATTGTCACCCACCACGGCAAAAGTTGTCTTCATATTGCCATGGGCGTTTTGGACGGATGTTTCTTGTGCACGAACGGCATTACCCAACTTTTCTTGGCGGTATTCAAAGCGAATCGTGATGTCCGCCGGACGTCGCGCACGCCAGAAAAAGTCAAAGATTGTGCCCTGGCGTTGACGCACTTCATCGGCGGAAAGAGCCCCAAAGCTAGCGCGATTGCGCTCGAAAATGAGAGTTTCACTTTTCGTCGGAAGAAAGAGGTCCAGCTGATTGAGGAAGCGTTTGAATTTTCGGAATTGAAAATTGTCATCGAGAGCCAGGGGAAGCACCGCCGCGTGCGGCATTTCAACCGCCGGAGGGGAGGGGGTCACGCAGGATGCAAGCAGAAGAGATGCCAACAGGAGGCCAAAGCGGAGATTCATCACAGGAAGGAATCAAAGAAGGTTTGTCCGCAGATGTCAAACGATGCGGTATGCCTACGCAATTTGTCTTGCTTTAGGCGTGATGCTCTCGGAATGCTGACCTTTTGAATGAAACTTCGTCACGCATTTCGGATGTTGGGCGAGCGATAGATTTGCACCGACATGACTCATTTTCAAAACTCCCTTGCAGCAGCCCAACAAACTCTCGATTCCCTACGAAATTTTGAAGAACTTCTCACCCGCGCCGCGAAGCAAGTTTTGGAGGCATTGGTGAGCGGACGCAAATTGATGCTTTGCGGGAATGGCGGGAGTGCGGCGGATGCGGCGCATATTGCGACGGAGTTTTCCTGTCGCTTTATGGGGGACCGTCGGCCTTATCCCGCGCTCGCCTTTGGCGTGGATGGGGGATTGCTGACGGCGATTGGGAATGATTACGAATTTCAGGATATTTTCGCCCGTCAAGTTCATGCCTTTGGTCAAGCGGGAGACGTGCTTCTTGTGATTTCGTCCTCGGGAAAATCCCGCAACATTCTCTCAGCGATTGCCGAAGCTCGAAGGCGCGAAATTTTTACCATTGCCTTATTGGGGCGCGATGGAGGATTTACCAAGGGGTCGGCAGATATGGAAATCATAGTCCCTGGTTCGGCAACGGCGCGTATTCAGGAAGCGCAGAAATTTCTCCTCCATGTCCTGTGCGAAATGGTGGAAGAAAAACTTCCGAAGGAATGAATCCTCTATTTTTGTCCGCCCTTGTTATTGGCCTCGGTCTCATCTGCGGTTCATTTCTCAATGCGGTGATTCATCGTTTGCCGCGAGGCATCGGTTTGGCATTACCAAGGCGATCCTTTTGCCCAAGCTGCGGACGCTCCCTGCCGTGGATCGAAAACATTCCTGTGGTGAGCTGGCTCGTGTTGCGTGGATGCTGTGCGGGGTGTAAGGTTAAAATTTCCGGTCGCTATCCGCTTGTGGAGCTTCTCACGGCTCTCTCTTTCCTCGCGCTCTGGCTGTCATTTCCGCCGAGTCTTGCCGTGGCTTACATGGTGTTTGTGGCGTTGTTGATTGCCGGAACTTTCATTGATTTGGAACACATGATTTTGCCGGATTCCATTACCGTGGGAGGTGCGGTTGCGGGTGTCGTGCTGAGTGTGTTTGTGGCCGGACTTCATCCCGAGGCGGCAACGTGGGAAGAGCGACTACGAATGAGTTTGTTTGGAGCGGGTGTGGGATTTGCAGTGCTGTTTACTGTGGTAGAACTCGGAAAGCTTGCTTTTGGTCGTAAAAAATTTGACCTCGATCCGGTGGAAACTTTTGCACTCGGAGGGAGCAATGAAGAGCCTCATCTCAAAATCGGAGAAGAGGATTGGGATTTACGTGATGTTTTTTACCGTCCGTCGGACACCTTTGAATTGCACACGACAGAGGGAGAAATTTGGAAGCTACGCACGCGTGGCGTCATTCGCGGCGATGTTCACACAAGCTACAATGAAGCGAAAGGCTGGAGCGGGACAATCCACGCGGTGGTGATTCCGCGTGAAGCGATGGGTTTTGGCGATGTCAAATTTATGCTCACATTGGGCGCGTTTTTGGGCTGGCCCGGAGCGTTGTTTAGTATCGCCGCAGGCTCGGTGATTGGAGCGGTGGCCGGAATCATTTTGCTGGCGGTGCGACGACTCGGTGAGGCGGGGCGCATTCCTTTTGGCCCTTACCTTGCCGCAGGAGCACTCGTCTGGGTGGCGATTGGGCCGGAAATGATTCGTTGGTATTTGACGCGCTAAAAATACGGACGCTCCGTATTTTGACGTCCCACGCGCAGGAAGGTCTGCACGAAGATAAAAAGGATAATAAAAATTACCACAGATAATGCCGCAGCCCATCCGTAGCGCGAATAGGTGAATGCCGCTTTGTAAACGTAGGACACCAGAATGTGCGTGGAGTCTCCTGGTTCGCCGCCATTGGTGAAGAGCCAAATGACATTGAGGTTGTTGAAATTCCAAACGATGCCGAGAGCTGTCGCGGGAAGCATGACGGAACGCAGCAGGGGAGCTGTAAGTTTGCTAAATTGTATCCAAGGCGAAGCCTTGTCCAAGCGAGCGGCCTCATAAACGCTATTGGGAATGGTGCGCAATCCGGCAAGCGCAATCACCATCATAAATGGAAATCCCATCCACACATTCACCAGTGTGACGGCGACAAATGCCTCAAAGGGAGATGTGAGCCATTCCATAGGTGGCAATCCAAAAAGTCCGCCTAGCAGTGCATTGACCGCGCCCGCTTCGCCTTGAAACATGCTGCGCCATGTCAGAGCTGCAATGTACTGCGGCATGGCCCATGGGAGGAGAAGCAAAACGCGCCATGCAGATTGACCACGAATAAAACGCTGGTGCAGTACGACAGCTAAAGTGACGCCGATAATCACTTGCGCATACGTGCTCACGACCGTCCAAATCACCGTGCGGGCAAATGTCACCCAAAACTTTGGCTCTTGAAAAATGAGAACGTACTGGCTGAACCCCGTGATTTTCCATTCACGGATGCGATTGATATTCGCATCAGAAAGCGAGAGCAGGACATTGTAAAATAGCGGGTAAACCAGCACGAGAAGCAGAACGAGAAGCGAGGGAAGGAGGCAGAGGGAGAGAAACGTTCGTCGCCGCGCCGTTGGGTCCCATGTCATCACACCCGCCAATGTCGAAGCTTTCGCGGGGTCTGGTCCGATTTCCTTCATCAGCCTTTATCTCACGGTGGAAGCCCTCCGCTGGCAAGCAGCATTCCGCCTTTCGCCGTTGCCGTCTAGGGCGACTCATCGCATGATGGGTGCCTATGGCAGCAGATGGCTTAAACCAACAGGTCAATCGGAAAGCACTGGAACTGAATTTGGACCGCCGGGTGTATGGAACCTTCGCGGAAATTGGCGCGGGGCAAGAGGTCGCACGACGGTTTTTTTACGTTGGCGGTGCCGCAGGCACGGTGGCCAAAACGATGTCGGCATATGACATGACATTTAGCGACGCCATCTATGGCCCCGTGGATCGCTACGTGAGTCGTCAACGTTTGCTCGGTATGCTCGACCACGAATACCTGCTCTTACATGAACGCCTTAATGACAAAATGGGCGGCGAAAAATCGTTCTTTGTCTTTGCCGATACCGTCGCCACCCGTAGCTATCATCGGCACAACGAATCGCACGGCTGGATCGGCATTCGTTTCCAAACGCAACCTCATGGTCCCGCCAATCAAATTATCATTCACGTACGAATGTTGGATGAGGGAAACGTTTTGCAGCAAGAAGCACTTGGGATTATCGGCGTAAATCTCATCTATGGCGCGTTCCGCTTGCATGCGACGCCGGAAAAACTCATTGGAAGTCTGTTGGATGATCTCACGCCGAAGCGGATTGAGGTGGATATGATTCGATTTAGTGGACCGGATTTCGAGAAGGTGGATAACCGACTGATGAGTCTCGAGCTCATAGTACAGGGACTTGGACGAGCGGCGATGTTTCGCCCCGATGGGGAAGTCCTGCAACCGACCGAGGAGTTTTACAAACGTGCCGTCCTCATCGAACGCGGCAGTTTTCGTCCCCCAACGTATGTCAGTTACGAAATGCTCCGCAGTGCACATGACGACTTCGAGCCTCGGGGAAAAGATGCTCCGTTTGGTACAATCACGCTGGCCGAAATTACGATGCAAAACCTTTTGAGCACCGGCCCGCTTAACCCGCGTGATTTTTTGGATCGCACGGACGTTCTCGGCGCGCTGGGGCAAACGGTATTGGTTTCCAACTTTGGCGAATACTACCAGCTTGTGGATTATGTGGCTCGCTATACCAATGAAGCGATAGGGCTGGCACTCGGAGTGCCCAGCCTCGAAGAAATCTTTTTGGAAAAATATTACACCAACCTCGAAGGCGACATCCTCGAGGGATTGGGGCGACTTTTTAAGACCAATGTACGGCTCTATGCCTACCCGCGGATGGCTGACGATGGAACTATTGTCACTGCGGATAATCCGCGCATTAATCCCAAGCTTCGACATCTCTATGCCTACTTGCGCGACAATGATTTTATCGTTCCCATCGTAAATTACCGCGCCGACATCCTCCACATTAAGTCACCCGAAGTACTCGCCCAACTACGTGCGGGCGATTCACAATGGGAAAAATCCGTTCCACCTGCCGTCGCGAAGATCATTTGCGATCGCCAACTCTTCGGTTGGAAGTCCGACAAAAATTGACCCTCGTGATACGATAAGAAAGTTATGCCGACGACGATTGAAAATAAAAACCGTACTAAACATGACGCCGCGCTGCGTCCCTTTATTCATCGTTTACCGCTAGATGAGAGCGACCCCAAAAAGTTTCGCGCGGCTCTCAAGAACTACTTCCTTTCGACCTATGATCGCTATGAGTCGTTGTTTGAGACACTGGGTTGTCGGGAAGCGTGGTATGAGCGGGCGATTCCGTTGCGCCATCCTTTGATTTTTTATTATGGCCACACCGCGACTTTTTTTATCAACAAGCTGCTATTAGCCCGTCTCGTAGAGAAGCGAATTGATCCGCACATGGAATCTATCTTTGCCGTAGGCGTTGATGAGATGAGTTGGGATGATTTGAACGATGCCCATTACGATTGGCCCGAGGTGGAAGAAGTGCAGGCGTACCGTGATGAACTTCGCCGCATCGTCGTGGACATTATTGACAATGCGCCGCTGACGCTTCCTGTGAATTGGGAACATCCGTGGTGGACGATTGTCATGGGCATTGAACATGAGCGCATTCACGTCGAGACATCATCGGTTCTCATCCGCCAACAAAAGTTAGAATACATCCAGCCACACGCGGATTGGGTGCCTCATCAAAATTCCGGCAAAACTCCTGAAAATAGCTTAGTTGAAATTCCTGCGGGAGCGGTAACCTTGGGGCGCAGCCGTGAGGGGACGCGCCTTTACGGTTGGGATAACGAGTTTGGCTCGCACGAGGCAGAGGTTCCGGCTTTTAAGGCTTCGCAATTACTGGTGAGCAATGGCGAGTACTTGGAGTTTGTAAAAGCAGGCGGCTATGAAAAACGAAAGTTTTGGGACGAAGAAGGGGCGGAGTGGCTAGATTATAGCAAAGCCAATCAGCCGGAGTTTTGGGTGCCCGATGGCGAGACATGGGGCTTGCGCTTAATGACCGAAGTCCGCGACATGCCGTGGAATTGGCCAGTGGAAGTCAATGCTCACGAAGCACGTGCTTTTTGCCGTTGGAAATCCGAAAAAACCGGGCAACCCGTGCGCTTACCTAGCGAAGATGAGTGGAATCGAATGGTAACGGTGAGCGGATGGAAATACGGGGAAGATGCCAATCTCTATCTCGATCACGGGGCCTCTTCGACGCCCGTGGATGGTTTTGCCCACGGGCCATTCCACGACATCGTTGGCAATGTGTGGCAATGGACAGAGACGCCAATTTACCCATTTAATGGCTTCGAGATTCATCCTTATTATGATGACTTCACCACGCCGACATTTGATGATCGTCATGCCATCATTAAAGGCGGCTCTTGGATTTCCGGCGGCAACGAAGCGGAGCCGAGTTCGCGTTATGCTTTCCGTCGCCACTTTTTCCAACATGCAGGATTTCGTTATGTGGTGGCAAAAGATGCGCCGCCACCGCCTTCACATTATGAAACGGATAAACTGCTCTCGGAATATGCAGAATCGCACTACGGTGCATCCTACTTTGGCGTTCCAAATTTCCTAAAATCTCTCGTGGAAAAAGCTCTGCCTCTCCTCGGCGATCGCCCTAAAAAGCGTGCCCTCGATATTGGCTGTGCTTCCGGACGAGGGACATTTGAACTGGCGAAGCATTTTGACTTCGTCACGGGATTGGATTTCTCCGCACGTTTTATTCGTCATGGCGTGACCCTGGCGCAGGGTGATCCTCTGCGTTACCAATTGATCAAAGAGGGAGAACTCACAGAATTAAAAGAAGTGACGCTGCAAGAACTCGGGTTGGAATCCACGGGGAAGAAAGTGGAGTTTTTCCAAGCGGATGCGTGTAATTTGAAACCGCAATTTTCCGATTACGATTTTGTTCTCGCCGCCAATTTGGTGGATCGTCTTTATGAGCCGCTTAAATTCCTTTCGAGCATCCACGAGAGAATGGTTGCGGGAGGAATTCTCATGGTGACCACACCAGGAACATGGCTTGTCGAGCACACGCCGCGCGAACATTGGCTTGGCGGATTTAAACGCGATGGCAAGGAAGTCACGACTTTGGATGGATTACGCGTGGCTCTAAAGCCTCACTTCGAACAAATCGGCGGCGTGAGTGAAGTCCCTTTCGTCATTCGCGAAACCCAGCACAAATTCCAACACGTTCTGGCGGAAGTGAGCTTTTGGAAGAAGTTGTAGCAGTGCTGTCAGCTTTATTTTGGCACGTCACGAAAAAAAGTTTTTTTGTGAGGAGCAAAACGGTTGCCTAATGGCTGAGGCTTAGAAAGAGTGTCCCGATGCACTGGATTGACTGGGCTATTGTCACCATTCCGATGGTCATTGTGTTTCTTATTGCGCTAAAAGCGCAGGCCTATGTCAGAGGGGTTGCTGACTTTCTCACCGCAGGGCGTGTGGCCGGTCGCTATGTGCTTTGCGTGGCAGGTGGTGAGGCTGGGATGGGCCTTATCAGCGCGGTGGCGTTGTTTGAAGTCTATTACACCTCGGGGTTTGCTTTTAGTTTTTGGAACGGATTGACCATTCCGCTGGGGATGATCTTTTTGCTCACGGGGTATTGTATTTACCGCTTTCGTGAAACCCGCGCCATGACGATGGGGCAATTTTTGGAAATTCGTTATAGCCGTGGATTCCGAATTTTTGCGGGGATTCTTCAATCCATTTCCGGCGTGATCAATTACGCGATTTTCCCTGCGGTGAGCGCACGTTTTCTCATTTACTATTTCGATCTCCCGCTCCAAGTCACGGTTTTTGGGCTGTCGTTTCCGATGATGGGAGTCGTGATGGCGATCTTTCTCTCCGTGGCCGTGATTATTGCCAATGCGGGTGGACAGATCACCATCATGGTTACGGACTGTATTCAGGGGATTCTCAGCTACCCGCTTTACGCGATTGTGGTGGGATATTTGCTGCTCCGGTTTTCATGGTCTAGCGATATTGCCCCCGCGCTCCTTGATCGTCCGGAAGGCATGAGCCTCCTCAATCCTTTCGATATTTCCAATCTGAGAGACTTTAACCTCTTTTACATTATCGTCGGCATTTTTTCTCAAGTCTTCAATCGTATGTCGTGGGCAGGCAATCAGGGATTCAATGCCGCTGCCTTAAATGCGCATGAACAGAAGATGGGCGCGGTTCTAGGAACATGGCGTGCGGGCTTTTCTACGATGATGTTCATCGTCCTCGCCATTGTCGCTTATGCCTATCTTCACAATCCCAAGTTTGAAGCGAAAGGAGAGGCCGTTCGGCAGGAGCTGGCGTGGAAAACTGTTAATGATGTGGCGTCAGGGGAAAATTTTGGTGAGGTAAAAAAGGAAATTCGGACATTCATGGATACGGGAATTAAGCCGCGTGTATTGGATGCCGCTGAATCCTCCGAGGCCGTGAGTGGGGCGGCGCCTGAACCGATGCTCTCCGTGGTGAAAGCAACTCTCGCAACCCATGATCCTTCCACGGCCCAGACCTATGGCTCGATTTATGGGCAAATGCTCGTCCCCATGACATTGAGAAATATTCTCCCTATTGGTATTACGGGAATCTTTGCGGCGATCTGCATTTTTCTGCTCGTCAGCACCGATACGTCCTACATGCACTCGTGGGGCAGCATCATCGTACAAGACATTGTCGTGCCGCTTCGGAAAAAGCCCTTTACCCCTAAAGAACAACTTTTCTGGCTACGTATGGCCATCGTGGGTGTTGCTCTTTTCGCATTCATGTTTTCCGCTCTTTTTGCGCAAATTGATTTTATCATCATGTTTTTTGCCATCACCGGCGCGATTTGGCTGGGAGGTGCAGGGCCGTGTATTGTAGGCGGACTTTATTGGAAACGCGGAACTACCGCTGGTGCTTATACAGCACTTATCTTGGGCTCCGGAATTGCAACCGGCGGTATCATTGCTCAAAAAATGTGGGTCGCTACCCTCTATCCGTGGTTGGAATCTGCGGGATTACTGCGAATGACTAAATGGCTCATCGAAGGAATTTCCCGTCCCTTTGAGCCTTACATTCTTTGGCGCGTTACCCCTGATCAATTTCCCATTAATTCGCAGGAAATTTATTTCATTGGCCTATTAGCCAGCGTGACATCCTATGTCATTGTTTCGCTGCTGACCGGGAAGCAAAAAGCTTTCAATCTCGACCGAATGCTTCATCGAGGTGCCTACACGCGCCCGGGAGAAGAAGTGGTGACCCACGAACGCCTCACATTGCGAAACGCTTGGCAAAAAATACTGGGTGTTACTTCCGAATACACGCGTGGAGATAAAGTTCTGGCATGGTCCGTTTTCATTTATTCCATAGGCTGGGCATTTG
The DNA here is from genome assembly GCA_021463515.1 of Chthoniobacterales bacterium. Taxonomy (GTDB): domain Bacteria; phylum Verrucomicrobiota; class Verrucomicrobiia; order Chthoniobacterales; family JACTMZ01; genus JACTMZ01. Next base: position 2,840 of record JAJTYZ010000010.1, on the reverse strand, counting down.
GCAGTTTTGTGGTCCTCATTATTTGGAATGCGATTTGGCCATGGCCCAATTCGTGGTGGGCCGAGTGGTTTAAAATATCGAGTCTTATTGTTCCGAGCATCATCGGCGTCGTGACTTCTGTATGGTTCACCATCGGAGGTTCGGTTGACTTACATCGTTTGTTTAAGCGCCTCGGTGAGGAAACGGTGAATGATCTCGATGACGGACGCGTGATTGGGCATCTCAGTGCTGATGATGCGGCTCTTTATAGTGCAAAGGACAAAGCTTCTGACGACGCGCAATCGAAGAGTTAAGTCTCAACGCAGGTTTTCCGGAAGAGCAAGTTTCCAAAGCGGGATGCGTTGGAAAATGACGCGAGCTTCCACCGTAGAGCCAATACTCAATTCAATGGGCGTATGCTCAATGGCGACAACCACGCGGTAGGCTGCGGGATTATTGATTCCATCTTCTTCCGAAGTTTCCGGTTCGATACCAACTTTTGTGACATGCCCTTCGATGTAGCCATGACGCAAGGTGTCGAAGGACTTTGATTTCATGAGGACGCGTTGTCCGAGCCGGACGCGATAAAACTGATTTTCTCCGGCAAATATATCCACTCGCTTAGCACCACCATGGGCAATATGAGCAAGGTCTTCTCCACGCTGGATGCGCTCTCCTGGACGACGTTTATTTAAGAGAGTGACAATCCCCTCCTCGGGCGCACGCAAGATGCAACGTTCGATACTTTCGAGGCGAAGGCGGCGTTCAACTTCAAGAACGTGAACCGCTGTTTGGGCGGCCTGGATTTCGGCGACCGACTCCTTGATGATGGAAGACTCAAATCCTTTTTCTACGATTTGCATTTTTTCCTGCGCCTTGGTTTCGTCAGCCCGCGCGATTTCCACCGCAAGCCGAGCGCGTTCTGTTTCCTGGCGGCTAATCAGCCCACGCTGTTCGAGTTGCTGAGCGCGTTCATATTCGACCGTACTTTGGCGAGTGCGCTCCCGCGTCACGCCAAGTTCTTCCTGCAAATGCCAAAACTCCTTGGGAAGCGGAAGTTTTGATGTTCGTTCGAGACGCGCTTTTTGCACATCGAGATCGCTACGAGCTTTTTCGAGGCTGGCCTCGATTTGCTGGAGTTCTGCACGATGCTGCGTGTCGTCGAGATGAAAAACCGGAGCCCCTTGGGCGACATGGTCGCCTTCGCGAACTTCGATAGATTTTAGAACGCCATCCTCCGGCGAAAAAAGTCGCACATCGCGTTCCGCACGTACCTGCCCCGTCGCTTCAATTCTTTCGTCAATGGGAATAAACGCCGCTAACGCAAGAAGCATGGCGGCACAAATTCCCGAGAGCCACAGCACAATCCGACGAACATTACGAAGTTGCTGTTGGATATTGGCAGGTCTTGGATCAGAAGGAATCATACCAAGCGAATCCCTTGCATTTCGTGAGCAAGTGCCTCGGGGTGATTGAGCATCTTGGGCCGATAAAGCTCATAATATGCCCCCTTGCGTTGCAGCAGTTCTTCATGCGTTCCAACTTCCGCAATTTTTCCACTATCCATCACCACAATACGATTTGCTTTCTGAATTGTCGTCAGCCGATGGGCGACGACAAACACCGTTCGTCCCTTCATGAGGGTATTCATTGAAGCCTGGATTAGAGCCTCACTTTGATTATCCAACGCACTTGTTGCTTCGTCGAAAATAAGAATCTTAGGGTCTTTCAAAATACAACGTGCAATGGCAATACGCTGACGTTGCCCACCGGAAAGCGAAACACCGCCTTGGCCAACCTGCCCATGAAAGCCTCCGGGCATTTCCTTAATGAATTCGAGCGCATTGGCGAGTTGTGCGGCACGAACCACATCTTCCATCGGTGCTTCCGGACGCCCATAGCGGATGTTCTCCTCGATAGTTCCGGAAAAAAGAAAGTTCTCTTGCAAGACAATGCCCAAATGCTGCCGATAAACATCATATTTGAGCCGTTTTACATCCACGTCATCAATTAAGATTCGTCCTTCGGTGGCATCATAAAAACGCGTGAGCAAGCTCATCATCGTGGACTTTCCACTTCCGCTGGGGCCTACGAGAGCAATCACTTCTCCAGGCTGAACATCGAGTGTGAAATTCCGAATGGTCGCTCGATCGGCATAAGAAAATCCGACATTTTCAAATTGAACATGCCCCGAAATTTTCGTCAACGTGACGGGATTAGCGTCTTCTTGGATATTGGGTTTGGTATCGAGCAAGGAAAGTATGCGCTCAAATCCCGTGCGGGCATTCGTGCTGGATTGAATAAGTGCCGACAAAACATCAATCGGCCCAAAGAGCATCCACAAATACGCCGTGTAAGCGACATAGCTGCCGATGGACGCTTGATTGTTCACTACGCTCATCCCTTGAAAAATGATGGCTACGGAATAGACAAAGAAAAAAATGACTCCAATAACGCCCTGCATTTTTACGCCCAACATGGGCAGCTCCATCTCGCTATAAAAATTATCCTTAATCGTTAAAACAAAACGTCGCCGCTCGTGGTCTTCTTGCGCAAAAGATTTCACCACACGCATCCCCGCGAATGTTTCGCCGAGGCGTCCGGCGAGAATGGACTGACGTTCTTTGACCTCGTGATGCTTTTGACGCAGTTTTCCGCGGTAAAAATGAATTACGGCAAAATAAATTGGTAATGTGGCGACGCAGAAAAGGGTGATGCGCCAATTGAGGAATGCCATAATTGTGAGAGACATGATGACCGCGACAAAGCTGTTGGAAATGGCCGCTAATGCCGTGTTGATAAATTGCTGAATCGTCTGCGCGTCGTAGATCACACGATTGACGAGACTTCCCGTTTTTTTC
>JAJTYZ010000001.1 GCA_021463515.1 Chthoniobacterales bacterium | reverse complement strand
TGCGGCGGCAGGAAAGTTGACGCGTTTTGATCATCCGTGGCGCGTTGGTTTTGTGGATTGGACACCGGCGTTGCAGCGGAAGGCGGTAGTGTGGCTCACCGGACGTGTAGAAAAACCTATCCTCAAACTCGTGGATGAAGATTATGCCAAGCATAGCCTGTCGGATTTGCTCACGGGTCATGGCCCGGCTTACAATCTCAACGTCGCCGTTTTCAACGAAGTGCAACACACCATCACGGGATGGCCCGGGGGCAAGCCGGAGGCGGATGACAGCACGCGCCCCGAACGTGCGCTGCCGGCATCCAAACGGGTTCTCGTACTGAGTGCCGAGCCGCTCGACGTGGAGCGCTCGATGGGGGGGACCTTGCATCGGCTGGGGGATCAGGGGCACGAAGTTACGTTGGCTTATCTTACCTCGGGAAATCTTGCCGTGCCCGATGCCTTAGTGCGATTGGCGATTGACCTCGTTTCCGGCATGGCGGCGGGTGGAGATGATGCGGCGGAGCTGGCGAATATTGTGGGACGTCAGCTTGAAGCTAAAAAAGAATTTGATAGCGACACGGCAGAAATTCGGCGGCTGAAGTCGCTCCTTCGACGAGGCGAATCTCTCACGGCTACGGCAACGCTCAAAGTCGGCAGGGAGCGGGTTCGTTTTCTTGATTTGCCATTTTATGAAAAGGGGCGCTATCGGCAGTTTCATCCGAGCGCGGAGGATGAAAAACAACTCGCCGAATTACTCACGGAGATTCGTCCGCATCAAATTTTTGCTTCGGGACTGGATGCGGTTCCCGGCGGTGTTGCGGCGGTGTGTTTTGATGTACTTTGTGCGGCATGGCGATCGCTTAAGGATGCGGCATGGAAAAAAGATTGCCGCTGGTGGATTTATCCTGACACCGGACGAGCATGGCCAATTTACGAAACGGATATGGTCGTGCCGTTGAGTCCCTCGGAAATGAAGGACAAACTTGAAGCGATTTATCAACACCAGAGTCAACGAAGTCAGACGCCTTCTTCCAACGAAGCGTGGCAAGAAACAGGCTCGCTGGATCGTTCCGTTGCGGCAGAAATTGATCGCATTGGTTTGGCGGAATACGAAGCCATGGAAACTTTTCGCCGCATGGACGGCATTTCTTCAAAATGAACACATCCGAAATATCCTTCCTACCTGTTAATCCTGCTCATCGCCCTCCGCTTGCTACGGGATTCTTACCCGCGTTTTTGTGGCGACGCGCCTATCGCGATCTCGTGGCGAAAGACACGCGTTCGGTACCCGTTTCCATTGCGTTGGCGCAGCCTGACGGTGTCGTCAGCGTGTTTCGCACCCTCATGCTTCCCGAAGGCGTGGGATATGATGCTG